>PWTU01000538.1 GCA_003562775.1 Ignavibacteriales bacterium
AAAGACTTAATGGATTTTGCGGGGGGACTGGTTCAAATGATGATTGCAGAGGTTGCAGAAGATGCGTAGATCAAGATATACCGGAATAGATCCAGAGCAGCTCGGGCTCGATAACTTACTTTACACCAAGAAAAACAGAATTGCCACCGTAACCATTAATCGACCCGAAACCCACAATGCGCTGAACTTCGAGACTGTCCGTGAACTGCATCGGGTTTTCGAAGATGTTACGTGGGACGATGATATTGCGGTTATGGTTTTAACCGGAGCTGGCGAGAAAGCATTTTGCACAGGTGCGGATATTAAACAATGGCATGACGAGTTTATGACGCATCCCGGCGATTTTTATAAATGGATGGGTGCATTCATAGAAATGCATGATCGATTACGCAATATCGGCAAACCGACGGTCGCGCGATTAAACGGTATTGTCGTCGGAGGCGGTAACGAGTTGAATATGGCTTGCGATCTTGCAATTGCAGCAGATGATATTTACATACGGCAGGTAGGACCTGCACGCGGCAGCGTTCCGGCTGCCGGTGCAACTCAGTGGCTGCCGCTCATCGTCGGCGACAGACGCGCCCGTGAAATTTTACTGCTATGCGATGAGATACCGGCGGAAAAAGCCCTTGATTGGGGACTTGTAAACCGCATTGTTCCGAGGGGAAGATTAGACGACGCGGTCAATGAAATGACCGACAAACTTCTCAATAAACTGCCGGAAGTAACGCGCTACACAAAACAGCAGCTTAACGTTTGGCGGGATTTTTCGTGGGCGATGACTATCGGTCATGCACGCGATTGGCTGACGGTGCACACATCGGCGCCCGAAATTTATGAAGGGATTGATTCTTTTAAAAACAAGAGGCCGATTGATTATGAAAAAGTTCGTAAAGGTCTGCTTACGCATTGTTCCTCCTGCGGAGCAACGATGCCGGTCCGTTATACATTCTGCGGCGAGTGCGGCAAAGAGCTTGCCTAAATACCTTCTGCTAATTGCGGCGCTCTCTCTGTCCATCGATGCAGGGGATGACGATTTTTTCGAGGAAAAATTGAACATAATATTCTATCAGTTTCTCGAAGAATCCGACGACTTATTTATGGAAATTGTACCGGGCGATCGTTTCCGCCTGCCGCTGATTCGCGGATATCAGGTACGTATCGACCACGACAAAATTGAAATCATTGCACTAACCGGAAGAGAAGTCGTAGAGCCCGACGGAATGATAATGCCGAGCGGACATGTAGCACAGGGTTATAATCTGGGGAGGTTATCAACGCTTGAATATGAACTGCTTGTCCATTTCGATCATCAGACGGATCGGTATTTTTTTGCTTTACGGGGTGATTCAATTCGTGTTTCACCGTTCAGGGATGAGTTTACAAACGTGATTATCCCTTGATGCTTATTAACCTTCATATGGGAGTCCATTTACAATGCGATACAACACAATTCTCGTTTCCACGAGCGACAAAGGATTTGCAAAAGTTCAAATAAACAGACCACAGGTCCTCAATGCGCTCAACCGGGAAGTAATGGATGAACTTGTTTCGTCGCTCGAATCATTTGATCGCGATGATTCGATCAAGTGTATAATACTCACCGGAAACGAAAAAGCATTTGCAGCCGGTGCGGACATAAAAGAGATGGCGGATGCGACAGCCGTCGATATGCTCGTTCGGGATCAACTTTCTAAATGGGATAGAATCCGTAAAATCAAAAAGCCGCTCATTGCCGCAGTCAGCGGCTTTGCACTCGGCGGCGGGTGCGAGCTTACTATGCTCTGCGATATAATTATTGCTTCGGAAACGGCGACATTCGGTCAGCCGGAAATTAATATAGGTGTGATGCCCGGCGCCGGCGGAACTCAGCGTCTTACAAGAGCCGTCGGAAAATACCGGGCAATGGAGATGGTGCTCACGGGAAAATTCCTGAAAGCCGAGGAAGCACAACAGGCTGGACTTGTAAATAAAATCGTTCCGGTAGAAATGCTCATCAACGAAGCGGAAGAAATGGCGGCACTCATTGCCTCAAAGCCGCCGGTGGCATTACAGATGGCAAAGGAATCGGTGCTTAAAGCGTTCGATACGACTATAGAAACCGGGCTGGAATTCGAACGGAAAAACTTCTACCTGCTCTTTTCAACCGAGGATCAAAAAGAAGGCATGAAAGCATTCGTTGAAAAACGAAAACCACAATGGAAGGGTAAATAAAAAACCGTATGGCGCCTACCATCCTCACCCCGGATAGCAAACTCTCCTTTCCGGACTTTACACTGCTTCGGGCATCGGCGGGCTCGGGCAAGACCCGGGCGCTTGCACACAGATATATTCAATTCCTCCTTTCGGATCGTGTAGACCGTAATACTCTTTCCAACATTCTTGCCATAACGTTCTCAAACAACGCCGCACGTGAAATGAAAGAGAGAATTCTCAAGTGGTTAAAAGCCATTTACTCGGGGGATGAAGAACACCTCGAAATTCTTGTATATCTCACAGGACTCGAACGTGATACATTGGAGGAACGAGCCGGACAACTTGTGGATCATATACTCGATAACTATTCCGATTTTCAGGTCAGAACAATAGATAGTTTCACAGCATCAATTTTTCGTTCCTCGGCACTCGAATTCGGCGTCTCTCCCACAACGGAAATTTTATTACAAAAGAATGAACTCATCAAACAGGCATTCGATACATTTTTCCGGCAGATCAAAGAGAATACCGAAGAAGCATCGGTCCTCGAGAAAATAATAGAGTATATATTATCACATAGAGGACCCGATACGCGTTATCCCTGGGATCCAACCGAAGAAATTATTTCCGTATTTAAGAATCTGTACACACGTCTTGCATCCCTTCCGCATGATGTGAAAGCTGAGGATTACTCGGATGCAATGGCAAATATATTCGAGAATATAAAAGAACAGATTCAAAAAATAGATAAATTTGTCAAAAAATCCGGTTTGGAGTACAATAAAAATGCCCGTTTTGACAACGCACTTGAAGCGGTAAAAACCAACGACAGGGATTATGCAATCGGGAGACGGCATAATGCCAGCATTATTAAAAAAGGAAAGATGAAACCGGATGAGTTCAACAAGTGGAATGAACAGGTCAATGCGTTGCGCGATGAACTTAACGACCTATACGCACGAATGACATTGTATTATGCCCGGTCCTTTTATAATGCGCACCTTTTTAACTTCCGCAACTTTAGCAGTATCCTTAACAATACAAAACGGGAACGCAATCAAATTTTAATCGACGATATCGGGAAACTGCTATCTTCGTTTCTTCACCAGGAAATCATACCGTACGTTTATCTAATGCTGGGAGACACCATTCATCATTATCTGATCGACGAATTCCAGGATACCTCCCCCCTTCAATGGGCGGATTTAAAACCGTTGATCGAGAATTCGCTTTCGCAGGGCGGCAGCTTGTTCGCGGTGGGCGATACTAAACAGGCCATTTATAAATTCCGCGGTGCGGATTTCAAGATCATGAAACACCTTGAGGAGAGACAGGAATTTTTATCTGCCTCGCCGAATATCCTCGACCTTGATACAAACTACAGAAGCGACGGCAACATCCTGCATTTCAATGAAATATTTTTTAACAATATACTCGAACACGATGAATACGGCGCCGCAGCGCGTTTGAGCGGACTGGATCATCACAAACAATATGCTGCCAAAGAAAAAGAAAACAAAGGGTACGCAGAAAGCATCGTGTATACTCCCGAGATGCGGGATGAAGCCCCTGAACCAGAAAGAAAGAAAATTCTTGATACCATTAATGATGCCTTACAAAGGGGATACAGCTATCGCGACATTGCCGTTCTTACATTTAAAAATAACGATGTCACGACGATAAGTTCATGGCTTAGTGAAGAGAGCATACAATTTGTATCATTCTCAAATCTGGATGTGCGGAAACGTAAAATTACCGGCGAATTAATTTCGCTGCTTCAGTTTCTTAATTCTCCGGTCGACGATCTTGCGTTTGCAACATTCTGTCTCGGAGATATTTGCCGGACGGCACTCGAACGAACCGGCATTTCGAGAGATAATTTTATTCAATACATCACACAAGCCGGAAACGAGCCGGAGCTGAGAAAACATCCTCTCTATAAAAATGTAATGCAATCATTTCCCGACTTTTGGCAAAACTATCTGGAGCATTTATTCAACAGGGTCGGTCACCTGTCTATTTACGATCTTACGCTCGACATATATAAAATGTTTTCTCTATACCATACTTTTCGTGATGAAGAAGCGACGCTAACTAAGTTTATCGAAGCAATTAAAGATTTTGAATCGAACGGTGCAAACAGTCTCCGTGCGTTTTTGGATTACGTGGAAGCCGGAGATTCCGAATCGGAATGGAATATCGACACACCCGAAAAAATAGACGCGGTACAACTGATGACCATTCATAAAGCAAAGGGATTGGGATTCCCTATTGTTATCGTCGTGCTCTACAACGATCACAGAATGAAGGAAGATTTCTATATCGACACGAGCGACGATCCCCCAAATTTAATGTATTTAAAATCAACCTTTGCCGATGTTGATCCGACAATAGAAAGGGTGTACAACGAACACAGATTAGCAAACATAGCTGATTATTTAAACGGACTCTATGTTGCGTGTACACGGGCTGAAAATGAGTTGTATCTCATAGGGGTCCCCCCCAGAAACATCGGCAAGACAAGTATATTTACATTTCTCCCTGACAAAACATTCGGCGAAAAGGAACAATGCACACAACATCTGCATTCGGAAGAAAAATTCATCACCGCACACTACCATAATTTACAAGCTCATTTCGGATTCGGGGACGATATGCCGCTCAATATTGCTGATCTGCAACGCGGCGAGCTGATCCATGAAATACTTTCTTCAATAGAATTTTTCGATAATATGCTGGATGAAAAAATAAAAAATGAATTTGACAAATTTAAACAACAAAACGCTTCAGCACGCGAACTATCCGAAAAAAGTATAATCGAGACGATTACATCATTCATAAACAGTGATGATATATTTCATTATTTTGAAAAACGCAAAGGAAGAACAATTCAAACCGAAACGGATATCACGGATTCATCCGGCAGGTTGTTCAGAGTTGACCGTTTGGTTATCGATCCGGATCGAATAACTGCAATTGACTTTAAAACAGGCGATGACAGCATTTCCACAATCAACCATGAAAAACAATTGTTGAACTACATAAACATCCTTCGCGACATATATCCCGGTAAGACCGTTCACGGAATCGTTGCCTATATCGATAAGGAAAGTATAAAGGTAGTCGAATGAGTACTTCCATTCTCGTCCCGCCCGGGTATGACATAATCGAAGATATAGCCAACCGGTTGCCATCTCAAAACAACGATTATTCCGGCACTTTAATAGTATTTCCGGGCAAAAGACCCGGATACTATCTGCGCAAGATAATCGGAACCAGAACCGGCGCCGGCTACATTCCTCCCGCTATTATGTCAATGGATGAGTTCGTGGACTACGTGTATGAAAACGAGTTAAAGATAATCGACAGGAAAATAGACTCCATCGATGCTGCTGCAATTCTGTATGACATACATAAATCGACGACCGCTCCACTCGGAGGCGAACATTTTAAAAGAGTAGACGATTTCCTGCCGCTGGCAATGAACATCTTTAAAGAACTCGAAGAATTTTGCATTGCGGACATATCGGTCGAGAGACTGCATCAAACCCTCGCAGGATATGATGCGGAGCAACTCGGCACAATCGTACATTATTACACAAAGTTCTACGAGAAGACAGCATCGGAAAATTACTCAACCAGGTCGCTCCGGTACCGGAATGCAGCGAATTCGATAGATGATATTCAACTATCCGAATTTACGCATATAATATGTGCCGGATTCTTTATGTTGACAAAATCCGAGCGGGATATTTTTTCCGGATTATTAAAACGGGATGATGCGCTCATAATTTTTCAGGATGGAAAGGGGATGCGGGAACATTTAAAGGAACTTCGCATACAACCGGAGGAAATCGAAGTTGAGGAAACAACGCCTGTTATCCGGGTTCATAAAAGTTCCGACACACACGGTCAGGTATTTGCGTTATCAAAACTTATCAAACAGCTCGACGATCAGAATGTAATATTGGATGAAAAAAATATAATCGTAACTCCTTCAGCAGAAACACTCTTTCCGCTGATTCAAAATACCCTTCCACTCATTTATAACAACAATTACAATATTTCGCTCGGGTATCCTGCGTCACGAAGTACAATTCACGGTTTCATTTCATCTATGATGGATGCAATCCTGTCGCGCGAAGAAGACAAATACAATGCGCCGGAGTATCTAAAATTTGTACTTCACCCGTACACAAAAAACATACTGCTGAATGAATCACCGGAACCATCAAGAATATTGTTTCATGCACTTGAAGATCATTTTAGCAAAAATCCAGCCCTATCGTATTTCGATCTCCGCGAAATTGAAAACGATACCTCCTTTTTCAAAGCTGTCGAAGCCAGAGCGGCTGGCGCCGGTTATACTCTAACCGCTGATGAATTTCAAAATCATTTGACGGGGATACACACATATACATTGCGTTCTGTGGAAAACGTATCTTCAATCGGTGAGCTGTCTAAGAAGCTTATCGATATAATTTTATATATTAACGAGAACAGCACGGCACGGCAGCACCCTCTGTTCAACCATTTCTCCGGTCATTTAATCGAGTCATTATCCGGATTGCAAAATTCCCTGCTATCGAAAATATCATTTGATGAACCGGAGGGATATTTTAAATTCTACAACCACTATGTATCGGAAATACAGATACCATTTGCCGGCACCCCGTTAAGCGGATTACAGGTTCTGGGATTTCTCGAAACCCGTTCGTTGAAATTCGACCGTGTATTCTTTCTCGATGCAAATGACGATGTCATATCCGGTATGCGTAACGATGAGTCGCTTGTGCCGAACCGGGTTCGCAAAGAACTCGGCATTCCAACCTACCGCGATCGTGAACGGTTGTACGCATATTATCTGGATCTGTTAGTTCATCATGCAAGAGAAGTTGATTTCTTTTACATTGAAAAAGATAAGAAAGAACGCAGCCGATATCTGGAACAACTTGCATGGAACGCAGAAAAGTCAGGTAAACTTATCGAAACCGATTCAATCAGATATAATGTAAAACTGATAAATACCGAACCATCGCCAATACCTAAAACCGGAGATATATTACCCATTCTCAATGAATTGGAATACAGCGCAACGTCGCTGGATACATACCTGAAATGTCCGCTTCGATTTTATTACCGGTATATACTGAAATTCCGTGAACGCGACGAACTCACAGAAGAGGTTGACAACCTCCGGATCGGATCAATTGTCCACGGCATCCTAAAAAGATATTTTACATCACGAAAAGGGATTGAACTTTCACCGGTTGATCTTTCGACAGATGAGATGAACGCAGCAGTCGATAGTGAGTTTAGCGATGTATTCGGTGACCGGATATCGGGAAAGATTTATGTTCTGCGGCAGCAAATAAAACGGAGGATGGAGGAGTTTTTATATTCTTATCAGATTCCATTGGCAAGAAAATATAAGATAAAAATTCTTGATGTTGAAACTTCACTAAAGGCAGAATTAAACGGTTATCAAATTACCGGCACGATTGATCGAATTGAAAAAAGGAACGAAGATGTGTATATCCTCGATTTTAAAATATCGGGCAATGCAGACCGGCTGAGGATTCGCTTCAACAAACTCGATATCGATGATCGATCAACCTGGTATAGTGCAATAGGTTCACTACAGTTGCCCGTTTATATGCTCTTATACGAAAGCAATATATCCGGCTCATCCCAATCCCTTAATCCCGCCTTTGTCCTTTTAGGAAAACAGAGGATTGCTCCGGACATAGATATTAGTTTACTGAAAATGATGCAGGACCAACAGGCAGAATTAAACCGGATAAAAGAAGTAATAAATAGACTATTGAATGAGATAACTAATCCGGATATTGATTTTCATCCCACCGAAGATTTTGGCGCCGAGTGTCCGAACTGCCCGTATAAACTGATTTGCGGAACGCAGTGGACGGGGTGAGTTCGGTTGGCAGCATGCAGTTGACAGTTTGCAGTCTTTGGCGAATGAATTTCATTGCACTTTCCATTGTTATACAATTGTGAAGATACGTGCCCGGGCACGTTATATCTGTTTATATTCTAATTCATACATAGGTCTATGACACAATCAAAACAAAATCCTAACAGACTCATTCACGAAAAAAGTCCGTACTTGCTGCAACATGCATATAATCCCGTCGACTGGTACCCATGGGGAGATGAGACGTTTCAGAAAGCCAAAGAAGAAGACAAGCCGATATTTCTCTCCATCGGTTATTCAACCTGCTACTGGTGTCACGTCATGGAACGTGAAGTCTTCGAGAACGAACAGCTTGCAGAATTAATGAATAACTATTTGATCAACATAAAGGTCGACCGGGAGGAACGACCGGACGTAGATCGAATTTATATGAAGGCACTACAGGCGATGTCGGGGCACGGCGGCTGGCCAATGTCGGTGTTTTTAACGCACGACCTAAAGCCGTTTTATGCGGCAACATATATTCCTCCCGTCTCAAAACATGGTATCCCGGGTTTCGGAGATGTCATTCAAACGATACATAAAATATGGAATAACGAACGGGAGAAGATCACACAGTCAAGCAGTCAGATTTTTGATCACCTCTCAAAATCGATTGCACCGGCCTTACCGAAACAAAATCTTGATGAAAAAATCCTTGACAATGGCTTCATCAAAATCAAAGATGCATTCGACCCGGAAAACGGCGGGTTTGGCGACGCGCCGAAATTTCCGACCCCGGTGATGTTTAATTTTCTATTGCGCTGCCATAAGCGAACCGGAGATTTACATGCACTTGAAATGCCTGCTTTTACGCTTACAAAAATGGCGCACGGCGGCATATACGATCATATCGGAGGCGGATTTCATCGCTACGCAACCGATGCAAAATGGCAGGTTCCCCACTTTGAAAAGATGCTCTACGATCAGGCGCAGCTTGTTTTATCGTATATCGACACGTATCAGATTACACGTGATGAATTTTATGCAAACGTAGCAAAGGATGTACTCAATTATGTTAAACGGGTTATGACTTCTCCTGAAGGTGGTTTTTATTCAGCCGAAGATGCGGAGAGCGCCGTCGATCCCGATAATCCTACTGAAAAAGAAGAAGGTGCTTTCTATGTTTGGAAATATTCTGAAATAAAATCAACACTTACACCCGATGAATTTGCAGTCGCCGAACTGTACTACGGACTTCGTCAAAACGGCAATGTGAGCTCGGATCCACACGGTGTTTTCACCGGAAAGAACATACTTTCGATTGAGAAAACGAAAGAAGAAGTAGCACAGGAATTAAATAAAGATATCGATGACATATCAGAACTACTATCATCAATCCGTCTGAAATTATTCGAAGCGCGGGAGAAACGCCCGAAGTGTCATCTTGATGATAAGATTCTCGTTTCGTGGAACGGACTGATGATTTCCGCATGTGCCCGGGCGTATCAGGTATTCGAAGATGGTCAATACCTGCACATGGCTGAAAATGCCGCAGGTTTCATTACAAAAAAATTGTATGATAGAAACTCAGGAAAGTTACTCCGCCGCTACCGGGACGGCGAGGCGATGATTGAAGCACATCTTGAAGACTATGCATTCTTTACACGATCGTTAATCGATTTGTACGAGGCATCGTTCGATACAGAACTCCTCGATACGGCACTCCTGTTAAATGAACAAATGATTGGATTGTTTTATGATGAAGAGAACGATGGCTTCTTCGATACTTCCGGCAACGATCCGTCTGTTATTTTACGCTCTAAGGAATGGCATGACGGCGCCGAACCGTCGGGTAATTCCATAGCAATCGAAAACTTGCTGCGATTATCGTATATGTTCGGACGCGACGATTACCTGGAAAACGCAATGAAGTCGCTTTCTTACTTCAGCGAGTTGATGAACAAGGCACCTCAGGCACTTGCCCAATTTCTTGCCGCAACCGATCTTGCACTCTCAAAACCAAAGCAGATTATCATTGCTGGAAACAAAGAGGAGCCGCAAACCCGCGCAATGCTCAGGGAAATACACTCCCGCTTCCTACCCGGCAAAGTATTACTCCTCGCCGACGGCGGCAAAGGCCAGGAATACCTCGCCTCAAAAGTTAAGTTCATCGGAACGGTAAAAAAGATAGACGATAAACCGACAGCGTATGTTTGTGAAAACTTTACCTGTGAGCTTCCGGTGAATGAGATTGACAAGTTAGGGGCTATATTGAAATGAATGAATGAATGAATGCTTGATTGATTGATTGATTGTTTGTTTGTTTGATTGAATGAGTGATAACAAACCAATTAAGCATTTGCATATAAAGTTTTATACTGATATATTTAAAATTATGCCGACGGTTCTTCGTATCGGATCATTCCGATTTCATTTTTATTCGGATGAAAGAAACGAACCTCCTCATATACATGTTGCTACACCTGATGGGGAGTGTAAATTCTGGTTGGATCCGATAAAATTAGCTCGAAACAAGGGTGTTCGTCCGCACATTGTACGTGATATAGAAAAATTGATTTTTCAATATAATGAATTTTTGTTGGAGAAATATAATGAGCGTAATAAATAGCGCAAAACAAACAATAGCAGAGCCCGCTGCAATAAAAGTATGGACAGAAAACAGAACTATTTACTTAGAATTAACAGACGGTCGGATAATAGGATTTCCGGCAAATAGATTTCGAAGATTGAAAGAAGCTTCCGATGAAAAATTAAGTAAGGTCGAAATTCGTTTAGACGGGTTCGCTCTCCGATGGGAGGATTTAGACGAAGACATCACCGTTCCTGGTATTGTTGCCGGTAATTTTGAATTACCTCCACAATAACGATTCTCACACTAAACACCCAATTCGCAACTCTTAACTCGTCATTCGTAAATGGAATACTACCTCGCTTTTCTCGCCGGATTTTTCGGCAGCATGCACTGCGTGGGTATGTGCGGTGCAATTGTTTTGGCATACTCAACTCAAAGTAAACTCACTGCCAAACCACCGTTACAATCGATACCCGCTCACCTTTCGTATAACGCGGGGAGAGTATTAAGCAAAACCATTGTCGGTGCTCTCCTCGGATTCATCGGGGCGGGTTTGACTGGTATCGAAACTATAGCTCCGTACTTTACCGGCGCTGTGGGATTTTTGCTCATCTTTTCCGGAATATGGATGTTAAAGATTATCCCGGGAACCGGCTTCTCAGAGAAACTCCCGATGCAGCGTCAGACACGTGCGTTTCTGTTTCGATTATATATAAAAACATACGGAAAACTACTCAACAGTCCGACAAACGAGAGCAAGTTCTACATCGGCATGTTGACGGTATTCCTTCCGTGCGGATTGCTTTACGCCATGTTCATAAAAGCTGCAGCTTCGGGGAGTATGCTTGCGGGTGCAACGATAATGTTTCTATTCGGGATGGGAATCTTTCCAGCATTGTTCGTTGTCGGAATTGCCTCGTCATATTTTGGAACAAAGCTGCGTTTTATTGGCGATAAACTTGCGGCAATTACGATTATAATTTTAGGAATAATGATGGCGTCGCGGGCGCTGGGGCTGCCGATGTTGTTAATGGGCGGTGGGAACGGTGAGTGCCATTAGCTTACAATACCCTCATTAATTTCACAACTTCACAACGCTTTAAACCTCTCAAAAGGTTGATTGCATGCATTGCAATAGTAAATCATCCTGCACAACGTCGGTCCAAACGGGTTCTCCATCGTCGTATCTTCGGATTTGCAGTGGGGACATATTGCCGTTGCATGCATTGCCGAGGTCGGATCGCCTTCGTGTTTTGTCGGTGGAGTGATGCCGAACGTTTCGAGCTTCGACCGGGCTTCATCGTCGAGCATATCGGTCGTCCAGGGTTCTTTAAAGCTTAAATCGACATGAACCTTCTCAAATCCCAGTTCCCGGAGTTTCTCCTCGATATCCGATTTCATCTGGTAGATAGCCGGACATCCTGCAAATGTCGGGGTCATTGTGACATATACTTCATCCTTGTCAACCTTTACATCCCGTATGATTTTCATATCGACCAGAGATAATACCGGGATTTCGGGATCGGTTACATCTTTTAACGCTTCCAATACCTCAGCGTTCGATATATTTACTTTGCCTTTATTCATTATCCAATTTAAATACCTATCTCTCCATGATATAACTAACCGTTTCCGTTTCCCGTTTCCCTTTTCACATTTTCCGCCTCACCACTTCGCACCCGGAATCATCCTGTACACTTTCTGCATATCCGACACCAGATTTTCCAGATGGACGGTATGTTTTTTTTGTCTCCCGCCATATACAGGTGTAACATCTGATTCTACGGTACCGTTCGTTTCATGAACCGGAGATTTCAAACCCGATCTTTTTAACACCGGAGACACAAATTGAAGCCATTCTGTTTGAAGGGCTTTACTGTCGGGCGCGATATTTTCATCGACCAGCATTTCCTCACCTGGTATCTTTTCGAACAATCCGAGCGCCTGGCCGAACGCTTCATCCACTGCACGCTGCATTCTCCGGTGACTTTCCTCTGTTGCATCTCCGAGCCGTTCAACATTACCCCGTGTATGAAGCAGATGATACTGTTCCTCCGGATAAATTTTAGCGGCAAGTTCGCGAATCGGGTCGAATTCGGAGTGTTTTAAATATCCTAATCTTATTTTTTCGGCTGCATCGAAAAAGAACTGTCGCACTATCGTATACGCCCAATCGCCTTTGGGCATCTGCACAAGATGACAACATGTGAATTCAGCCGCGTCGCGAAGAAACCCCATCGTATCGGGATCTTTTCCACCGAGCGATTCGTATATTCGCAGCCACGCCTGTGCATGTCCGATTTCATCCTGGGCTATATTCGAAAAAGCAATATCCTCTTCGATAAGCGGAGCGTGGCCTGTCCATTCGGCATCGCGATGACCGAGTATGAGCTCGTCGTCTGCAAGTGCGAGCAGATATGTTTGAATCGCTTCGGTTTTATTCACGGTGTTTCCCCTTTAACGGCGCCGGGAAACCGTACACCTCGCGATATTCTTTATCCGTATTCCGCGCAAAGAAAAAGGGATCCTCGTAACTTGTTCTCACAACGTTTTCTTCGCGAACCACCCACAAGCTGACACAATCGAGACGGCGTGCAAATTGTTCCTTCGCCATTTGAAGCGCCATCTCCTCATCGGATGCGTGTACCGCGCCAACATGTACGTGCGGCGCGCCGCGCTTCTCCTGATGAAAAACTTCCCAGATCGGTAGTTGAGTATCGCTCATGCTGCGGGTACCTCACGTTTTCGTTTTGCCGCGGCGAGAGCTTCGCGAACCCATCGACCTTCTTCATGTGCTTTCCGTCGTGCTTCCATCCTTTCTTTATTGCACGGTCCGTCGCCTTTAATGACGCGTTTTAATTCTTCATAATCGGGCTCGGTAAAATGCCAGTGCCCTGTTTTTTCATCGTAGTATAAATTATCGTCCGGTGGTTTCAATCCAACCGAAAGCAACTGCGGCGCAACCAGATCGACAAACTCCTGCCGGAGTTCATCGTTTGTTTTTACCTTTACACCCCAGCGCTTCAGTTTTTCAAGATGGGGAGAATCGCTATCCGGCATTCCGAGCATCATCAAGGTAGGATACCACCACCGGTCAAGTGCATCCTGTGCCATAAGTTTTTGCTCTTCAGTTCCGTTCACCATCCTGATAAGCAAATCCTGTCCCTGTTTTATATGAAACGATTCTTCAAAGCAGATACGTTTCATCGCACGCGCATACGGACCGTATGAGCTTTTGGCAATCATTCTCTGGTTTACCACTGCAGCGCCGTCGACAAGCCACCCGATCATACCGACGTCCGCCCATGTCGGAGTGGGATAATTAAACACGTTTGAGTACTTTGCCTTTCCATCAAGTAGCTCTTCGAGCATCTCTTCACGGGATTTACCGAGTGTTTCGGCAGCGCGGTAAAGCAGTTGTCCGTGCCCCGCCTCATCCTGCACTTTCGCTATGAGCGTCAGTTTACGGCGAAAACCGGGTGCATACGGTATCCACTTCCCTTCCGGCAGCATCCCGACGATCTCGCTGTGCGCGTGCTGACCGATCATTCGAATGAGTTGTTTTCGGTATTCTTCAGGCATCCAGTCGCCGGGCTCGATTTTCTCACCCCGGGCGATACGTGCTTCGAACTCGGCAAGTTTTTCTTCGTATGTGTTTTCCTGACCATCCATGAAGGACCTCCCTTAGATTGATATTAGTACAGTTATAAATATATACACAGCCCGACGGTCATGAATTAGCTGTTTCTACTTTACCTGGTAATTTGCTGAGAGTTAGTTTAGCTAAGTTTACCTTATTACTTGCATTATCAATATCAATTCCAACAAGTTTCCCATCGGCATCATAGTCAAGAATAACGCCTTCGGAAATTTCTTTACTTTCCCTACTCGGTCTCTCCGACAAATCTATATAAAGGGAATCCGTTTCAGGATAATAGTTTAATTTCATAGTTTAAATCCTCTATCGGGAAAAGCATTATGTATAGTTAATTTATCTTCTAAAGTAATGACCCTTAAAAATCGATCCTCCAGATCTGGTACGGATGCCCAAAATCGATACCGATTATGCTCCTGAGGTTCAAAATATACAGCGTTTTCAACGACATAAATACACCATTCTTTTTTTAAATATGGACGTTTCCTTAAAACCTCATTCTCAAAATAATCAGTGAATTTATACTTTGCCATTAATTTTTAGTGATATACAAAAGGCACTTGACTAAACATAAATATACGATTTCTTTACGAAAAATCAACTTAAAATTTTATTTAGCCGGTTCCAGTAATCCTGAAGCGTTCAATAGACGTTTCGTATACGGGTGCCGGGGCTCGTTCATTAATCGCGATGATTCAGCTTCTTCGACAATCTTTCCACGATACAGTACAATAATCCGGTCGCATATTTCAAGCGCCGACGCAACATCGTGTGTTATGTACAGCAATGAAAAACCTTTTTCTTCCTGTAACTTTTTGATCAACCGGAGAATTTGTACCTGTGTTAAAATATCAAGGGCGGAAGTCGGTTCATCAAGAATTAACAGTTCCGGTCGGGCTAATAAGCTCCGGGCAAGAGCAACTCGCTGCCGCTGCCCGCCGCTTAATTGCCGGGGGTATCTTTTCAATATATCGGGAGATAGACCGGTAGAGTCCAGAACCTCTTGAATTCTCGTTCCATTATTTCCTCTTATTTGAGAGGATACCTCTTGATAATTCAATGCCTCAAGTAATGATTGTTTTACCGGCATCCGCGGATTAAGTGACGCAGTGTGATTTTGAAAAAGCATTTGTATTTTTCTTTTAATCTTTTTTCTATTGTCTGTATCGGGAAATATATTCAACCCGTTAAAGAAGATATGTCCGTTATCCGGCAACAGTAATCCCGCGATACAACGTGCTATGGTACTTTTCCCGCTCCCGCTTTCTCCGAGGATGCCGACAGTATCCGCACGATGTATGGAAAAAGACACTCCTTCAATGATTTTCTTCCTCTGTTTTCCCAGTAGTCGCTGCGCCTGGACTTTAAAGCTACAGTGCAGATTCTTCACTTCCAGTACGGGCATCTTACAAACCTTTCGTTATCAATTTCTGTCAGCGGCGGCTCTTCAATCCTGCAATCATCACGGACTTTGTAACATTTCTCATGAAACGTGCATCCTTGCAAGAGATGCAAAGGAGAAGGAACAGCGCCGGATAAAGTATCTACCGCATTGGATTCAATATCATCGGATTTAAAATAATACTGCATCAACATTTGTGTATACGGATGCAATGGCTGTGTGAATAATAGCTCTTTCGGTGCAACTTCTACGAAACGTCCCGCGTACATAATCGCTGCATCTTCGGCATATCTGCGGGCAACCTCAAGATCATGCGTAATCAGGAGAATCGACAAACCCATCGAACGCCGCATCTCATCAAGAAAATCGAGTATTCGATACCGCAGCGATGCATCCACCGAACTGGTCGGCTCATCTGCAATTAACAGTTGAGGAGACGGAAAAACCGCCATAACTATAAGTATTCGCTGCAGTGTGCCCACACTCAGTTGATGCGGATATGATGCTAATACTTCGTCGGGATTTTCTATTCCCGATTTTTTTAACAACTCCCGTAGTTTTATCAGCTCCCGGGTACGCTCAGATTTCTTGTTTATATGCAGCGCATCATAAACCTGCTTTTTAATCTTTTTTACCGGATTAAACGACTGGGCAGGATCCTGAAAAACATATCGTACTTGATTCTTTCTTAGAGTGCGGATTTTCTCATTTGGCATTCCCAGAATATCTTCACCGTTAAGGTAGACATTTCCGTTCACAGAAAATTTATTTACCCCGTGAAAAAGTCTCGTTAACGCAAACCCCAGGGTCGTTTTGCCGCAACCGCTTTCCCCAATTACTGCAAACACCGATCCTTTTTTAATCCCGAATGATATCTCATTGACAAGCGAAACCCGTTTGCCTTGATCAAATACCTGCACTGTAAGATCGTGAACCCGGAGAATATTTTGCATTAACTTTACCGATAAATGACCGGAAAAATAAATATAATGAATATATTGACGTAAAACTTATAATTCATTACTTTTATTAAGAATTTATTCTAATAAATAACTCATTATTTTTAGAAAATACAAGAGGTCCTCCCGATGAAACGTCTTTACCGGCTTCTGCTTGCATCGCTCATAATCATACTTACTCTTTATGGCTGCTCCGAGAGAACAGATCCCGACCGGCCTGATATTGTCATTATTGGCATACCGGGAGATGCAGATACGTTCAATCCGATATTTGCGACCGGAATTACTGCAAGTCAAATTATCGATCTAATCTACCCGAGTCTCGTTCATTCCGATTTTGATCCGGAAGAGGGAGTAATATCATATTATCCTTCTTTATCAAAATCGTGGGAACATCATAATGACAATCAGCATATTACATTTGATCTGCGAACCGATGCGGTATGGGAAGATGGCACTTCGATTACCGCACGGGATGTTTATGTCACTTATAAACTCTACGGCAACCCGGAAATAGGGAGCGTCAGGCAGGATGCCCTCGAAAACTTCCTGAAAAACGAAGACGGTACGCCGGATATTGAGCGAAGCATAGAAATAGTAAACGATTCAACCATAATCTTTAAGTTTGAAGCGGCATATACCGGGCAATTGTTCGACGCGGGATTACCGATTTTGCCTGCCCATATTTTCGAAAATATTCCCAACGATGAACTCCGCACTCATCCGGTTAACCGGCAGCCGGTCGGCGCCGGGCCATTCAGATTGCGTTCCTGGACGCCACAGCAGTCTATAGTGCTGGAATCGAACGACTTATCGGTGCTTCCCCATCCGGGAAAACTATCCCGGCTTATATTTCAAGTGATACCCGATTATCAATCGAGAATATCACAACTTGAAGCCGGAGAGATTGATATGATGGATGATATAACAGTCGAGGATGCCGGGCGTATCGAAGGAAAAAGGACATCCATTAACATAATACCTATGCCCGAACGCCGGTATTATTTTATCGGATGGAATAATATTGATGTGCAGGCATTTGCTGATTCCGAAGGACAAACTATTCAACCGCACCCAATATTTGGAGATCCCGATGTAAGAACTGCACTCACACTCGCAATCAACCGGGCTGAAATGACTAATGCGTTCTTTGGCGATTATGCCCGTGAAGCGGTCGGACCAATACCGCCGGTTTTTCGATGGGCGTATGACGAATCATTGGAACCGCTCCCCTATGATCCGCAACGGGCTGCTCAATTACTCGAAAATGCCGGCTGGCGAGTCGATGATACCGGAATTCTACATAAAGAAAACAACCGTTTCTCTTTTACTATGATGATTCCGTCGGGAGATCATTTGCGATCTATGATGGCAACCACAATACAACAACAGTTGAGAGAAATCAATATCGAAATGAGGATTGAACAGGTTGAAGGTGCGGTCTTTCTCCAAAATCTGATACAAAAAGCTTACGACGCCTGGATTGTCGGTTTTATGTTTCCGCTGGAACTCCAGATCGATAATCTGTGGGGTTCGGATTTTAACACTGCATATTTTAACTTTGTATCATTTCAAGATCAAAGAGTCGACGAAATTCTTGCGAGAACGAGAGTCATATACAACACAGAAGAAGCGGCGCCGCTCTGGATGGAACTCCAGAGAATATTCCACGAGAAACAACCGGTTACTTTCCTATGTTGGGTAAGCAATATTGTAGGGGTACATGAGAGAGTAAAAGGCAAAACAGTCGATATACATGGATTCACTCACCGGGCTTGGGAGTGGTATACCGAATAATGGGATTACTTGTTACGCGAGACGATGATTTATAACCGCATTGTAATATCCGAAAGGTTAATTGCATGATTCGTCTCATACTGGGACGTATTGTTTCATCGATTCCTCTTATTGTCGGCCTGGTAACAATAATATTTATTATTGTGCGACTGTTACCCGGTGATCCAATGACAATCTATATATCGCCAGCAGTGCCTCCGTCTGTCGCCGAACAATTGCGGGCAGAGTTCGGATTTGACAGATCGATCCTGCACCAATACGGTCAATGGGTGTGGGGAGTGGTGAGAGGTGAGCTTGGATTTTCCTTTACCCATCAGAAAGATGTCACCAGAGTTATCGCCTCTGCATTCCCGAACACACTTATCCTTGCCGGAACAGCTATTTTATTTCAAGTTATTGCGGGAATTTCATTCGGGCTTCTCGCGGTGCGATTTCATAAATCTTACATCGACAAAATTATATCTATGGGAGGATTAATAGTCTATACGCTGCCTACATTCTGGGCTGCGATAGTCCTCCTGTATATTTTCTCGTATTCTCTCGGGATATTTCCCTCATCGCAAATGCATTCCATCGGCGCCGATGAATTCGGAAGAATGGAATATTTTCTCGACTTAATAAAGCATCTTATTTTACCTGCAACCGTATTAGCGCTGCCGGGCGCTGCTGCTATTGCACGGTATTTACGAACAAATTTGCTCGATGTTCTGCATGAACAATATATCCTGAATGCAAGGAGCATGGGAATTGGAGAACGGAAAATATTCTTTTCATACGCTCTCTCAAACGCTTTGATCCCCACAATCACTATTACAGGAACAAGCATTGGAATTCTTCTTGCAGGCGCCATCGTTACGGAAACAATTTTTTCCTGGCCCGGAATGGGACGCCTTACCGTCTCCGCTATCTTTGCACGCGATTACCCGCTTATTATCGGTTGTACTATGGTTGCGGGCATCGTGGTCATAGCCGGAAACTTGCTCGCCGATATTATGTACCGGGTGGTCGATCCAAGAATTCGGACCGAGGGACTATGAAAGTTTTTTTAAAAAAATATTATAACTCCCTTTTGTTCATCTTCGGTCTGATTTTTCTATACATCACCCTATTTAAATTTTCGTTGACGAAACAGACTCTTCTATCGTTATGCTTTACAGTTATAAACACGGTTATCGCACCGCATAAAGCGCGTGAAATTTGGAATTGGGCACTCATAGAGTACTGGATCGCCGGACTTATCTATGTATTTTTAATTATCGCAATTATATTCATCATTCTAAAAATAGAAAATTTTAAAACACTTATATCGAAATTTTTCCCGCAACGCAGTACATTGCTGGGGTTTTATGGCGTCGTTACCTTTGGTCTGATCGCATTATTAGCTCCGCTATTGGCGCCGGCAGATCCGTATGCGCAGGGAGATCTTGCCACAACCCGGCTTTTACAGCCGTTCACACACGGAACTATGTTGATTCGAATTCCGGACCCCCCTCCCGGGTTGGAGGGAAAAAACCGGATAGAACAAATTCGCCGAAGCGCGAATAACTACCTTCTAAATCGCATCACACGGTTCACCCGCTCAGATCAATTTACAGCCGGAAATGAATATCGAACAACATCAATCATTTTTATTCTGGGAACCGATTCATTAGGACGTGATATTCTCAGCAGAATAATCTACGGTACACGAATCTCAGTCGGAATCGGGTTCGCCGCAACATTGGTTGCGATGTCATTTGGAACGTTGATCGGTTTAATATCGGGTTTCTTTTACGGATTTGTCGATAAAGTTTTGATGAGAATCGTCGATTTGTTTATTGCAATTCCGTCATTATTTCTCGTTATTACCCTTGTTGCTTTTTTAGGACGTTCAATAACAGTGCTCATTATTATACTGGCGGTAGCGGGTTGGATGGGAACTGCCCGGTTGGTCCGGGCGGAGGTATTAAAATTGCGGGAGCGTGAATTTGTTCTTTCCGCTCAACTGCTGGGGGTTCCGTGGTATGGTATTATACGGTCCCATCTGTTGCCGAATGTGCTGCCGGTGATTCTCACCGGTGCAGTTTTGCAATTGGGAAATGTAATTTTAGCCGAAGCCGCATTAAGCTTCCTCGGGTTAGGTACACAACCGCCGATTCCAAGCTGGGGAAATATCATCGGCGAAGCAACTCCATACCTGCGAATTGCCTGGTGGATTGCAATATTTCCGGGCATCGCACTATCAATGTTTGTGATTTCGGCTCATTTAATCGTTGAAGGAGCACAGGAAAAAATTCAAAGTATTTAGTCTAACATCAAATTCGATTTATGGCCATCCTAAACAAACGTTGTGAGATTATTGAAAAAATCGGTTCGGGATCGACGGGCAGTGTATATCTCGTTAAAGACACGTTTTACGAAAACGTTTCGGTTGCGTTAAAAACAATTCAAGCGGATTATATCACCGCGGAATCATTAAAATCTCTTAAAAACGAATTTCTGACTCTCAAGCAATTTGATCATCCAAACCTTGTTAAAGTATTTCACTTTGACAAGATTGTCGTCTCGGATGTTCCGGAGTTTATAAACGATTACTTTTTCACGCTCAGTTACATCAAAGGACGAAATTTACTTCAGGCAACAGAAAACGTTTCGGTTGAATCACTGTATGAAATAACCTATCAGCTTTGCGAAGCACTCCACTATATACACAGGCATGATCTCATTCATTTCGATATAAAACCGGACAATATTCTTATAACCGAAGAAATGGTAAACGATGAACTCCTGCCTATCGTAAAAATTATCGATTTCGGGTTTGCCGCAACAAATGTCGGTGAAGACAGACCTCCTATTCGAGGCACCCTTGAATACATTGCACCGGAACTTCTTCGCGGCGAGTCGTTCGATCAAAGAGTTGACCTGTATTCTCTCGGTGTAACTCTTTACCATATTATAACCCGTACGCTTCCTTTTGCAGCGGATTCTTCCATCGATATAATTAAAAAACAAATATTAGAAGTCCCTCCTCCTCTCTCCCGCCTCCGTCACGATATTCCGGAAGAATTAAATTACATAGTGACAAAACTCCTTGAAAAAGATCCGGTCAAAAGATTTCAAAATGCAAGCGAAATTATCGAATTGGTACGTGAGAGATTTCCCAGATATCATATTTTGAAGAAACAAGTCTCCGACATCCCTCCCGTAAAAATTATCGGAAGAGAAAAGGAAATAGCCGCTTTAATTGAAAAAATTAAAACCCGTATTAACAAAACTCCAAGCGGAGACATAAATCTTATCATTATTGAAGGTGATGCCGGCATTGGAAAGACTGCTTTGTTATCCGAATTGGCAAGGCGTATCGAATCAGATGAATACCCAATTTTCGAAACGCGTTGCTTTGGCGAATCCTCAGCACCCTATGAACCATTTCGTATATTGTGTAAAGCAATTCTGTTTTATCTTAAAAAATTAGATGAAACTGGAGAAAAACTTATCTCACAATATAACTCTGTATTCGAAACGTTAGTATCCGATTTATTTCGCGGAAACGGAGATTCGCATGCACAGATACCCGAGGGCGTCGATTCAAAGTTACGATTTCATAACCTTGTGGCGTCACTGTTTGTGGAATTTGCAGAGCTAAGACCCTTTGCTATGTTCATCGATGATATCCATCTTGCCGATGAGTCGAGTGTTGAACTATTTCACTATATCGAGCGGTCGATTGTCGATTCACCGGCTATTATTATCGCAACCTCTCACTCCGGGAAACAAGAACAGTGGCAACAAACAAGAAAAAACGGATCTGCGATAATCCCGCTTTCCGAATTCAATGAGACTGAGATACAGAAATTTGTGGAGACCTACCTCAACAACAAACACATTGATAAAGAAATAATAAAAACATTACACCAGGAAGTGGGTGGTTTACCCTATCTTTTAAGAGAATTTCTGCTTCAATTTTCAGATCTCCCACCCAAGGAAGCAATACCGGCTCTCACCCGTGCACTAAAGGAACCAGATCGTTTCCCGCGTACAATAACTCAATTGTACCAGAATAAAATCGATCAGGGAATGCCGGAGGAAAACAATCTGCTCGCAATGCTAAGTTGCTTTCCTACTCCTATAACCGATTCGCTGTGTAAAAAGATAAGTCCATATTCTCCCGAGAGAACAATGCAATTTATCAACAAGATTTCGCGAAAAGGGTATCTCAATATAACGGACGATGGAACAAGATATCAATTTGCTCAGCGACGTTTTCAACAATTCATCTATAATTCAATCGGCGATGAGAAAAAGGAATTACATCACCTCATTGCAGAAGTTCTGGAACAAACGTACCCGAAAAAACCATCGGATCAATCAAAACAGATTGCATACCACTTCAAAGAATCGGGAAATACAGAAAAAGCGGTACAACATTATTTAGATGCAGCAGAATACGCAATTTCGATTTTCGCAATAAATGAATATACCCAATTACTTGAAATATGTCTTGAACTCCAAACTGACGACGACCCGCTGAAAAAAAAGATAATGGAAAAATTAGGCAACGGATATATTCTTGTTGCCGATTACGGGAGTGCAGAAAAAATATATAAGCAACTGCTGCGCCTTCCCGACATACCGGATTCAACAATACTACTGTATCTCAAGTCATTGGGAATAGCACAAATTCGCTTAGGACATCTTGACGATGCGATACAATCTCTATCTGAAGCATCGACGCTGGCGCTCTCTCTATCTGATCAAATTGAACTTGAAGGTGAATTGGTATCGATAGAGATTATGCGCGGGAATTATACAGAGGCACAGGATCGCTGCACTAAATTGCTGAATGAATTTCGCGAGGCAAAATCCACCTCCGAATTAAGCACCCTTTATAACAAAATGGGAATTATTAATTTCTATCAAACCAACTATGACGAAGCCAAACAAAACTTTTCCCGCTCTCTAAGCATATTAAAGAAACTCAATTTAAAGGATAAATTGATCGTTCCCTATTTGAACCTCGGCAATGTTTCCAGTAACCGGGAAAATTATCAGGAAGCGGAATACTACTGGAATGAAGCGCTCAAATTGTGCAAAGAAATCGGCAATGTACAACAAGAGGCACAAATATATAACAACCTGGGGATAGCCGCATATCAACAGGAAAAATATAATGAGTCGCTCTCCTATTATAAAAAAGCGCTGAATATATTCAGGAGAACCGGCAACATACCGGGTGAAGCTCTCTGTTTGTCAAATCTCGGAGAGGTGTATTTAGCGATTTCGGAATTTCAGAATGCGCTGACTAATTTGCAACAATGTCTCGATATTAACGACTATTTGCAAGATAATGAGGGATTGACCGAGAGTAACCTCCACCTTGCAAATATATTTCTTCAAATCGGCGATGCGGATCGAACACGCTATCATCTTGACAATGCCGGACGTATTATAGAAGCAACGGGAATCAATTCACAGCGCGGGACATTTTTATACCTCTCGGGTAAATTAGAAGGATATTGCAATAATTATGAAGCAGCAACCGATTACTTCACAGACGCTCACACATTCTTTGAAAATACAAACGATTTAAAGCAACGATACGCAACGTTACTTGAAATATCACGCATTGAAAGATCTCAGGAAAATTACGAGAAAGCTACACAACTACTGAACGATATTCTCACGTTTTGTATCAACGAAAATTTGACATGGATGCGAGCCGAAGTACTATATGAATTCGGAGTGCTCTCCAGGAAATATAAAGCCGATGATAGTTTTAATCCTTTGAATTACTTCAACGATTCGTTTAAAATTATTCGGGATCATCCTGTATCCGATCTGACATGGAAAATTTGCTATCATATCGGAAAAGAATATTTACACCGGGGATTAAATGCCAAGTCGAGAGAATATTTTCATCTTGCCCAAAAAGTTCTCGATTATTTGGTCGGCTCATTTAGCGATCGGTCAATTAGATTCACATACCTTAATAACCACCGGCGCAGAGAAACGATCGAAGATATTGCCTCCATTCTCCACCGAATCGGTTAATAATTGTAATACAATATTACACCTTAATGTAACATAATGTTACATTAAGTAAATACAAAAATACTATTTTTGTGAGAGCTCAATTCTCTAACCTTATAAAATACAAGTATATACAGAACTAAATTTACGGTCATCATTATCTGGCACGATTATTGTGATTTCTACAAATGTAAATCATTTAACATCAATAATGTAATTACGGGGGAAGCAATGCTTCGCAAATCTTTTTCGTTCATCATACTTGCAGGACTTTTAGTTTTCTTCGTCGGGTGCAGTGATTTTGAGAACCCGATAGGAGTCGAAGAAAAAGCAGAGTCAAAAGAACTCAATTTTCTAAACCTGCCGGATCCGGGCGTGTTATTTAAAACGATGGAAACATCTACCACTATCAGCCCTCAGACCGGCGGCGAACTCAAGCTCGAATATTCTCAGGGACAGGGCAACGATAAAGTCGATATCAACATCACGTTACGTTTCGAGCCCGGCTCGGTATCCGAGGATATAAAGGTCTCAATGAGCGTCGATCAAGATATACTAATGACTAACATCGACATCACATTCGGGCCTTCGGGATCTGAATTCCTGAAACCTGCAAAACTATCGGTCAATACCAGAGGACTCGATCTTTCGGGAGTCCCTTCAGATGCCGAAATAAGTCTTTATTATGACAATAACGGGAAATGGGAAGAAATCAGTTCAAATATGATACGTCATAATGTCGATCTGGGACAATTGCAATGTGTAAACGGTGAGATTCCGCATTTCTCACGATATGCATTTGCATTTTAAAAAATAATTGTAGAAATTCTCCCGAACCCGAAAGAACCAATGCAAAATTATAATAATAACCCAAAACACATTAAATTCGACGAGGAACTCAACGATCTGTTGACCCGATACTGTTCAGAATCTCTTGTACGTAAAATTCAATCGGATAAAAAAGAGATTCCACTCATCGAAAAAAGGATGCATAAGAGTTCTAAAGATCGAGATGAACACATAAATGTAAGTGCAGATTTGGTATATGGATTTCATCTCGACACCATTATCGCCAGATGCGAAGAGGAACTATCACCCCCCGAATACTATGAACTTCTTAACGAAATAGGCGATATTTGCAAACGCTTCGGACAATTTGAAAAATCCAGAGAAATCTATCATCGTGTTATACTTTCACTGAACGGCGATATCCGGTACTCAAAACAAAAAGGGATAGCATTCTTAAGAAGATCGGAGATTTTTATTCGACAGGCCGAATGGGATTCAGCCCTCGCCGATTTAAAGATAGGTAAACAGCACTTTCTCGATGCCCGGTACAACGATGGAATCGGGCATGTTGAAAATAGTCTCGGTATTTTGTATGCCGAAAAAGGGGAACTGAAAAAATCTATACATCACTGGAAAAACGCCCACGCTATATTTGAAGATGAGAATGACGAGATGACGGCGGCGGTGCTTATGAGTCTCGGAATTGCCAACAATATTGCAGGTGAATGGGATGAAGCACTCAGTTATTATCAGCGGGCGCTCCCGAAATTTGAGCAGATCGGTTCGATGTCCAGATTGGCGGAACTTCATCACAATATAGGTATGACCTTCCTATCAAAAGGAAACATTGATTCAGCAATCAACCAATTCGACGAAAGCATTTCATACTCAAGCCAACAATTTTATCAATCGGTAATGGGGTTGTCCTATCTGGGTAAAGCGGATGCGTATGCACGGAAAGGCGATTACAGTACTTCAATGTTGTTTATTCAAAATGCGCTCGATATATTTAGAAAATTAAACGATCATCTCAGCATTGCAGATACTTACAAAATCAAAGGGATTATTCACCGCGAAACCGGGAATACAGAAATAGCAGAGGTCTATCTCAAAACAAGTATTCGCTTGAACGAGTTATACCAGTGTGCTCTCGGTCTTGGCGAATCGCAATACGAACTTGGTATATTATACAACCAGTGTTCGGAAAAGCAAAAAGCAGTCAGTGTATTTCAGAACTCGTTACAAAATTTCCAAAGAGTAGGTGCTTATAAAAATGAACAATCCGTAAAAGAATCATTGGCATCTGCCCTTGAATAATACCTCCAATTTCCACTACTTAATGTTATACAAAATATTACGCCCTGTAATTTTTACAACATTATAACGGTAAAATTTACCGGGTGAAATAATTACCTGTAGCTCATCTTTTTGAATTGCCGAACTTACCACCTCCGACCGGTTTTTTATTGATATTCATATTTTTTCACTCTGGCATCATGTTTGTTGATACTTTGTATGTATCAATATCTGAAATTTGCTCTATAGAGATGATGTGAGGAAAAATATTTCAATAATTAAAGGTGCATACAAAATAGGTGCTTTATCTTCACCTGAAATGGCGTCGGCAATCGATGAACTCCTGTCGCCGATGGATAACATTAAGGTCGAGACGTTATCACGCCCTCTCCGGGAGGAATCCCCGCACCTGATAATTTACGAGCCATCGAATACCAACGATGGAACGCAGGATCAATTGTTATCTTTTTTACGGGAGTGCAGTGACAATATTCCGGTAATTGCAGTAACGAATAAACCGAATTACCAGAAAGCTATCGCATTACTAAGAGCGGGCCTAAAAGATTATATAAATCTGTCCAGCGAAAAATCAAAATTATATCAGCAAATAGAATCATATTTTAAATTATGGCAAAATGAGCAAGAGAAAAAAGCGTTTCAAGAATATACCAGAGCCACGTACGATTTCAGCCGGATTATTGGAAATTCTCCCCACATTGAAAAAGTATTGGAGGTCCTAAAGAAGGTTATAGACACAGAAAACGTAACGGTTCTGATAAGAGGTGAGACCGGTACCGGCAAAGAATTGGTTGCAAAAGCCATTCATTACAACAGCAGAAACAGAGATAATCCCTTCGTCGAAATTGCTTGCACCGCTATTCCCGACACATTACTTGAATCAGAACTCTTCGGTTACGAGAAAGGCGCTTTCACTGACGCACGCGATAAGAAAGCAGGTCTTTTTGAGATTGCCCAGGACGGTACTATTTTTCTGGATGAGATCGGCGATATAACTCCGGTTATTCAATCAAAACTGCTCAAAGTCATTGAGGAGAAAAAATTCCGGAGACTTGGGAGCGTGCGTGATATCCCGGTACAAGCACGTATTATTTCGGCTACCGGCGTCAATCTGGAGCAAATGGTAGAATCGGGAAAATTCAGAAGAGATTTATATTACCGGCTTAATGTCGTCCCGATCGAACTCCCTCCCCTCCGTCAGAGAAAAGAGGATATTCCGATTCTTGCAAATCATTTTCTTCAACAATTCAACAAACAATATGAGAAAGAAGTTGAAGGATTTTCCAAGCGGGCAATAAATTTTCTGGCAGAACATACCTGGCCGGGAAACGTACGGGAATTAAAACACAGTATAGAGAGAGCAGTATTGTTGGTTGAACACGGATTAATCGATGATTCTCATTTTTCAATTAAAAATAACTCGAATACATTCGATGAAAATCAATCTCATACTTTCGACAATAATTATATAACATTTAATTTATCTATAACAAATGCTACCCTGGAGGATGCAGAACGTCAATTAGTAAAAAAAATATTACACCACACCGGTGGAAATAAAACCAAAGCGGCACAGATAATGAAAATATCGCGTCCAAAACTCGATAGAATTATTAAACGAAATCAAAACTACTTACAATAGAGATTTTCCTTTTATCGACTTATGGTATAGTGTATGGAATTAAAAGACCTATTAATACATGAAGAAATCAAAACGAATGCTGTTAATAAAACATTCGAAGGTGAAAATCGGGTCAAAGACCTTGAATTAATCCTGCATGTGGTAAAAACCATCAACAAGTCTCTTATACTCGAAGAAGTATTACAACTTGTTCTGGATAACGCAATCAAAGTAGCAAAAGCTGAACGGGGATTTTTAATTCTTCTGAATGAAGAAGGAAAATTACAATGCGAACTTGCACGGGATGAAAAAGGAAACTCGCTCCCGGAAGATGCATATCAGGTAAGTGAAACCATCGTACAGGATGTTTTTACGTCAACGGAATCAATCTTTATTGAAAACGCTCAAACTGACCATCGCTACGAACAGCGAAAAAGTATTCAATCGCTTAGATTACAAACTATAATCTGTTCACCGCTTGTCGTTCGTAATGAAAAAATAGGCATTATTTACGTAGACAGCCGCTCGATTCAATCGATCCAAAAAGATGAAATAGTAGATCTTTTTGAAATCCTCGCAGGACAGGCAGCTATTGCAATAAAGAATGCACAATTGTATGACAAGTTACAGAAGGCCTTTCAAGATGTACAAATTGCTAACGATCAGCTCATCAAATCCGACCGGATGATCTCCAGAGGAAAAATGGCATCGGAGATCAGTCACGAGCTAAAAAATCTTGTCAATGTGGTGCTATTACAATTGCAATATTTCCAAAGTTCGATATCTATGAATCCCAAACTGGGAGCAGCAATCGAAAATCAACGATTAAAAAATTCGATAGCTTCCGTGCAGCGGATCGGTGAATTTGCTCAGGGATTGCTCGAATCCGCACCAATGAAATTAGAGAAAAAACCCGGTAACATTAATGAGAAGATTAAACAAACGGTTAAATATATTAGAACATTAAAAAAATATCAAAAGGCGAAACTCGAGATCTCGCTCGATGATAACGTCCCGATATTTTCATTCGATGAAAAACAAATTCATCAGGTATTACTCAATCTGTTAAACAATGCAGTCGAAGCATACGAGGAAGCGACGATAAAAATTAAAACGAAATATTTTCCATCCAAAAACATTGTACAGATTGTAGTAAGCGACAACGGTCCCGGTATTGAAAAGGAAGTATTAAATAAATTGCTGGTCAGCAAAATTACAACCAAGCCCGACGGCAATGGATACGGATTACCTATTTGTAGAAAGATAATAGAGAATCATGGCGGAACTATGGAAATCGAATCAGAGGTGAACAAAGGCACCACATTTTTTATGACATTGTCTGCAAAATCGTCCGACACCAAGATGTAATAATTTACATACACATCCATACCTATAATTATCTCTCTTTTATTCTATAAATACATTACACGCTTAAAATAATATTTAAGACAAAATTGTAATATCTACAATTTACACTGGAAACCGGAAAGTTAGACGTCTCAGTCAATTTTAATTCAAGCCCAATTTTTAAACTACCATCTTCCTGAATTATAAACTTTTGAATTTTTCGATATATGACCCTGAATAGGCAATAATTCAAGACCGATTCCTCCCGAAAGAATTAATGCAACACTTATATTTTTTTGTGTTTCCCCATTCTCCGGCACGAAGTTTGTGGATACTATTATCAGAACTAATTAATCCAAACAACATAACAAATTATAGGAGTATATCATGTTGACACGTAATTACCCTCTCGCACTTCTTTTTGGATTTCTCGTATTACTGGTCGGTTGTGATAATTTTGAGAATCCCGTTAGCAGTCCCGAAGTAGCTGCACTCGAAGAGGACGCTGTACAAGCATTGAATTTTGTAAAATTACCCAAACCGGACGGTATCTTCAAACCATCGGAGAATACCGAAGTTTCCGCGACCATATCCCCGCGAACCGGCGGTAGACTTGCATTAGATTACTCCGACGGTTCCGTTCGAATTCAGGCAAGTCTGCATTTTGCCCCAGGATCCGTTAACGAAAATGTAGATGTTACTATGGAGTTAGTTTATGATTCGGATGCATTGGAATTTAAATTTTCAAAATCAGGTACAACGTTTTTAAAACCGGGTAGATTTTCAGTTAACGCGCGTGGGCTTGATTTGGAGGGAGTTGAAGATTTAAAATTGGTTTATTATAATAACGATACAGAAGATTGGGAAGAGGCAGAAGAGATCGATCCACAGATGCTTCGTTATAATGTAAAAACGGGACAATTACAGTGCATAAACGCGCCGATTAATCACTTCTCCCGGTATGCATTTGCATTTTAAGTTTAATGAATAATGCCCGGTAAAAAAGCGTCATCTTATCAAAGGACGATATGAAACTGAGCGAATTATTAGTAGATAAATCAAATTATTCTACAACAGATAAAAAATTGGTAATGGGGCAGGATCGTGCGAAAGACCTTGAACTGATACTTAATGTTGTTCAAACCATCAATAAGTCTCTTATACTTGATGAAGTTTTACAACTGGTACTCGATAATGCAATCAAGGTAACAAAAGCCGAGCGGGGTTTTCTGATTCTCCGGGACGAAGAAGAGAAGCTGGAATGCGTCCTTGCACGGGATGCATTGGGAAACCCGTTACCCGAAGATGCGTATCAAATTAGCGATACAATCGTTCACGACGTTTTTACTACATCGGAATCAATATGCGTCGAAAATGCTCAGACCGACAACCGGTTCGAGCAAAGCCGGAGCATTATGTCGCTCCGGCTGGAAACAATATTATGCTCGCCGCTTGTCGTTCGTAACGAAAAAATCGGTGTTATCTATGTAGACAGCCGGTCAATTCAGCCGGTCAACCGGGATGAGATAGTCGATCTTTTTGAAATTCTTGCGGGCCAGGCAGCAATTGCAATAAAGAATGCACAACTGTATGATAATTTACAAAAAGCATTTCAGGATGTGCAAATTGCCAATGAACAGCTTATCAAATCCGAACGGATGGTTTCCAAGGGTGAAATTGCAGCGGAAATTAGTCACGAATTAAAAAATCTTGTCAACGTAGTGCTCCTGCAACTGCAATCCCTCGAAAGATCGATAACAAAGAATCCCGCCTTACAATCTTCCACCGAGATCCAAAAACTGAAAGATTCAGTGGTTTCGGTTCAACGGATCGGTGAATTTGCACAGGGACTGCTCGAATCGTCGCCGTTAAGAGTTGATAAAATACCCGGCGACATAAACGAGCAAATAAAACATATAGTTAAATTCATCAGAACATTAAAACGGTATCAGAAAGCTACAATTAAACTTTCTCTTGATCCGAATGTTCCGGTATTTCCGTTCGACGAAAAACAAACACAGCAGGTAATGCTGAATTTGCTGAACAATTCCGTCGAAGCATATAATGAAGCGACTATTAAAATTTCAACCAGGTTTTACCCGACGAAAGAGCTTGTACAAATAGTTGTTAGTGATAACGGCCCCGGCATAGAACAGGAGGTCCTGAAAAAATTACTGAAGAGTAAGATTACAACCAAACCCGACGGCCACGGCTATGGTTTGCCGATCTGCAGAAAGATAATCGAAAATCACGGCGGCACGATGGAAGTCGAATCGGCAATCAATAAAGGCGCCAAATTCTATTTAACACTTTCGACAATAGAGGACTTCGAAAACACCGACGATTAAAAGAACACTCTCACTTCTCCTCTTCCCTGATGGATTAACGGGCGGTCGTGCTCGGCGCGGCCGTCGTATTGTATTGATGCCTGTATAAACCGACTAATACGGTAATCAAACGTTACGCGCCACAACCAGCTCAACCCTTCTACCCGCCCTCCGGTCAATTCAAACGGCAGTGAATATCGCAGCAAATCATCAGGCCGGTTTTGCCTGAGAAGTACTTGTTCCCGTGAGAACTCGGTCCGGAACTGTCCCCGGGCTTGGATAGAATACAATAAACGGAGCGTCTGTGCATTAATCGACGCATTGATAGGGTATTCGGGAAATTCATCAACGGCGGAGGTTATTTCCATAACAAATCCTACCTCGATGCGGGGCTGCGGGCGATATGAAAGATCGGATGTGATCGCATTCGATGTAATCGCACGCTCCCGGTTGCTCGGCTGGGTAGCAATTACTCTGTCGCGTCGATTTATTACATCAACCTGATGCCCGATTTCTTCGACAAGCTGCCAGCGCAACCTGACCGACCGCTCAATGTAATTTGCCGTCTCAACACCGAGACTGAACTGATTCAATCCCTTCCGCTCCATATATCGAAACCGCATTGAGAATTCACGGCTCCGTTCGTTAAGAAACACATCCTGCGTAATCATCTGACTGCCGACGATGGTATTCTCCTGATCCCGAAAACTTGAAAGACGCATGAGATAAATATTGCTTGTCTGCGGATCGCGGCTCTTTTCCTCGAGCCGTAAATTGGTGTCGGTCGAAAATCGCCGAATCAGTCCGGTAAAGAAACCGTTTCCTTCTTCTATAATCCTCGATGGTATTAGACGCAAACGGATATTTGACCGCAAATCGACAACCGGAAACAGCTCATCGGTCGGAACGGTCACGGCAATATAATCGCCGTCGAACCGCACAAGCTCGAATTCATCCTCATCTGCCATACCGGTGTTGTTCAGATCGCCGAGATACCGGTAGTTCCCCGTACCTTTGGGTACGCGTACGAAAACCCGCTCCATACGCGCCGACCGCTGCGTTGTTACTTCATAAAATAAATCGCTTTCAATAAACCGCTGAAGCGGTGCATATCGGGATTGACTCCGAATAAGAATGGTCTCATTGTCGCTGCGTCCTTCCTGACGGAATACTTCATGAACATTTTTATTGCGATAGGTAAAATCTACACGCGATGAAAATGTGTTCCAGTCGCGCAACCGCCACGATGTCCGGCTTGTTATGGATTCGGATTCGGGGGTTTTCGCGCCTCTTAAGAATTCCGTATCCTCCCGATATTCCAGCTCGGTCGATATACTCATTCGGGCAATCTCATCGATCTCAAGACGCGGGGATATCCGGTAAAATGAAAAGCTGCCTGCAATCAATGAATCTGACGGAACGGACCGGACACTTCTGTCTTCCTGCTCGAAAAATACGCCCGGGGTTATACGTGTTCGATCCTTCACCTGCCAGTTATAAAACAATCTCCCTTGCTGGCGCATCCAATCACCCCGCCGGGATTGTAACATATCATCGCTGTTAATAGATTCAATATAGTATCGTAAAGAAGGCAGCGAACTTCCTTCGACCTGTACTATTGCATCATAACGCTCGGAGTGAAATAAATCGCCGCGTGATATTGCACCGTATGAACTGACGAGAACCACCTCTCCCACCGGATTGTACGCTATCGACGCCTGGCGCATCATCTCATCACCGGTAATCTCATCGCTGAGGTCCCACTGCCGGTTGAATTCAATCTCATTCATTCTATCCATCGATACAAAATGACTGTCGACATACCGCTGACGGAAATCTATATCGAATGATCCGATGTTCCGGTTCATTACTTTCACATCGCCCGGTGAATATGACATTCCGAAAAGATACGCACCTCCATCGTTATGCTCATTGTCGAGTGATGAAAACCGGTTCCCGTCGAAACTGCTGAATGAATATTCACCGAGAACATTTAAATCTCCAACAACATTATAGTGCATCGCCGCATTGCCAATTTGATGTAACTGCGGCATCGGCAGAAATTGCACGGGGAGATAACTTCCCGTTTCAGGTCCGGAATATTCAAATTGTCCGCCTGCAATCCGGCGATAGTCCCCTCTTCCTTCACCGACGTATGAAAAACTAATGCTATAGATTGCGTCCGGTGCACCGGGATCGAAGTCGTAATAGGTAACCGTTTCATCTGCAATAGTCGTATCCCGCCGGATATACTGTCCGTTGCCTCTACCCGTCTCACTATTCACCCCTACTTCACGCACACTGCTCCGTGATGCCTTAAAGCGATCGGTTCCACTCTGACTTAATATCTGTCTTTCTTCTTCACCCAGTATAAAATCGATAGGCGAGTTTTGATCGTCGCTCTCGCGGTAATATCCCAAGCTGAGCGACATTCGATCGTCGATCAACGTTTGTTCGGTGTTTGCAGCAAAAAAATTGCGGTTATACTGACGATCCGTATATTCAAAATCGATAACAATTCTGCTTGCGGAGGTAATAAGCCGTTGCGCGGTAAAAACCACTTCACCGTTGCCGTATTCAATGACATAGTCGTTATTTTCACCGCGTGTCATGCGTTGCCCATCGATGTACACCCGTTCTGATCCGGGCACGATAATAATAGCACGTTCGTTATTGCGTCCGGTAAGCCGGTACGGTCCCTGTACTCCCTCCTGCCCGCGAAATTCCATCGTATGAAATTTTCCCCTTATACTGGCGCCGGCAATCATAACTTCCCCGTCGCCGTACCCCGCGCGATATTGGTACTGCCCCATAGCTCCCTGCAAGCGCCTGTTGAGACGTGAGAACTCCGTCCCGGTTACCTCTAAATCAAAATCGCCGAAGGTTGCCCTGTAATCGTCGCTAAATATTTGTATATACACTTTATCCAATTCGCGGAGAGTTTGCGTCGTTCCCTCGGGTTGAATGGGTGTATTCTCATCGGTGAGCGTCGCGGCAATCTCTACCTGGTCGGAAAGGTTGCCGGATAATTGCATTCGAAAACCGGATTGCAGGGTTAAGTCGCGATTGGTGCCGATGCTCAACCCCCGTATCAAGCTGCCGCTTGTCCTCAATTGAGACGTAAAGATATCGTCGAGCGTGAACGAGCGGCGGGGCATTACGGCGCGCCGGGGTTCATCTTCATCCGTAGTATCCTCGGCAAATTCATAAAGACGATAGATATCGCTGAACATCAGGGGTAAATACCGGTAGGTTACCCGAAGCAACACCGGTTCAAATTCATCAGATTCGTATGGAATTGCATGGAGGTCCAAAATTCCGTAACGATAATCTATCGAATAATGGTTATCGCGTTCAAGGTGCATGACGCCGTTCAGTATCACCTTTTCGGATCCTGTGAGTATAAATTTGTTTTCGAGCGATAGTGTGGTATCCGGGCTGGAAATGGAATACTGTGCATGTCCTTCTATGCCGGGCTTTTCCTGAGACAAAACGGCAAGCGGCAGAATGATTAAAACAATCAGAAATATGTAACTTTTTTGAGCCAGGCGCATCTTACTTTGTGAGCCGGTCTATCAATCCGGATTATTATCTTTGTGGTTTATCTTGAGAATCTGTTTACACCGTAGAAAAAACCATGCGCCTCCATTGGCAGGTCGTGGTACTCCTGTAGATTAATGTGAATGTACAGCATTTTTTCGCTTAATACCATAACTATATATATTACAAAATAAGAAAATTAAAATCAAAAACGGAACAGATCCTCTCAAACAACGTCTAAAATCATATTGGTTCACAAAATACTTGATCACCGTCTCATTAAGGAGACTATATGACTGCCCGCATTTTTTTACTGATTATGATTCTGTGTGCGCCATTCTTCATTATACCACAGGACATACCAAAATCGCCTGAATTCTTGAGAGACGAATCCGGAAAAATCACAGGCGTATTATTGGACGACACATACTATTTCATTAAAATTGTACCGGCAGATACGATACGTACTGTTCCGATGCCACTCTATGCACCGCATAAATGGTGGCGGTATTTTGGAGATGATTCTCTCCATTATATTTTGCCGGATTCACTTCTACGGTATTTGCCGGACTCGCTTCGGGTACCGCGTGAGGATTATGATGAATGAGAAACGGAAGGAGTACCGCAGGAGGGGTAAACCCACAGTGTGAGAAATTTCGAATCTGAATGTTTTTCTTTATTTGTACATCATATTAATATTCAGCCATTAATTTGAGCTGACCCGTCATCAGCAACAATTCTGAAAACGCGGAGAGCACCTCTTCGGCTGTAAAATTGCAATGACCGTATCGTTCGACGAGTATTGAGAACTGAAGATTACGGGGCGTCGCTTTCTCCTGATACCGTTCCATGTGCCACGCAGGTATTATCGCGTCGAGGCTCGTGTGCATTACTACAAGGGGTATGTTCAGTACCCCCGAGGTTTCATAATGTGTCTGCACGTAATGGAACGCGGATGCCTCACCGGTGAACCGTTCGACTCCCGCGTTAAGCGCCGTGTCGTCCAGCGACCCGGTGTAAACACGATCCGTATTATCGTACATGAAACCTCCCATCACGTTAACCGCGTCGTTTGTGGCGAATACCTGATACCAGAGAACATCCGTGATTGTTTCAATGAACGATTGAGGATTATCGCGATCGACAGGGGCTTTAGTAACGGCGATTAATTGTTCGGTTTCGTTCGGATTCGCCGCCACGGCATCGGCAATTCCGGGGAGTAATGTTGACCAGCGGGTAATGAATTCCAAATCTATTCTCCCGGGGTCTTTCCAAACGGACCACCCCTCGATTTTATCCGCAAAGAAGTAATCAAAAACAACACGGAAGTCACCGAAATAATCGAGCTGCGACTGGAAATCTCCGTAGGGTCCGCATACCGCCATCCCGCCGTCGAATACCTCAGGTAATTTTTCGATAACGTGCCCCGTTACGAGTCCCCCCAGCGATGCTCCCACCATATAAATTATATCAACCGTGTGATTGGTCAGGACTCTGACATTTTTCACAATACTTCCGATGTCTTCTACCGCCTGCGGCAGTACGAGTCCGTTCTTATGATAACCGGTCGTTGCCCATCCGTATCCGAGTACTTCAAGATATTCTGAAAGAAAATCTATGCCGGATAGCTGATGATCGCCGTACGGGGACGAATATCCGGGAGCTATCATAATCAGATTGCGGTTCCAGTTTTCAGGAATGTACGTCTCCCATAGAGCACCGCTTGCCAGAACGCCTCCCCGGTGTATAGGCAGTACAAGTTCATCCAATGGATCCGGTTCAGTGGAAGATTCACATCCGGAAAGGAGGAGCATAAGTGAAAACAATAGAACGGCCGGTAACCCCGTACTCATTTTCAGCAAAAAAGAAATTTTCATTTACATACGCCTTGTTAATGTTAACAGGAGATGGATTCCAGAATAACTATTACGATATAAATTATGAGGGCTTCACTCAAATTATACTCCGGGTATCATAACAGCCGGATAGGAGCAGTTGAGTCGGTCAGTTTGTGCAAGGCATCGGTCTTGACGGACGTTCTTTTGAGAGTGCCGCAGGAGGGGGTCGAACCCACACGGGATTTAAGTCCCACTGGATTTTGAGTCCAGCGCGTCTGCCAGTTCCGCCACTGCGGCTTATTGTGTGTTTTAATATACAAAATGTCCGTCGTGAAGGCAAATATTATTTTATTACCGACGCAGACCGCCATCGAATGCGCTCGGCAGAGTCGGTAATTCTACGCGGTTGTTTTTCATCAATATCCATTACATATATTTGCGGCGTGTTTTCGCGTTCAAGTTGTGCGCAGAAAATTATCTCCCTGCTGCCCGGGATCCAGCGGGGAAACAAAATCGGATCTGCCGTCACAGGCATCGATACAAGCGTTTCCCGTCTGCCGCCCGGTTCTTTTAGATAATATAACCTCCTCGACCGCACCCCGCTGAATACTATCCCTTCATCCACCGGATGAACCGATGCATGGCTATACCAGTCGGATCGTGTCTCTGCTACCGGTTCCGGATTCCCCCTTCCGCTTATACGCATGCGCATTAAATTACGATGTCGAAACGGCAGATTGTAATAAACCCATTCTCCGTCACCCGAAAAAGCAGGCAGCATCGCTCCGAATCTTTCATCGGTAATTTTTCTCATATATGAAGAATGTGCAGTATCACCCGCCGTCCCAACGTTGATGACAAATACTTGATGAATACCATCGTAAACCGAAGTGAACGTTATTTTTTCTCCTTCGGGAGACCAGCGCGGGTTTCGCACCGGGACCGGAGAGGTCAGGCATATATCATCCATCGTATCAAATGATAACAGATGGAGACATCTGCCTTCTTTATCCGCGACATAAGCAATTCGTTTGCCGTCGGGCGAAGCATCGGGCATACTGCCTTCAACTAATCGCACCCAGCCGGAGCCGTCGAGATTCATCAGATATATGTAACTTGTACCGCCGCGAAATCCCTCGGACACAATTTTCGGTTGATCAAACTCGATAGTGATAGTTTCCGGAGAACGAAGAATCAAAAACCATATCGTAATCAATGCAATCAGCGGTACGCTGATCATGAGGAGTAAAATAGTGAGTGTACCGATGTTACTTCTTTTACACATCTTATACCTCTGTAGATTTATTGATTTTTCAGTAAATCAATCGCGCGCTCAAGAATCGTATCTATCTGCAATTGATAATCGCGAGCGGTAATGTTAATCTGCAAATCGGGTACTATACCGATTCCTTCCAACTGAGTGAGATCCGTCGGGAGTTGCCGCCACACCGGAAGACGGTATCCCCATTCGTTCGGCAGTTCACGAAATACCGGATTTCCCAACCCGCCGCCGGTGGTATCACCGTAATGCGTAACATGCGGCAGTTCTTTCATCGCGAGTGTAAAATCCTCGGCGGCGCTGAATGTGGATCTATTGGTCAACAATACTACCGGATTACGATACTGTATTTTTCCACCGGGAGCAATCGTTCGTTCCTGCAAACCGGTAAAATCCGTATGCCGGGGACCGTTCCGGAATTGCACGTAGGAATACACACGCCGACGGTCGGTGAAGCGTCTGGCGATGAAGTTTGCATCTCCACTGCTTCCTCCGCCGTTATGGCGAACATCGACGATAATTCCTTTGAGATCTTTTAGTTCTTCGATTACCTCATCGATAGATTCAACCCATCTTCCGTCCCCCGCAAAACTTTCGATATAAATGTATCCTATCGAACCGATTTTCCCGTAATGGATATTTCCATTACCGGTCACCTTTTTGTCAGACGACAGATACCTGTTTTCAATAAAATTAAAATAGAAGTTTTGAGGATATTGATCGTACCAACCGGTATATGACGACGTTCCGTAGGGAGTATACACATTAACGTGCCCATCCCTGAGTGACGCCAACATTTCCGATATAATTTGAAATAATTGTTGACTGTTCAGATCGTTATTTATCCGGGGGCTGTACGCTGTATAGATAGAATCCCAATCAACCTGCTTTTCGATAAAGAACGGATAATAGCGGTCGAATTCATTCCATACCAGATTGAAAATCTCTACCGGTTCAGTTGGTATATCGGGATTGATAAAAAGCTCGCTGCATCCCGTACATGCAACGATAATAAGGATAAATACTATGAGAGCCGTTCGGTTCACTTTAGTCATATATTATATCCTGTACCCGAATAACACCATAATTTGATCACGCGCCGATTTGAAATCCTGCGGCGTCTCGTGTCGATAGTAATTAAAGGTATATGTCATTTCGATCTGAATCCTGCTTGTGATCAGATGCCGGTATGATAGCAGCGCTTCCATTTGCCGGTACGAATCGAAAAACTGAAAAGTACCCTGTATCGGTCCCCGGACCGAATAGGGTGAATGATATATTAATGCGACAGCCGAGGCAGCCATCCTGGTCCGCACCTCGCCCCCTTTCCCGATCATATAATACGCCTCGATAGAAGGATGGAACGATGTTATATATTCTGCAAAAATTTCGTTTCTGTTCTGGAAATAATAATGATCGCGATGGGTAAAAAAATTATCAAAATAAAAACCACCGAAAAACCGCACCCGGTCGTCAAAAAGCGATGCAATGTGGTGAACGTACCCGCCCTGAACTTGTATGCGAAAATACTCTTCAAACATCCTTTCCTGCCGTACGCTGGACGGCGTAAATGTTCCGGTATTGTATCCAAACACAATCCGGTGATGACCGCGGGCGGTGTTACGCACGTATTGCACAGAAACGGGCACTGCCGTATCCTGATACCGCAACGGTGATGCATGGTGATCTATAAAAAACTGAGATGTATAGCCCGCCCCGGCACTGATTATATGTTTTGGTTCGGTACGAATTTGAGAGGCAGCCACCTGCACTATAAAAAAAACCACTAATACTACAACAAAATTTCTCATCCAGAATATTCTTCAATTTAGCACAATATCGACATAATTTAATGATAAGGAATTTTCTTTACATTTTCATCTGTTGATAAAACGTTTTTTTTTAAGCATATTAGTACGAATCTGTAAATTCTATATCTCCGCTAATGAAGAAAAACCTAAAATTATATATTTCTGTTATCATTCCGTTGATTGTCTGGCTCGTACCGACCTCTTTTATACCGATTGACGATTTAACAATTGTTGAACACCGGGTAATAGCACTATTTCTTCTTGCTGCTCTTTTCTGGATACTGGAACCGGTGCCAATCTACGCAACGTCGATAATGATTATGGTACTGCTACTGGTGACGGTCTCGGACCAGAGCTTTATTTTATTTCAGACGGGAAGTGATGAGACGGCTTTGGGTACGCTGATACGTTATCAGGATATTATGGGAACGTTTGCATCCCCCGTTATCATGTTATTTCTCGGCGGCTTTTTCCTTGCAATGGCCGCAACTAAATACCGTCTCGATCTCAACCTTGCCAATGTATTGCTCAGACCGTTCGGTAATAATCCCAGGTTTGTTTTAATAGGAATAATTGCAATCACCGCGCTATTCTCTATGTTTATGAGCAATACCGCAACAACTGCAATGATGCTGGCATTACTGGTGCCGGTACTAACATTATTCAAGGCCGGCGACAGAGGAAAGATCGCATTCGGGCTGGCAGTGCCATTTGCCGCAAATATAGGCGGGATCGGCACAATCATCGGCACACCGCCAAACGCTATTGCCGTGCGGTATCTCACCGGTGATTATGCAATCGGATTCGGCCAATGGATGGCATTTGCGCTGCCGTTCGTTATCATAATGCTTGCATTTCTCTGGTTTATATTGCTTCGCTTTTATCCTGTAGAAACAGAGACTATTAATCTCAAAATCGGCGGAAAATTTCTCAGGAACTGGAAGGCAATGGTTGTATACTGTACCTTTACGGTAACACTTGTGCTGTGGCTGCTCGATTTTTTACACGGTATGAATGCATTTATCGTTGCACTCATACCGGTTGCCGTTTTTTCTATTACAACGATAATTAACAAAGAGGATTTACGGAGAATCAGTTGGGACGTGCTCTGGCTCGTTGCGGGGGGACTTGCACTCGGTCTTGCACTTGAACGAACCGGGCTTGCAGAAAGTATTGTTGCAAGTATACCGTTCGGTAATTTTGCACCGTTGCTGATTGTTGCATTTGCCTGTCTGATCACTATTGTTATGTCGAATTTTATCTCGAATACGGCAACGGCGAATCTGCTCTTACCTATTATGGTTGCACTCGGAACAAGTCTTCCGGAGTTGTACGGTATAGGCGGATTGCGGTATATAGTTCTGACGGTTGCATTTGCCTGTTCTCTTGGAATGGCAATGCCGATTAGTACACCGCCGAACGCCCTGTCGTATGCCTCGGGATTCTTTAAAACCAATGATATGCTGAAAATGGGAATTATCGTCGGCGGAACCGGGCTTATTTTTGCGTATTTTTATTTATATATACTTGCCGACATAATCGATGTGTTATGAGTACATTTATAAAAAACTTTCATACGCAATTTTTAGTCGATATATATTTTTCCGATCCGAAGCGTGTTATCACGCTTCCGGAAGGCGAATTTCTCTTTAAACAGGATGAATTCAACGATCGATTATTTCTTGTTAAAAAAGGGAAACTGCGTGGTTTCGGCATCAATCCCGATGGAAGTGAAGTTGAATTCTTTATTGCAACTCCGTATATGTTTGTTGGGGTAAATAGTTTTTTCTCGACCTCAAAAACAATGACGAATACCGTAACGCTTGAAGATTCCATCCTCGCGTACATCGGCTATAAAGATGCGGTATACCTCGCCGGAGGGAACGCAAGTCTCTCCGAACAGTTTCTCCCGGTCATCGTCAATGAGCTTACATACCGGCAAACCCGAATGATGGAGATCGGTGCGGAAACGGAAAAAACCCTGAAAAAACTTATTCAGTCGGAAAAGCTTGCCTCACTCGGACAAATGGCTGCGGGAATAGCACATGAATTGAACAATGCCATAGCCGTACTCGAAAAAAACACAAAATGGCTCGGCGAACGAATCGCTGAAATAATAGATTCTCACAGACCCGATATGTTACGGCATTTTCAAACAGGTTTGAGCGAAGGCCGGTCGCTCTCGAACAGCGAGATACGCGCACGCCAAAAAAGGTATAAATCTATTTTTAAACTCACAGACGCCCACGCAGAAACACTGGCGAATACAAGCGTTTCCGAATCGGAACTATCGAAAATTAAAGACCGGCTCAAACAGCTTGCTCCGGATATCAGTGCATATTGGGAGATAGGTGCAACAATTAAGGATATGCTGGTTGCAGCACAGCATGCTACATATGTTGTAAAATCGGTTAAAGAACTTGGCGTTCGACGCTCTCAACGGGCTCAGCACGTAGACATTAATGAAACCATCAAAGAAGCTTTAACTCTCCTCCAAAGCGATCTCCGGAAAATACATGTAGACCTGCATTTTTCATCCCTGCCGCCTATAATTGCAAATGCCGGTGAGATGATACAGATCTGGTCCAATCTAATTAAAAACGCCTGTGAGAGCATGATCAATGCAAAAACGGTCGATCCGCAGCTTGAAATAACTTCCGGAATGGAAAAAAACAAAATTGTGGTGACCGTGAAGGATAACGGTCCCGGAATACCCGAACATATTAAAGATAAAATTTTTCAACCAAATGTAACCACCAAAATTGAAGGACTTTCATTCGGCTTAGGACTCGGTTTGACAATCGTACAAAGAATTCTTGACGGTTATGGCGGCAAGATATCGGTTGAAAGCGAACCGGGTAATACACTGTTTACTATTTCAATACCCAAAGGAGACAACAATGGCTAAACCGAACATCATCTGCGTCGACGATCAACGGGATGTTCTCGCAACATTGAAGAAAGAGTTACAGTTTTTCCGCGATCACATCAAGATTTATTACTGTGAATCCGCCGATGAAGCTGCAAAAATCCTCAATGAAATCGACACTGAGGGAGGATATGTTGCGGTAATTGTATGCGACCATGTCATGCCGGGAAACAGCGGGGTTGAATTTTTAAGTCAGGTAAATAACGATGCACGTTTTCCACATACAAAAAAACTTCTTCTCACCGGGCTTGCAACACATGAAGATACTATTGAGGCAATTAACAAAGCAAATATCGACCGGTACATCGGCAAACCGTGGGACACTCATGATCTTATTAAAAAAGTACGCGTGTTGTTAACCGAATTTATCCTCGAGGAGGGTTTGGACTATAATGAGTATCTTCCCGTACTGGACCAGGAAACGCTGTTCGCACAACTCCGTAAATCAATGTAGTTTATTCCACTATCGAGTGCTTATGGTCATCGAGTACCCGGCGGATCAGTGTACCGAACTCGTATTCGTCATAGGGTTTTTTAATATAGGCCTGAATACCTTCCCGGAGATTTTGTTCATCAAGGATATATTCGCCGTAGCCGGTCGATACAATGACGGGGATGGTTTCATTAAATTCTCTCAGCTTTAACAGGACTTCCCGGCCGCTTACATACGGCATATTCAAATCAAGTATTAACAGATCAAACCGGGCATCCTGAGATCGCAGCTCGCGAAGCCCTTCCTCACCCGATTCACACAATGCCACATCGTATCCGAGATCGGTTAACATATCACTGATCATTCTCCCAACCAAAATATCATCTTCGATAACGATAATTTTTTCCGTTCCCCCCGTCACTTTCCGGGTTGACGGTTTAATGACCTCCTTTTTTCTCTTTTCCAATGAAAGCAACGGTAAATAAATGGAAAAAATCGATCCCTTGGCTGGTTCACTCTCAACAGTGATAAAACCCCTATGCTTATTCACGATACTATAGGCAACGGATAAACCCAGGCCGGTCCCCTTATCGGCATCCTTTGTGGTAAAAAACGGTTCAAAGATTTTCTTTTTTGTTACTTCATCCATACCGATTCCGCTATCGCGGATCCATAGTACAACAAATTTTCCCTCGCCGCTGTGAGGAGTTAAAATACGCTTCTGGGAAAGATATTCTATGGAAGTCGAGAGAGTAACGGTTCCCCCCTGCGGCATCGCATCACGTGCATTAAGGATCAGGTTCATCAAGACTTGCTGCAGTTGCCGTTCATCGCCTTCAATGACGGCAGAACCGGTGGATAATTTCGATTCGATAATGATACTTTTGTCGAGACTCCGTTCCATAAGCCGGGCGGTATCCCGGACCACAACATTTGCATCTACCGGATGATACTTAACGTCACTTTGCCGCGCAAATGTCAAAAGCTGCTGGGTAAGGGCGCCGCCTCGGCGTGAGGAAGATTCAATTAAATCAACATAATCGAACCATGGATCGTCATTTTTCATTTTTCGCTTCATTATGGATGCAGCATTGAGAATAGCAACCATAATATTATTAAAATCGTGCGCAATACCGCCCGCGAGATTACCCAGACTATCGATGCGCTGTGCCTGCAGCAATTTTTCCTGCATCATCTTCTTTTCTGAAATATTTCGCATTGCAACACGTACTTTTACCGGCTGCGAATCTTTGTACATCAGTGAGGTGTTGACGCTTACGTCGATAAAAGATCCATCTTTCCGGCGAATCCGTTCTTCTATACCGGTAAGATTTTCTTCTTTATTGAAAATACGATTGAGGTTATTTTTCAATTTCGGGTGATATTCTTCGGGATATAAGATAGTAATATCGGCGCCGATCAATTCATCCTTTGTGTAGCCAAGCATCTTCACTTCTGTTTGATTACAACTCACTATTTTCCCATCTTTGTCGATAATGTGATACATATCGGGAGCATGTTCAAACAAATCGGCGTAGAGCTGCTGCGATACATTTAACTGCTCAAACAATTGCGCATTATCGAGAGCAATATTGATCTGTCTGACAAACACAGAAAGAAGGTTCATTTGTTTCTCAGTGAACTTCTTACTATCCTTGCTCGCAAGTATCATAGTTCCCGCAAATCCGCCCGTGGTCTCAAGTGGTTGAGAAATAAGTATACGTATACCGATGCGGCGCAGCGTCAACGGGAAAGCTTCCGAACCGTCTCGCATTCGTTCCCATCGCATTAGCGGCCGGCGCCAATCCTGTGTGACGGTGCTCGATTCCTCGAATAGTTTTATAATATCAACGTCCGCTCCTTCATTATATTCGAGTTGCAGCTCATTGTTTTCTTTCGCGAGATAAATCCATCCGTAATCTGCATCGAGCAGATCTACGACCGTCTTGAGAGCATTAACTAAAATATCACCGGTTCGTACCGAATTGGATATTGCATCCGAGATTGTGTTGATGGCAAGCATTTCTCGGCGTTGTTCCTCGATTTCACGACCGTACCTCACCGAAAAATACACGCTCACAAATCCAAATATCCCGACCACCATCACGATCATAAAATCGAGAACCGTTAATTCCTCTCCCAAAAGAACATAGATGCTGACAATTGTAGCCATTGCAACAATTACCGCAGTCGATGCAACTACCTGCAATTGTTCAACAAGTCCGAACCGTCGAAAAAGGGTTCGGTTTCTCCGATTATCAGCCGGCATAGTTAGTTCCCGGAATAGTTCACATAATTACGATTGATGAGCCGTTTCCTTCATATAGTTGTTCGTCACAATCAGCTTTTCTGCATTTTGTATCGCAGATTCATACTCTTCGTCGGCATCTATCGTGGATTCGATTTCAATAATATCCTTTATGGATCCCCACGTTTCAACCTGACGGGGCATAAGAAATGAACAACAATCATCATAGGGTTTTGCGGATATAGATTCAGTTCCGATGTTTCGAGCAAGTGATATTATTTCTTCTTTATCCATACCGATAAGCGGACGAATAATGGGTATAGCGGCGCTTTCATCCACGACATGTATATTCCTTAATGTCTGTGACGCAACCTGACCGAGACTTTCACCGGTGACAAGCGCTTCACACTTATGCCGCTCCGCAATACGTTCTGAAAGCCGGACCATCGCACGCCGGTACAACAACACTCGATATTGAGAAGGAGCAACTGCGATTATCTTCTTTTGTATTTCGGCTATCGGTATCATATAGCAGACTGCGTCGTGTTGAAAATCGGACAGCCGTTTTACCAATGCGTGAACCTGATCGATAGAATTTCTTGACACATAGGGATAACTGTGAAAATGAGCAAAGTATACACGCGCACCGCGTTTCATCATCAGGTACGATGCGACCGGTGAATCGAATCCCGCCGATATCATCGAAACTATCCTACCGCTAATACCGACCGGCAATCCGCCTATTCCCCGGTACCGTGAGCAAAAAATATACACCCCTGTGTATGCTATCTCTATCCGGATAACGGTATCGGGATCGTTGAGATTAACCGGTAAACTATATCTGTCAACCACTGCCTGCCCGACCTGCTGATTCACTTCCGGCGATGTTAGCGGAAATCCTTTATCGGATCGACGGGTATCCACTTTAAAGCTGCCGGCAGGAACATCCTTCATCAATATAATTACACCATCGATAATTTCATCAAGTGAGCGACTGACTTCAAACCCGACGCCAAAATACGTGATTCCGGGGATGTCGCGAAGCCGTCGCAATACAAGCTGACGGTACGACACATCACTCCACTCGTCGGGCAACGATAATAAGAATCTGCCGTTGACACGTCGTATTTCACTTCCGCATCCAACATCGGTGAGTGCCTGCGAGATATTCTTATGTAACCGCTTCTCGAACATTCCTCTGTTTTTCCCTTTCAGGGCAATTTCACCGTAATGTATGATAATGATTGATTTTCGCATATCCATAAAAATTATTGAAATACCACTTTAAATGCAAGCAATTTTAAAAATTGACTTGAACGATGATGAGAAAAATCATACATTACTATATAAACATAGTCTCGAAAATGTTCCAGCCGCGGGATGAACTTGTCACCTTAATTGAAGGAGGCGCACATGCAATCACACGAGGAATCATATCGTCAAGGTTTTCTTGATGGGCAGCAATGCGGCGATCATATGGTCAAGACTTATGATGTAAACGAGCTTCTGGAGAAACTCCGAAACCCCAAACTTGATTACGAAGACGTTTACTATAAAGGATTTATTAAAACCGAAGAGGAAATTCGAAAAGAAAATTTACATTACGAATCATATAAAGAAGGATTCTACAAGGGCTGCCGCGATGTGATAACGGTCGGGAATGAAGAAAGCGAGTTGGGAGTGGGGGATTGAAGGCAGAGGTCGGAGGTCAGCGGGAAGGGTTGATATCGAGGGGAGGGGATTGGATGATTGGTTGATTGAGTGATTGCCTGGGTGCATGATTGCATGGATGCATGGCGGGTTGATGGAGACGTCCACCTGGGCGGAGTGGATGTGCGACGGAAAGGTGGGCTCCATCTCAGCGGAATCCGATTAGACGAGCGCGAGACCCCCTACGCACTTCCCTCCCGTAGTCTCGCGTTACTTAAACACAACCGCACCTCGTTCGTTTACATTAACCTCGATCGTATCCCCTTCGACGAACTTTCCCTCAAGTATCCGGAGTGCAAGCGGGTTAGTAATGTGCTTCTGAATTACGCGCTTTAAAGGTCTGGCGCCGAATGAAGGATCGTAGCCGAGCTTGCCGATCCATTCTTTTGCATCGGGAGAAACCGTAAATCCTATGTTCTTATCGGCGAGCATCCTCTCGACATAGTTCAATTGCAAATCGACAATCTTGATAATTTCCTCCTGCGTCAGCGGCTGGAAGAGCACTATTTCATCGATGCGGTTGAGGAACTCCGGTCGAATCGTATCACGCAGCAACCGCATCAACTGAGAGCGAATATCGGCCATGATATCGTCGCGGTTTTCCTCGTTCATCTCTCTCATTCGTTCCTGAATCAGGTGCGAGCCGATGTTCGACGTCATAATGACAATCGTATTTTTAAAGTTGACGGTTCTTCCCTGGCTGTCGGTTAATCTGCCGTCGTCAAGCAATTGCAACAAAACATTAAATATCTCCGGATGCGCTTTTTCGATTTCATCGAGCAGCACTACGGAATATGGCCGCCGACGGACCGGTTCGGTCAGTTGCCCTCCCTCTTCATATCCCACATAACCGGGAGGCGCTCCGATCAATCTCGTCACCGCAAACTTCTCACTGTACTCAGACATATCGATGCGGACCATTGCCGATTCATCGTTGAACAGGAACTCTGCAAGCGCGCGGGCAAGCTCGGTTTTCCCGACGCCTGTCGTCCCGAGAAATATGAACGATCCGATCGGGCGGTTCTGATCCTGCAACCCCGCCCGCGATCTTCGAATAGCATTTGCAACGGCAGAGACCGCATCATCCTGTCCGATAACGCGTCGATGCAGCCGGCCTTCCAGATTCAGCAATTTTTCCCGGTCGCTTTCGAGCATCCGGTTAACCGGGATGCCGGTCCATCGCGCAACTACCTCCGCAATGTCCTCCGCGTCGACTTCCTCTTTCAGCATCTTTATTTCTTTCTGTACTTCGGCAAGCTCTTCGGAGGTTTGTTTAATCTTTTTATCGAGTTCGGTTATGGTACCATATCGCAATTCGGCAACTTTTCCGAATTCTCCCTCCCGCTCGTACCGCGCGGCATCGATTTTTGCCTGCTCGACCTGTTCCTTCATTGAGCGGAGATTTTGTATAAGTTTTTTCTCATGCTCCCAGTGTGATCGTAACCGGTTCCGTTCCTCGTTTAATCCGGACAGCTCGCGTGTGATCTCATCGAGACGATCTTTCGAATCCCGGTCTTTTTCACGCTTTACTGCCTCGCGCTCGATTTCAAGTTGTTTGATGCGCCGTTCAATATTGTCAAGTTCTTCAGGCATACTGTCTATCTCAATGCGCAGTTTCGACGCGGCTTCATCTATCAGATCTATCGCTTTATCGGGTAAAAACCTGTCGGATATGTAACGGTGACTGAGCTGTGCGGCTGCTACTATGGCGCCATCCGTTATATGAACCCCGTGATGTACTTCGTATCGCTCCTGCAAACCCCGGAGGATTGAGATGGTATCCTCGACGGTCGGTTCACCGATAAAAACCGGTTGAAATCTTCGTTCAAGCGCCGGATCTTTCTCGATGTGCTTGCGATATTCATCAAGCGTTGTCGCCCCGATGGCGCGCAGCTCACCTTTTGCAAGCGCCGGCTTGAGCATATTAGCGGCATCGACGGAACCTTGTGCGGAACCTGCTCCAACGAGCGTGTGCAGCTCGTCGATAAAGAGGATAATCTCTCCGTCGGATTCCTGGATCTCTTTTAACACGGCTTTCATACGCTCTTCAAATTGTCCCCGGAAACTCGTTCCGGCTACAAGCGTCCCCATATCGAGTGCAACAATGCGTTTCGTTCTCAAGCCATCGGGGACGTCGCCCTGTACAATACGGTGAGCGATGCCTTCGGCAATCGCCGTTTTACCGACGCCCGGTTCACCGATAAGCACGGGATTATTTTTAGTACGTCTCGACAACACTTGCAGCACACGGCGGATTTCCTCATCGCGGCCGATTACCGGATCTAATTTTCCGCGTCGTGCAAGTTCATTTAAATCCCGACCGTATTTCTCGAGTGCCTGGTACTTTTCTTCCGGATTCTGATCGGTTACACGGTGAGAACCTCGTATTTCTCTCAACACTTTTAATACAGTGTCGTGCGATACACCCTGCGTGTTTAACAATCCCGATACGTCGCCGGCATCTTTTCCGGTCATTGCAAGCAGAAGATGCTCGAGACTGACGTATTCGTCTTTCAGGTTTCGCGCTTCTTTCATTGCGCTTTCCAGCACGGCACCGGTCGGTTGACTGACGTATAGATTGCCAAGCCCTGCACCCGATACCTTCGGCAGTTTTTCGATCAACTCATTGGTCTTAATTTTTAAATGGTCGATGTTTGCACCGATCTTTCTCAAAATGGACGCAGTTACCCCTTCACTATCCTGCAGCATTGCCGCAAAGATGTGTACCGGCTCTATTGCCTGATTACCGTAACTCGAGGCAATCTCCTGTGCCTGCTGTACGGTTTCCTGGGATTTATATTTTAATTTGTTCATATTCATGGTTAATCACCTGACGTGTCCTTTACAAAAAACTTGCCCGGCACGTTCAGTATTTATATTCTCTCTCATACGACGCGTGCCGGGCAAATAAAACATAATAATAGCGGCTCCACACACACCTTGAGAGCGATCTACACAACTCTCATGGTACGTTGGCAACCGTTATTCATTACTATTAACCGTTAATAACCGTTATTAACTGTTAGATTACATTAGTTATTCTTCTGCTTATCCTTATCGTCCACTACTTCGTAGTCGGCATCTTCGACATCGTCTTTGGTTTCTTTGTCTCCCGGTTCTTGTTGTTGTTGTTGATCGCCGGGTTGATCTTGTTGTCCTTCGCCTTCAGCCGATGCCTGTTGATACATCTTTGTCGATGCTTCGTTCCACTTTTCGTTAAGCTCTTCCATTGCTTTCTTTATTTCATCCACACTACCTGTCTTCTGTACCTCTTCGAGCTTACCTACCGCTTTTTCTATGTCCTCTTTGGTGGAGGCATCGAGCTTTCCTTCGAACTCCTTGATTTGTTTTTTAGTCTGATAAACAAGATTGTCCGCCTGGTTCCGCGTTTCAATTTCTTCACGCCGTTTTTTGTCTTCCTCTGCATGCTGCTCGGCGTCATTCTTCATCTTTTCGATTTCCTCCTGCGACAGGCCGCTTGAGGAGGTAATACGAATGCTTTGCTCTTTGTTTGTCGCTTTGTCTTTCGCAAAGACATTCAGTATGCCGTTCGCATCTATGTCGAATGTTACTTCTACCTGCGGAACACCGCGCGGTGCAGGCGGAATACCGTCAAGATGGAAGCGTCCTAGCGTACGATTGTCTCTTGCCATTTCACGCTCACCCTGCAGGACGTGTATCTCGACCGACGTCTGGTTATCCGATGCAGTCGAGAATATTTCGCTCTTGCGGGTCGGTATTGTCGTGTTGGCGGTAATCAACTTGGTCATCACACCGCCGAGCGTTTCGATGCCGAGCGAAAGCGGCGTTACGTCGAGCAACAGTACATCGCTCACATCACCCGATAACACACCGCCCTGAATTGCCGCACCGATCGCTACCACCTCATCGGGATTGACGCCTTTATGCGGATCTTTCCCGAATAGTTCTTTTACAACTTCCTGTACTTTCGGTATTCGGGTCGAACCGCCGACGAGAATTACTTCATCAATATCGGATGGTTGCAATCCGGCGTCTTTTAATGCTTTCTTGCAAGGTTCAATCGTACGTTCAATCAGGTCTTCAACAAGCTGTTCAAACTTGGATCGTGTAATGGTCATTTGCAAGTGTTTCGGACCTTCCTGCGTCGCCGTAATAAAGGGCAGATTCACATCGGTCTGACTTGATGAAGACAGCTCGGTTTTTGCTTTTTCTGCAGCTTCTTTCAATCGCTGCAGCGCCATGGCGTCTTTTCGCAAATCGACACCTTCTTGCTTTTTAAATTCATCGGCGATGTAATCGACGAGACGCTGATCGAAATCATCACCGCCGAGATGTGTGTCGCCGTTTGTAGATTTGACTTCGAACACACCATCGCCCAATTCCAATATGGATATATCAAATGTACCGCCGCCGAGGTCGAACACCGCGATCTTTTCATCTTTGCCTTTTTTATCGAGGCCATATGCAAGCGATGCCGCCGTCGGTTCGTTTATGATGCGGCGTACATTCAAGCCGGCAATTTCGCCTGCTTCTTTTGTTGCCTGCCGTTGAGCGTCATTAAAATACGCAGGTACGGTAACAACCGCGTCGGTGATCTTTTCACCGAGATGATCTTCGGCAGTTTGTTTCATCTTCTGCAATACCATAGCACTGATTTCCGGCGGCGAATACACCCGGTCGCCTATCTTAACCCGTGCGGTATTGTTGTCGCCTTTGACAACTTCGTACGGTACAAGTTCAATTTCGTGCTGTACCTCATTATAAAATCTCCCCATAAATCTTTTAATCGACGAGATTGTATTTTTTGAATTAGTAACCGCCTGCCGTTTTGCGGCCTGACCGACCAACCGCTCGCCATTTTTGGTAAATGCAACAACCGAGGGTGTCGTTCTGCCGCCTTCGGCATTCGTGATCACAACCGGATCGTTTCCCTCCATTACCGATACGACACTATTGGTTGTACCTAAATCTATTCCGATTATTTTACCCATGTAAAGTCACTCCTTTCGTTTTTGAAATTCTATATTTATGCGTATTTTTCCAATCGCTTACATAGAGTCACAAAGTTCGTGCCAAGTATTGCCAAATCCGATAAGTTGTTATTTTTAAAGAATTTAAAGAAATAAACGAAGCAATTATTCGATTTCATTGTTCAGCCAATATGGCACCAAATCCGCGACTATGTCAGGTGGGTTCTTTAAGTATAGACAAAATAGCAGTTTACCCTTTGATTTAGAATCTTTTTGGTTTTATATTGAATATAATTTATGTAACTTACCACAGCAAGCAATGACACCATCACAAAATATTGTGCAGGGCTTAAAAACCGGGATTTTCGGAAAAAAAATATTTACATTTGAAACAATCGATTCAACAAATACCTGTGCACGTCTGCTTGCTGAAAGCGGTGTCGAGGAAGGAACTGTTGTCTATGCCGAAGAACAGTCCGCCGGAAGAGGAAGATTAAAACGGAAATGGCATTCTACGAAAGGTGAGAATCTTTTATTCTCTGTTATTTTTACTCCGGACTTCAAAGAACGCCGTTATTATCTTATTCCGCTACTAGCTGCGGTCGCTATCATAGAAGGAATAAGAAAATGCGTACCGGCCTGCCCGGTAGTGGTAAAATGGCCCAATGATATTCTCCTCGAATCGGGGGAAAAAATCGGCGGCATTCTAACTGAGTTTACCCGAACCTATGATGGCAAACTGAGAGTTATTGCCGGTATCGGGTTAAATGTGAATCAGACGAGATTTCCTGAAAATCTTAAAACTCGTGCTTCTTCCATACAGTTGTCTGCAGGCAAGAAAGTAGATCGTTTCTTCATACTGCGTGAAATTCTGTCGGGAATAGAAAAGTATTATAACGTCTTACAAAATCCGGATAAAAGAGATATGGTTGTTGAACGCTGGCGTTCATATTGTACGATGTTCAATAAACCGGTCAGCGTACAATTAGGCGCCGCCGAGCATACCGGCATATGCAGAGATATAGACGATGATGGTGCATTGCTTATTGAAAATAAAAACGGTGAAATACTTCGAATAGTAGCCGGGGATGTAACATCGGTTGCATTCAATTCTTAATAATCAGGATGATAAAAATGTTTCTTGCAATTGACATTGGTAACACACACACTTCATTTGCGATATATAAAGAGGACAACCTCCTCGGTCACTGGCGGGTAACGAGCATTATCTCCAGAACCGAGGATGAGATCGCAGTGCAGGTCGGTTTTTTCTGTGAACACATCGGAATAAAATTATCCGAACTCACGGCGGTTGGAATCAGTTCGGTGGTTCCCAATCTTACCATTGCAGCCCAGCGAATGGCGGAGAAATACGTCGATAGTAACGAATTGATGGTAATAGGTTCACATAGCGACACCGGTATGCCGATACTTTACGACGATCCCGCGGCGGTCGGTGCCGACAGAATTTGTAATGCAGTCGCCGGTTTTAAAAAATACGGCGGGCCGCTTATCATTATCGACTTCGGTACGGCCAATACGTTCGATGTGATATCAAAGAAGGGAGAATACCTCGGCGGCATTATTTCTCCCGGATTGGAGACCTCCGCCGCCGATCTACACCGACGTGCTGCACGCTTACCAAAGATCGAGCTTGAGTTCCCCGACAAAATTATCGGGACCAACACCGTCGAAAGCATGAAAGCAGGGATAATGTTTAGCGCCGTAGACAGCATCAACGGAATAGTGCACCGCATACGTGAGGAACTCAAAGAAAATGCACGGGTAATTGCAACCGGCGGTTATGCATCCATTATTGCAAGCCGGACATCGGTCATTGAAGATGTTGAACCGACCCTTGTTCTCGATGGCGTGCGGTTAATTTTTAATATATGTAAATCGAAGACCCGGTAGCCGGTTACGATCCATATACCTGTGTATACAACGTAACAACTACCCGTAATCGTACCGGAGAACCGGATGATTGACCTGAAACACCGACGGTCACCGGCGGCAACGGCGATTGTCCGAGCAACGACATTAGATAAGCGAATGTTTGGGAATTTACGTTCAGATACTGAGACACAGCTCCACCGAAAATGGATTGCTCGTTTGCAAAAACATTTACCGGTATTTCCGATAAGGTAACAAGGTTCTGATTATCCAACCGTATCGACCCGGAGAGTAAGAGATCTTCCGGCGTGCCCGGCAATTTATCGATCTGTAAGGTTATATTAAAAACCGTTATTGAGTCAATAGACACATCGATATCATCAAGGAGCCTATCGAGATCCATTTGATCATATTGCTCGGTTTCACTGAATGACGTTCCATCCACGTCAATTTCAATTACGGCGCTCACCGGTGAACCGTCAAAAATAAACGGGTTTACGGAGACATCGCATCCTCCCCAAAATATCATGGTAACGGCGAGTATACCGACTATATAATAACTGAAGCGATTCATTGTGTATTCCTTCAAATTCTAAATGATTAGATTCCCAGACCGATGCCTGCGCTTAATACGGTAACCTTACCCACACTTATATCGGCGTGGAGAAAAATCGTACCAAGTGAGAAAGCTGCCCCTGCTGTCGTTCGGAACTTATTTTCAGTTTTAAAGTTGAGAGATACATTACGATCTCCCGACGTTAATGGCCCGGTGTATGTATACGATAAAGTCACGTCAGTTGATTCATACTGTAAACCGCCGTAAAGGGTTAACACAAGAAACGTCTTGCTTGCCTGCACTGAAACGGCAGTCGCTTTTGTATCAAGATATTCGCCGACGGATAATGTTTGATAAAAAACACCTGCAGCGATATCGATAGGAATTAGTGGAAGATACTGGCTGACACTATGTCGAATACCGATACCAAATAGTTTTACTTCGGGGAAATCGTCCACGGATGGTATCGGGAGATATCGAATTGTTGCCTGTGTCCCGAAAAAATCGCCTATCGTTACCTGCGGTACGGCAAATGGTATAATACGGGTATCGATCTGGCCGTTTTGAAATCTATATTTCGCACCTGCCGGGTGAGAAACAACTGAACCGTCGCCGCCGAAAATGGTAGCAGTCTCCACCGGCTCTTGCGTAAACGGTTCGGGGGGAGTTGCCAGATATGTCTTCTCGTCGTCACCGATAAGCGTCCCCATACCGACTATCTGCAATCTGAACGTAAGCCCCGCTTTTCTTATACGTGCGGAGCCGGGAAACCCGGAATTGATATTGGCGCCAAAACCGTCGAGCAACGGTTGGATATATCCTTGTACGTTATCCGAAGAAAGTTGTTCAATGGCGTCATCGATCGGGTTTTGACTTTTCGACGGTATTGCCAGAGCAACAAATAAAACAATGAGAATACTGCCTCGAACAACTCCATTACATATTTGCATAGTTACTCCTGTCTGTATATACCATAGGTATATATTTAAATTAACATAAATAAACATTCATTTGCAAGTCAAACAAAAGTCCGGGATGTTAAGATTTTTGTTGTTCCGAATTGCCGGGCATCTTTAATTAAAATCCAAACATTTTCACCGATGATTGGGCGAAGTCAACGAGATGTGGGAAATAGATGCCGAATAATATCGTTGGAATTAACAGTGCGAATACCAGTATCTTTGAGCTCACGCTAAACTCAATGGGTGACGTATCGCCCGGTGGTTCCACAAGAAACATATTTCTAAAAATGCGTACATAATAGAAAAGCGAAATGACCGTATTGATCGCTGCAATCAGAACAAGCCCGTACCATCCAGCGCTTATCACGGCAGCGAACAGATAAAATTTCGCGATAAAACCGGCTGTTGGCGGGATTCCGGTAAGCGAAATGAGGAACACTGCCATTGCAACGCAAACCAGCGGCGCACGATAACCGAGACCCTTATAATCTTCGATATCTTCGGTATCGAGTTTATTCGAAATTAGCATTGCGATATAAAATGCACCGAAGTTCATAAAAAGATACATAACAAAATACAACATCATCGATGCTATTCCCTGGTCTGTCAGTACGACCAATCCCATAAGAATATAACCGGCATGCGCAATGCTCGAGTAGGCAAGCAAACGTTTGATATTATTCTGCCAGATTGCAACAAGATTACCGAGCGTCATCGTCAGCACTGCCATCACGGCAAGAATAATATTCCACTGAAACCCGGCGATGATATCCCAGACGCCGGTCGTGGTGAGCAATTCGGTATCGATAAACGACACTTTAAAGAATCGTATCATCATCGCAAATCCTGCCGCTTTGGATGCAACGGCAAGGAAAGCGGTAATTGTTATCGGTGCACCCTCGTAGACGTCGGGCGACCAAAAATGAAACGGCGCAACGGTCACTTTATAACCAAACCCTGCAATAATCAAAATACCAGCAGTAAGCAGCGCAAGCGGGCTGAAATTCCCCGCCTGCAATGCCGCATTGACGCCGTAGATATCGGTTGCACCTGTAATCCCATAGAGAATAGAAACGCCGTAAATTAACATGCCGGACGATATTGCGCCATATAATACGTACTTCAAAGATGCCTCGGCAGAATCCCGGGCGCGCTTTGTATAACCTGCAAGAATGTACGAGGCAACGCTGGTCAATTCCAGTGCAAGATACATCAACAATAAATTGGTAGCGCCTGCCATAATGAACATACCGAGCATCATCGCCGTAATGAGCATGTAATATTCACCGATCCGCTTTTTGTTTGCATCGAGTTCACGGCACTTTATGGAGAAGAAAACTATAAAGAAACCGCTGAGGAGCAATACCACTTTAAAGAATATCGCGAACGGATCGACCGCCACCATATCGCTGAAGATGGATTCATTGATTCCCATCTGGCGAAAGACGAATATTGATGTTACAACAAGCCCCGCGATCACGACATACGCGACGTTATGATTCCGTTCCTTGAGAATTAAATCGGCAATGATCGCAACGCAGAGCGTCACGGTGAGTGCGATCTCGGGCAGGAATAATTTTATACTTTCAAGAATATGTTCTGCCATAATCTTCGTTAGTCAAATGTCATGGAATAATTGCAAACTCACCGCCGGCACGCACAACTTCAACCAGATAACTGAGTGATGCATTCATTAATTCAATAGCCGGCGCCGGATACACACCGAGGAATATCACGATAAGGGCAAGCGGTACGAGTGCGATCATTTCCCGTGCGTTGAGATCCGGCAGATCCGTGTACTGCTCAGGCAGTTGTCCGAGAAATACCCGCTGCAGCGTCCACAACATATATGCAGCGGTCAGCACAATACCGGATACCGAAATAATAGCCAGTGTTCGAAACGTATCGAATGCACCGAGGAATGAGAACAACTCGCTGACGAAACCGCTCAATCCCGGTAATCCAAGCGCCGCGAAAAATGCGACCATAACCACACCGGTATATTTCGGCATCTGATTGGCGAGACCACCGAAATCATTCAACCCGCGCTTGTGTGTCCGGTCGTAGACGACACCCACAATCAAAAAGAGCATCGCGGTAATGGTGCCGTGATTAAACATCTGCAATACGGCGCCGACCATTCCCTGTGTATTCAGCGCCGCCATACCGAGCACGACAATACCCATATGCGAGACCGATGAATAAGCAATAAGTTTTTTAAAGTCCGTTTGTGCCATCGCACACAACGCACCGTAAATAATACTGATCACTCCGAGGATTGCCATCGGATACATATAATGAATCGTAGCATCGGGGAAGATCGGATAACTGATACGGAGTAAACCGTACGTACCCATCTTAAGCAATACACCGGCAAGAATAACGCTGATCGGCGTTGGTGCTTCGACGTGTGCATCGGGCAACCAGGTGTGGAACGGGAATAACGGTATTTTTATTGCAAAACCTATAAAAAGAAGAATCCAGGCAGCATAACTCCATGTAGTGTCGACTCCGTATAATACCGACCCGGGTTCAAAATTTGCGGGATCCATCATCATCAGGAGATTAAACGTATGTACTTTGTCACCCGTCGCAGGATCGATATAGGTAACACTGAAATAAAGCGCCAGCATTACAATAAGCATCAGTACGCTGCCGACAAAGGTATAGATAAAAAACTTGATCGCTGCGTACTCACGCCGTTCACCGCCCCATATACCGATAAGAAAATACATCGGCAACAACATCACTTCCCAGAACACAAAGAAAAGAAAGAAATCAAGAGCTACGAAAACACCCATCATTCCGGTCGCCAACAGGAGATAGAGTGCGAAATATCCTTTCTCGAGACGCTCGATGTTCCACGATGAAATCGCTCCGATAAAACAAATAAGCGCGGTGAGGATAACCATCAACACACTTAACCCGTCGATACCGAGAAAGTAATTTATCTCGATTCTGCCTACCCACGGGACGGCTTCGACCGTTATCCACCGGTACATCTCCACGAATTGAAAACTTTCCGGGTCATTAATGCCGAGCCAGCTCCGGTCGAACTTAGCAAATATGATCAAGGAAAGCAGCAACTGTAAGCCGGTTGCAACTACCGTTGTTACCCGGATCGCAAGCCCGCTCCCTTTCGGGAGAAGCAAGACGACTAACATTCCCAGTACGGGAAGGAATACAACCCAGGTTAAAATTCCGATGCCAAATATTGATAATTCCATTAACGATTCATCCTCCGAAATGATGAAGCTTTGAATTCAAACTTAAAATGTCCTGAATATAAAAAAGAATACTATAACACTGAATATCACAAACATAATGTACGTCTGCACCTTACCCGTCTGAAATTTTCGCAGTATCAGTCCCGAAAATCCGGTGAAATAAGCGGAGAAGTTAACCAGTCCGTCGATAACAACATTATCGAACCGACCGGTAAATTTCGACCACCAGCGCGTAATCGTTGCCGATCCGTTCACGATACCGTCGATAATAAAATTATCAAACCATGCCGACAGGTTTGATAATCCCATCGTCCCGTTCACAACCGATTTATCATACATTTCATCAAAATTCCATTTATTATACGATAATGAATAGAGCGGCCCGGCTGCCTTCGCAAGATTATCGGCATTCAGTTTTCTGAATTGATAGACAACAAACGCGAAAAGAATACCAAGACCGGCAATCACTATCGAAAGTATCATTGCAAGCGTATGCGCATGGTGTACCGCTTCCTTAAATACATCGGCGGCCACCGGCTGTACAACCGCAGGCACGACACTCCTCGGTCGTTCGATTGCAAAATAAAACCAGCCGGAAGTTGCACCGAATGGATTAAAGCTATAGAAAATCCAGGTCGAAAATGCAGCAAACACAATCAACGGAATGGTCATCACAGCAGGAGATTCATGGATATCGTCTAAACGCGACGGATCTGCATGATTCCCATGAAATGTAAGTATGAAGAGCCGGAACATATAAAACGCCGTCATACCCGCTACAATGAACGCAAGGAACGGAATTAAATAATGCCCGTTAACGCTTGCAAATCCGAGCGTACCTGCAAGTATCTCATCCTTGCTGAGAAATCCCGACGTAAGCGGAACACCGGAGATTGCCAATGTAAATATAAGGAAGGTTAGATAGGTAACCGGCATTTTATTTTTCAATCCTCCCATATTTCGTATATCCTGAGGATCGGTCCGGTGATCATGTTTCTTATGCAGCGCTTCGTGCATCGCATGAATAACCGATCCGGAACCGAGGAACAAGCCGGCTTTAAACGATGCGTGTGTCACCAGATGAAAAAATCCGGCGGTATATGCACCGGTTCCCAACGCCATGACCATATAGCCGAGCTGGCTGATCGTCGAGTAAGCGAGTACTTTTTTGATATCGAATTGTGTGATTGCAATAGTCGCGGCGATGAATGCCGTAATCGCGCCGATATACGTAATCACCATAAGGGCGTCGCCGGTCATAATTGCAAAGGTTCGTGCGATCAGATAAACACCGGCGGCAACCATTGTTGCGGCGTGAATCAATGCGCTGACGGGGGTCGGACCTTCCATCGCATCGGGCAACCAGGTGTGCAGGGGAAATTGCGCCGATTTACCGATCGCCCCGCAGAAGATTAAAATGCCTGCGGCAGTCAGCCATGCTTCACTGCCGAACGGTATCATACCTATAGCAATCGAGTCGAATATCTTTTCAAACGTAAACGTTGAAAAGGTAACGAACAATATCATAATTCCGATGAACATACCCGCGTCGCCGATGCGATTGACGATAAATGCTTTCTTGGCGGCATCGGAGGCAGACTTCTTTTCATACCAATGACCGATCAATAAATATGAACTGAGCCCGACCAGTTCCCAGAAAATGTACATCATCAGAAAATTGTGCGTTATCACGATTCCTAACATTGAAAAAGAAAACAAACCGAGATACGCAAAATACCGCGAGTACCGGACGTCTCCTTTCATATATCCGATAGAGAAAAGATGTACAAGAAAACTTACCAGGGTAACAACAACCAGCATGACCACAGAAAGATTATCGAGCATAATGCCCAGTTCAACGGATATGGGTCCGATAAACGGAACATCTCCGAAATCTATCCAGGTAAACTGACTAATGAATGTCTCGGCAGGATATGAAATTAACTTAACGAAAAGAATGATGAACGAGAGCAGCAATGTTATGCCGAGGATACCCGTGCCGAGCCAGTCGCCATGGCGTGGCAGCCGTTTACCGAAGAAGAGCAATACTACAAAACCGAGCAACGGCAGAAATAATATATATAACGCGAACTGAATGAGTGTATCGGATGCCATTGTGTGTAGTTCTATATATGAATAATAATTAGTATTTTTTTTTGTTAATTGTTATTGGCTCATAGTCAACCGAGCGTTGGGATGAAGGACCATTAACAATTAACCAATAACGGTGACCAATTCATTCCCGCAACGTGCTCACTTCATCCACGTTGACGGTACTAAACTGCTGATAAATATTAAGAACGATGGCGAGTGCAATTGCCGCTTCGGCAGCCGCCAAAATGATAACAAACAGCGCGATAAGATGACCATCGAGTGCGAGGGTCGAATACCGGGTAAAAGCAATAAAATTAACATTAGCCGCATTCAATATTAACTCGATACCCATCAAGACCATAATCACGTTCCGGCGAGTTATTACGGCGAGCAGCCCGAGAGAAAAAAGTATTGCGCTGATTATTAGAAAATGCTGTAATCCCGGCTCGGCGAGCCATTGTGGGATCTGAGCAATACAATATGCAATCATAGTTTATCTCAAGAATAATTTAATCAATCCAACCGGGTCCCGGCGTCATTCCACATAGACGCAGTTATTTAGCTTGCGATTTCGCCCGCTCGCGAGCGGCCATCATAACGGCGCCGATCATCGCGACAAGAAGCAGCACGCCGGCTACCTGCATCGGCAGTATAAACTCATTGACTAATAATGCGCCGATACCGTAAACCGTCGTATCCCACTCCTGGTCGGGAATGATATTCCAATCGGTAACATAAAAAACGAAAATCAACATACCTGCAATGATTGCCGTAAATAATGTCGCCGGCAATATATTGAGCGTACCGGTTTTCATCTCAACCGAGAATACCTTCGTCGTAAGCATCACACCGAATATAATAAGCACCAGTATACCGCCTACGTATACGAGGAGCTGCGTCACCGCAATGAAATCGGCATAGAGTAATACGTACAATGCCGCAACTCCGAAAAATGTAAACATCAGTGCAACTGCAGAGTGGATAATATTACGAGCGAATACAACGACAAACGCCGAGACGACGGTCATTAAACCGAAAATATAAAAGAATATTGCGTAGAGATCCATACTTTTTAGGTTTCCGATTTTTTATCATCCGGTGAACTTTTTTTCTCATCCTCACCGGATTCCTGTTTTTTTGCTTTAGGTTTTTCACCCGCCGCCTTCTTCTTCTCCTCAGGCGATTTTTTTGCAGCAGCTTTGTCCGCCTGCCATTTCTCAAATTTCCGGTTCGCCTCTTCGACCTCCGCGGGTGTCATCGTACTATAATTATAAACGAGATTGTGACGGTCGAACTCGGAGAACTCGTATACATCGGTCATCTTTATACATTCAGTCGGACATGGGTACACGCACAATCCGCAGTAACAGCACTTTGCAATGTCGATGTCGAACTTCGTTACCCACAGACGTTTCGGGTTTCCCGTCGAGGTAACGCCGAGATCGTCCGGCGGCACTGCTTTTACCGTTTCTATCGTAATGCAATTTACCGGACACGCCTTCGAGCATTGATCGCAGCCGATACAATCGTCCATGTTCACGTATAACCGGTTGCGTGCCCGATCGGTCAGTTCCGGTTTAACGTCGGGATACTGGATCGTCACGGCTCTTGAAAACAGATGCCTGAACGTAACGCTCATACCGACCGCTATCGTATAAAATGAGTCCCAGATATCTTTGAAATAACGTTTCATAATAAAATGTACTCCTTTCTCCTCTCCGAAATCACACGCTCAATAATTTTCAGAATATCATTTCCCATAATGCAATTAATACAAGATTTATAAATGCTATAGGTATAAGATACTTCCAGCATACATCCATAAGTTGATCGACCCGCAGACGGGGCAGCGTCCACCTGAGCCACATTATCACAAATATGAAAAACATACCTTTAGAAATCATCCAGAATACGCCCCATAGCGGACCCGACATAAAGTCGCCGAACGGACTGTTCCACGCTCCGAAGAAAAGCACCGAACCGAGCAATGACACAAGGAGCATGTCGGCGTATTCGGTTAACATAAACATACCCCATCGCATACCGGAATACTCGGTTTGAAATCCGCCTACCAGCTCCGATTCTGATTCGGGAAGATCAAACGGCGTTCTGTTTACCTCGGCAAGCGACGATATGAAATAAAGTACGAATGCAATAAACAGGAAAGGATTGCTGAAGATTAACCAATTGAAAAGCGTTCCCGATTGCATCTCACTTATCGTCATCAGATTCAGTGTTCCTGTAACAACAATCACCGAAAGGACCGCCACGACCGTGGGCACTTCATAACTGACAATCTGTGCCGATGTCCGCATTGCGCCGAGTAACGACCATTTATTGTTCGAGGCCCAACCTCCGATCAAAATACTCAGCGTTACAATCGATGTGACGGCAAGAATATAGAATGCACCGACATCAAGGTGAGCACCTACGTACTCACTGCTAAACGGAATAACGGCAAACGCAGCATATGCCCCCATAAATGCAAGATACGGAGCAAATCTAAATAAGTGTTTATCCGCACGAGCTGGGACAATATCCTCCTTTTGTATCATCTTTATCATATCGGCAATGGTCTGCGCCCAGCCGTGCCATCCACCGGTACGCATTGGACCGAGCCGATCCTGCATGTGCGCCGACACCTTCCGTTCAAGCCATACGGCAAACAATACATACGGAAAGACGACTATCATTGGCAGCGATGCATGGACCAAAAATGCCATAAGCGGGTGCGGTAAAAATTGTTCTAAGGTCTCAACCATAATGTACCTGAAAAAGATGTTTTCTTAATTATCTCTATCTATCTATCTCGCCGAGTACGATATCTATGCTTCCGATAATTGCAACGATATCGGCAATCATCGATCCACGTGAAATTGCCGGAAGTAAACTAAGATTTACAAAACAGGGCGAACGACCTTTCACTCGAAACGGACTCATTGAACCATCACTGATAATATAATACCCAAGTTCACCACGCGGCGTTTCTGTTCGCGCATAAATTTCAGCTTCTGCAGGTCGAATACGTTTCGGGATTGCAGCTTTTACATCTCCCTCATCGGGCATTTGATCTATCGCCTGTTCAATAATTCGAATGCTCTGCTCCATCTCTCGTACCCGAACCATATACCTGTCCCAGCAATCGCCAACCGTACCCACTTCACCGTTTCCGACCACCACATCGAATTCGAATCTGTCATAGATTGAATACGGGTCGTTACGACGCAAATCCCAGTTCACACCCGAACCCCGCAATACCGGGCCGGATGCTGCGTAGTTTAAAGCAACCTCTGCAGGTAAAACGCCGACATCCGCCGTCCGGTCAATAAAAATTTTGTTGTACGATAACAAATCATTATAACCTTTTATTTTCGGCGGAAAGTACTTAATAAAATCACGGACTTTATCTTTAAAATTGGATGGCACATCATGGGACAGGCCGCCTACCCATATGTAATTATACAACAATCTTGCGCCGCATGTCGATTCGAATATATCGAGAATTCTTTCCCGGTCACGGAAGCAGTGAAGAAACGGCGTGAATGCACCTATATCAAGTCCGTACGTACCGAGAGCAAGTAAATGGCTTGCAATCCGTTGAAGTTCAGCCATTATCACCCTGATGTATTCCACACGGTCAGGAATCTCAATTCCCAGTATTCTCTCAACTGCAATAGCATACCCGAGTTCGTTCGACATTGCAGCGACATAATCCATCCGGTCGACATAGGGAATGACCTGTTGATAGTCGTTCATCGATTCCGAATGTTTTTCAAAACAGCGATGTAAATAACCGATATGCGGTATGGCATCCACAACGATCTCGCCTTCAAGCACCAATTCCACACGTAAAACCCCGTGCGTCGACGGGTGCTGCGGCCCCATATTGATGACCATTTCTTCGGTTCGTATTTCCGGCATAGTAGTTGACTCTAACTGAATAATCTGATTAATACGGCACTTTCATACCGTGATAATACTCCTGGACTTTATAATCCTTGCGCAGAGGGTATCCCTCCCAATCGTCGGGACAGAGAATCCGGCGCAAATCCGGATGCCCGTCGAAGATGATACCTACCATATCATATGCTTCCCGTTCATGCCAGTTTGCAGTCTTCCAGACAGATTCAATCGATTGCACATGCGGATTATCTTCCGGAACGATACATTTTAATGTTAACGAATGTTTTTTCCGAGTGGAATTAATATGGTAGGTTACCCCGAGAGAGTTATCTTTTTGATAATGGACACCGCTCAAGCACATAAGATAATCGAAATCGAGGTCATCGTCATCACGCAAAAATTTTGCCGCTTCTTTAATACTATCGGGTGCGACGATTATCCACGGTACTACCTTCGCATCTTCTTTAAACGCAACCTTTTCTTCTCCGAACTTTATTTTTAGAATAGCATAAATTTCTTCAGGATTTTTCATTAGTGCTGCAGATTTTCGAAGTTATATAAATTAAGCGGTTTTTTTCTTTGCAAGACTTTCCGAACGAATTTTCTCATTTAGTTTCAGAAATCCTTCGAGCAGGGCTTCCGGTCGCGGCGGACAACCCGGGACATAAACATCGACCGGTATTACCCGATCTACACCTTTCATTACATGGTAGCCGTGTTCCCAATACGGCCCCCCGCACGTTGCACACGATCCCATACTAATAACATAACGCGGCTCCGCCATCTGTTCGTACAAGCGCTTTATACGGGGACCCATTTTTATTGTTACGGTACCGGCAACGATCATCACGTCTGCCTGACGGGGCGATGCGCGCGGTATAATGCCAAAACGGTCGAAATCGTAGTGCGATGCAGCGGTTGCCATCATCTCGATTGCACAGCACGCAAGGCCGAATTGCATGTACCACAATGAAGATAACCGCGCCCAATTGAACACTTTATCGATAGAGGTAATAATTATGTTGCTGTTCTCAAATTTTTTATCGAGCAAACCCATAAAATACTCCGGTCACAAAACGTACTGCAATCGATTAAGCCATTATTTCTTCGCGTTCCTCTTTCCGCACCGGCTCCTCGATAACACCGACTCCTTTTTCATAACGCGGTATTCTCGGTTCCGGCTTATCCCAACGGAGATCGCCTTTCCCCAACTCATATGCAAAACCGACAAAGATAAGAGAGACGAAAACCGCCATCGCTCCGAATGCGTGCCACCCGAAATCCTGATACACTACCGCCCAGGGAAACAACAATACCACTTCGACATCAAATATTAAGAAAAGTAAAGCGACGACATAGAACCTGATGTTGAAACGTATCCAGGAATGTCCTACCGGGTCTTCACCGCATTCATAGGAAGTAAGTTTTTCATGTGAAGGTCGATTCGGACGAAGTAGCCAGGCTGCGATCATACTCCCTGCTACAACTAATATTCCTAATAGCATGAAGAGAAACACTTTGCCAAATTCTGTAAGCATAAGATCACATCTTTCTTGCGTGCGGTTTTTTTGCAGGCGAAATAAAAGTTAGTTCAAGATACAAATGAATATAATAAAAATCAATAACTTAAAAACCGATACACGAAAAATTATTATACCACATTTTTTAATCACCGCTGCATATAAAGGAACGTATGGACGACTTAAAAAGTGCAATAAATTCATTCTTCCTCACGAGGATGCCACGGGATATCTTCCCTTCCCGACCGCCTGTTTGTAACCCTCGCGAGAACAAATAAGAGATCGGATAATCGATTGAGATAGATACAAACCAGGTTGTTAATATCTTCGACTTTCAACAACTCGTAGGTCTCCCGTTCAGCGCGTCTGCAAACGGTTCGTGCAAAATGCAAGACGGAGGCACAGGTCGTGCCTCCGGGAAGAATAAAATATTTCAACGGCTCAAGCTCTTGCTCGTGAATATCAATTTCCCGCTCGAGCCGGTTTATATGCGAGTGTTCTACACGTACGGTATTGGGTTTTTGAATATCGCCGGGGGTGGCAAGGTCGGCGCCTACCACAAACAACTCGTTTTGCAACTGCCGTAATACATCGATTAGTTTTGCATCATCGGAAAGCGAGACGGCCATCCCGATTACGGCGTTGAGTTCGTCCACACTGCCGTATGCATGTATTCGCGGTGAATCTTTCGGAACACGCTTGCCGCCAAAAAGCGATGTTTCTCCTTTATCGCCGGTACGTGTATATATTTTCATTGCCCGTTACTCATTGCAGCAAGTGTATCGAAGAAATGAGCGGACGTTTTAATGCCGTTGTGGAAATTATCGAGATTGAAATGCTCATCGGGTGAATGCGGGTTATCATCCGGCAGCCCGAATCCGAGCAGCACCGGCGTTGTTTTCAACACCTGCTGAAACGTCACAACTATAGGAATTGAACCGCCCTCTCGCTGCAGTAACGGTTTCTTGCCAAACCCTTTTTGAAGCGCTTCGGTTGCCGCCTGCACGCCGAGACTGTCGATCGGTGCAAGGGCCGGTTTGGCGCCGTGCATTTGTGTTAACTCGACCGTAACGTTTTTCGGTGTAATTTCCTTGATGTGCTTTTTGAACAAGCGCGCAATCTTGTTGGGATTCTGATCCGGCACAAGGCGCATACTTACTTTCGCGTGTGCCTTTGCGGGTAATACGGTCTTTGCACCTTCGCCGGTAAATCCGCTCCACATACCGTTAATCTCAAACGTCGGTCGAGCCCATACACGTTCGAGTGTACTGTATCCTTTCTCGCCGAACAATTCTTTCACCCCTAATTGTTTGGCATACTTCCTTTCGCTAAACGGTAATTTAGCGAACGCCTCACGCTCCTTCTTGGTTAGCTTTCGAACATCTTCATAAAAACCGGGGATACGTATCTTCCCGTTTTTATCTTTCAACGATGCAAGCATTTCAGCAAGCGCCTGCGCGGGATTTTGCACCGCCCCGCCGAACGATCCCGAGTGCAGATCACGGTTTGGCCCGGTCATATCGATCTGAAAATAGGATAAGCCGCGAAGCCCATAGCAAATCGTCGGAACACCTTTTGCATACATCGCGGTATCCGAGATTAATACCATGTCGGCTTTCAGCTTCTCTTTATTTTCGCGTACGAATTTTTCCAGATTTGCAGAACCTATTTCTTCTTCGCCTTCGATTACCATTTTGAGATTGACAGGCAGCGATCCGTTCTGTTTCATGTATGCTTCAACGGATTTAAAATGAGTAAATACCTGTCCTTTGTCGTCGGTCGCTCCCCGTGCGTAAATATCTCCGTTGCGAATTATCGGCTCAAAGGGACCGGTCGTCCATAGGTCAATCGGATCTACCGGTTGCACATCGTAATGACCGTACAAAAGCACGGTCGGTTTTCCGGGGGCACCCATCCATTCCGCATAGATAATCGGGTGACCTTTTGTTTCTATAAACTCCACGTTCTCCATTCCTAAATCCCTGATATGCGATTCCACCCACTGAGCGCACCGGCGGGTTTCGTCTTTATGCTCCTGCAAAGCACTGATGCTCTCCATCCGTAAAAAATCACTTAATTCCTCAATGTACCTATTTTTGTTTTCTTCGATGTAAGATATGATCTTGTCCATTACATAACTCCTTGTTTCGGTAGGTGTAGATTATGAGTTACTTAACTATAGTTTTATCAAAGATAAGAACGTTCATGCAGAAATTCAAAAAAATCCGTTTTTATTCTCGACTTTTTTCAGTATTTTATTTCATAATTTGCCAAATTAAAGCGTGGTGTTGAATTTCTTGACACTGGCACTATTTTTGATTACTTTTTTACTAATATACCACTTGTAGGATAATTTTAAAGACGGGTTTTGTGAACACTATTGTTGACATTTTAAACATTTCACTCCCCCTGTTTTACGGGGGTTTACTGTATCTATACGGACGATCGTTTTTTAAGACTATTTCCCGGACAGACTATATAAAAACGATAATTTTGGCGGCAACGGTGCTTATTCATCTTGTGTATTTGTTGCTCCGTACAATACTTTTTAATCATCCGCCAATCACAACACCATTGGAGATTATGACGGTGATTGCATTCTGCATCACACTGGCATATCTATACATTGAGGTGATATCCAAGGTTCACGGAACGGGTTTGTTCGTACTCATTCCTGCATTCATGTTTCAGGGCATATCGAGTTTGTTTATCAAGGATCTCGGACAGGTGCCTGAAATTCTCCGGAGCAACTTGCTCGGCTTTCACGTCACAAGCGCATTACTCGGGTACACTGCAATTGCAGTCGGGGCAATGTATGGAATACTTTACCTGATGCTGTACCACGATATCAAGTCGAATCACTTCAGCGTGATTTACAAGCGGCTTCCGAATCTGGAAATACTCGAGTCGATGAGTTTTCGCTCTACACTGTTCGGGTTTATTTTCCTGTCGATAGCAATTGTAGTCGGGCTGATCTGGCTGCCGATAGCTTTCGGTCAGATCTTTTATTCCGATCCGAAACTTATCGGAACAATGTTCATCTGGGTACTGTACGCAGTCGGTTTAGTCAGTAAAAAGCTTGCAGGCTGGCGCGGCAGGAAGATTGTCGTGCTGTATGTTTCCGGTTTTATTGTGGCATTATTTTCAATTACATTTGTTAATTTTTTCTTCAGCAGTTTTCACCAGTTCTATTAAACGAATATGAATCTTCTGTCCATAGGGACAAATCACCGAACGGCGCCCATTGATATTCGAGAACGGTTATATTTCACCGAGAAAGAACTTGACGGCGCTTACGACGCATTGCTCAATAAATACGCTTTTAAAGAAGCCGTAATTATATCGACATGCAACCGGACCGAGATTTATACCGTCACCGATCCGTTCACGATGCGATACGGTGATTTATTCGATTTCATTATCGAACGGAAAGGAACCAGGGAATTTTCAAATCCCGAATACTTCTACCGTCAATTTGCAAGCGGTGCAGCCAATCATCTCTTTCGCGTTGCATCGGGCATCGATTCGATGATCATCGGTGACATACAAATCCTTGCACAGGTCAAAGATGCATATTACTATGCCGATCAAAAGAAATCAACCGGCTTTTTAACAAATCGGTTGTTTCATGCCGCATTTCGTGTCGGCAAACGCTCCCGGACGGAAACGGAAATCGGCGAAGGCGCCGTCTCGATATCTTACGCTGCCGTTGAGCTCGCAAACAAAATATTCGCCGATCTTTCGAAAAAGCGAGCATTGCTGATCGGGGCGGGCGAAACCGGCGAGCTTACCGCGAAACATTTGAAGAGTAAGGGAATCGGTGAGTTGTTGGTAACAAACCGCACGCGGAAGCGAAGTGAGGATCTCGTTCACCGGATCGGCGGGAAAGTCGTCGAATTTGAACATTTAATAGATGAACTCAAAACGTGCGATATCGTTATCAGCTCCATCACTGCCGATGAACATATTATCAAAGCGCCGACTATGCATGATGTTATGAAAAAACGCGGTGCGGAGCCGCTTTTTATTATAGACATCGGCGTCCCCCGAAACGTCGATCCGGCGTGTAATAAATACGAAAGTATATTCCTGCACGATATCGATTCCCTGCAAAATATAATCGATAAAAATTTATCGAAGCGCAAAGCGGAAATTCCGAAGATTGAGAGCATAATCCTCGAGGAATTGCAGGGATTATTCCAATGGTACAAATCCCTGCAACTCAATCCAACTATAAGCGATTTGCGCCAGATGTTTGAATTCATACGGCAGGCGGAAGTTGAAAAACATATCAATCGCTTTAATGATGCTGACCGCGAATTGATCGATATGGTAACCAAACGCATCGTCAACAAGCTGCTTCATACACCGATGACAACTCTCCGCACAAGCAACGGCGATCCGAAAGACGATACATTATCTCATATCAGTTCAATACGTAAGCTGTTCGGGCTTGAAAGGAAAGATCGGTAATGCCGGAAAAAACTCGAATCGGTACACGGAGCAGCGCACTCGCATTGTGGCAGTCAAATTATATCAAAGATCAACTCGAGCGTCTGTACCCCGGTATCGTTATAGAAATAGTTCACATTAAAACCAAAGGCGATAAGATACTCGATTCTCCCCTATCGAAGATCGGAGATAAGGGATTGTTTACAAAGGAACTTGAGGTCGCACTCCTTGATAACCGGATCGATCTTGCGGTGCATAGCTTAAAAGACTTAACAACGACAATCCCCGACGGTCTGCAGCTCGGCGCCGTTGCGGCGCGCGAAGATATCCGGGATGTTTTTATTACGCACCTTTCAAAAAATTACAACGGACTTGAAGAACTGCCGGACGGAGCAACCATCGCTACCGGAAGTTTACGACGCAGATGTCAGTTGCTTGCATTCCTGCCCGATGTGCATATCCAGGATGTTCGCGGTAATATCAATACCCGAATACAAAAATTGGATGAATCTGCCTGGGACGGCATGCTCCTTGCATCGGCGGGATTATTAAGAATGGGATGGCACGAAAGAATGACCCAGGTAATCGATCCGAAAATCATCCTCCCGGCGGTCGGTCAGGGAGCGTTAGCCGTTGAAATTCGTGAAAACGACCACAGGGTAGGTGAACTCCTCGCACCCCTCGACGATTACAACACCGTGCAATCGACCACAGCCGAACGTGCATTACTCAGACGCCTTGAAGGGGGATGCCAGATTCCGGTCGGCGCCTGGGGCCGCGTCGTCGACAATGTATTGTATCTCGATGCTATGGTCGGGAGTCTTGACGGCGCTACAGTGGTGCGGGACAAGATCAGCGGAAATCCCGACGATGCCGCCGGACTGGGCATAACTCTTGCGGAAGAGTTACTCTCAAAAGGCGCCGATTCAATACTTGAGAATATACGGCTTCCGGAAGATTAAATATACTATGGTTGACGGGAAAGATACATTAAAGGGATACACTATACTGATAACCCGGCCTGCAGATCAATCGCAGGATATGATCGACCGTATCCGGGAATATGGAGGAACGGCTGTTTGTTTTCCGATGATCGAAATCACCGGACCGGATTCGTGGGAGCAATGCGATAAAGCGATTATCAATATGAAGAAATTCGACGGCATTATTTTCACGAGCGCCAATGCCGTCCGTGGTTTTGTATCACGATTGGAGAATAAATTTCCCCACGCCAGGGAAATAATAAAGCGACGACAAATATATGCTGTAGGGAAAAAAACAAAAGAGATATTATCGGAGTATGGATTGCCGGTCGATGCTATGCCCGATGAGTATACCGCAGAGGCAACGGTTCATTTGATAACTCAAACCAATGTGGAGGGCAAAATATTCCTGCTGCCTGCGGGGAATTTAACCCGTGATGTTATCGAAAACGGTTTAATGCAAGCCGGCGCCGTCGTCGAACGGGCCCGTGTGTATACAACAAAAACACCCGCACATGTCGACACGGTACGGCTGCAGCAATTATTAACCGAACATGCAATAGATATCATTACTTTTTTCAGTCCTTCGAGCGTACACCATTTTTTTGAACTGATAGACCCGGCAACAATAAAAGATATTCCGACGGCGGTGATCGGTCCTACAACGTATCAAGCGGTTGTTGAATACGGTCTTCACCCGAAGATAAAACCCGATGAAGCAACCGGAGAAGAATTAATTAATAGTATTGCAACATATTCAATGAATGCAGAATGAAAAAAAATTCCTTACAAAACGATCTTATTCTTCGCGCAGCGAATCGACAACCCGTTCAACGAACACCGGTGTGGTTTATGCGGCAGGCCGGACGCTACTTACCCGAATACCGGGAGATCCGTAAAAAAGTAGACTTCCTTACACTGTGTAAAACCCCCGAACTTGCTGCCGAAGTAACCATCCAGCCCGTCGACATCATCGGCGTCGATGCGGCAATCATCTTTTCCGATATTCTTGTGATCCCCGAAGCGATGGGAATGAACCTGATTATTGAGGAGAATAAAGGCGGGCCCCGCTTTACAAATCCGGTCAGGTCGCGTCATGAAATCGATATGCTCCGGGATATAGAACCGGTTGAAGACCTGCGCTACGTGCTTGATGCAATAAAGCTCACCAAAAATGAGCTAAACAACCGCGTACCGTTGATCGGTTTCTCCGGTGCGCCGTGGACGTTGCTGACATACATGATCGAAGGCGGCGGATTGAAAAACTTCCGATTTGCAAAAGAGATGATCTTTAATAATCCTAATGACGCTCACGCTTTGCTCGAACGGTTAACACAGGCGATTGCGAAATATCTCAGCGCTCAAATCAATGCCGGTGCAAACATCGTTCAAATATTCGATACCTGGGGCGGCATACTATCACCCGATGCATTCGAAGAATTCTCACTTCGTTATATCAAACAAATTCTCGAATCGATAAAACGCAACGATGAACCGGTTATAATTTTTTGCAAAGGATGCGCGCACGCACTCGATAGTATGGCTTCGCTCGGCGCCGAGGTCATCGGGCTTGACTGGACATTCGATATCGGGAAAGCACGTGAGATAATTAATGGGCGCACCGCACTGCAGGGAAATATGGATCCGACTTTATTATACTCCAATCCCGAGCGCATCAGGCAGGAAGTATTATGCATTCTTGAAAAATTCGGACCGCATACGGGACACATCTTTAACTTAGGGCACGGTGTATTGCCCGATGTACCGGTCGATAATGTGAAAGCGTTTGTAAATACTGTGAAGAATGAAAGCGGCAAATATCACGAACAGTAACAAAGAAACGATCCGGGACTCCTTCGAGTCTTTGCAGAACACCATTTGTCATACACTTGAAACGGTTGACGGCGCCGCTCGTTTCCGGGAAGATATCTGGCATCGTGAAGAGGGAGGCGGCGGAAGAACCAGAGTGATGGAAGAAGGAAGTGTATTCGAGAAAGCGGGAGTGAACACCTCCGCGGTCTGGGGACAACTGCCCGAACGAATGGCGCAGCGAATGAACGTTGAAGTAGACGAATTTTTTGCCACCGGAATTTCGCTTGTTATTCATCCCCACAACCCGATGGTTCCGACCGTCCATATGAACCTCCGATACTTCGATATGAAGAACGGAGAATCCTGGTTCGGGGGCGGCGCCGACCTGACGCCGTATTATGTATTCAATGACGATGTCCGGCACTTTCATCGGACGTTTAAAAAAGCGTGCGATGCGCATAATGAATCATATTACCGGCGATTCAAAAAATGGTGCGATGAATATTTTTTCATTACACACCGGGACGAAGCCCGCGGTATCGGCGGTATATTCTTCGACAATTTGAAGGGAAGCAACGATTTACTCTTTTCTTTTGTTAGTGATGTAGGTGAGGCATTTTTACCGTCATATATACCGCTCGTTGAGCGAAGAAAAAACATGCAATATACTGAAGAGCACCGGAAATGGCAGCTCATCCGGCGCGGCCGGTACGTCGAATTCAACCTGGTTTACGACCGGGGGACATTGTTCGGTCTGGAAACCAAAGGTCGAATCGAATCGATATTGATGTCGCTGCCGCCGTACGTATCGTGGAAATATGATTATCATCCCGAAGCGGGTTCACCGGAAGCGGAATTACTCGAGATTTTGAAAAATCCGAGGGAATGGGTAGATTGATAATGAAATTGCACGAATAATTGAGAACATAATTTAATATCAATGCGACTAAGTAAAGCTGAAGTTAACGCAATTAAAGAAGCAGTATACGAATTCGACCCGGACGCAAAAATATATCTCTTCGGATCGCGTATCGATGATGCTCAGAAGGGCGGCGACATTGACCTGCTTCTGATTACCGATAAGATAAAAAATAGAGAAAAAAGAAAAATCAAAATTAAAATATCCGACAAAATAGGCGCTCAAAAAATCGACATACTTGTATTTGCAACGCCGAAAACTCAATTCGAAAAATCTATCTACAAACATAGTATACCGTTATGACAACTCAAGAAGCAATCCGTATTTTAAGAGACAATCTTCAAGATCTCAAAGAAGCTGAACGATGGCTTAAAAGATCGTATGATCAGTGTACATCGCTTAAGGGTAAAATCAGTTTCGAAGAGAAAGATTATGATGCAATCGAAGCATTTTCAAGCAGATTCGCACGAACCGTCGATTTTCTTATTCACAAAGTTTTTAAAAGTTTAGACAAGGTTGAACTTGAAGAAAGCGGTACACTCATTGATGTCATAAACAGAGCACATAAAAGAAATATAATTGACGAACCCAACGAGGTAAGAGAGCTAAAAGAATTACGCAATGAAATTGTCCATGAATATTCAAAGACTGATATAACCGAGCATTTTAATGAATTAATAGAGTTATCACCAAGATTATTCAAATTTATTGATAATACGATACGATATTGCAACAAATATTTATGAAAAAACAATTCGACAACATCGATGTAGAAGTTCTTCGCAAGGTAGATAAACCGGGACCGCGGTACACAAGCTATCCAACCGCTCCCCTCTTCTCTACAGAATTTACGTGGAAAGATTTTATCGAAGAGATAAAAAGGACAAATGAAAACGATAGCAAAGCGGATTTGTCCCTGTATCTGCATCTCCCCTTCTGCGATACGCTGTGTTACTTCTGCGGCTGTACGATGATTGT
>PWTU01000575.1 GCA_003562775.1 Ignavibacteriales bacterium
AGGAAGTCGGGTAGGTACTGCCTAACCTGGCCGTCCTTGGTGTAGGGGATGGCGAAGCCCAGGTGGTCGTTCTTGACGTAGCTGACGACCTCGTTCATCGCCTCCATCGCGTACGCGACCTTGTGTTCCCAGGAGGAGTTGTCTGCGACGACGTGGCTGACGTGCGAGCGGTCCTCGCGGGTGCGGAACGTCGCCTTGGTCGTATCGAAGTCGATGACTTCGGTGGATCCGACTGGCTCGTAGGGGCGCAGCACGGGAAGGATGCGGGCGTCGGCTGAGGCGCTGCGGTGTATCGCTCGTTCGATGCGCTCGGCGCCCCGCTGGCCGAACTCGGCGAGCAGCAGCATCTGTGGGAACGCGTCGTCTTTGACCTCGACCCAGTCGGCCAGCCACTGACGAGTGATGCGGAGTGCCTGAGGGAACAGCCAGGCGTCCTGGCCGCCGTCGTGGGAGAGGCTTTCGACTACACGCCGGGCGATGGCGAACTCGACCTCCTTGATACGCCGCTGATCCAGCGGCGTCTCGTGCTCGTCCTCGGCGCCGGCGATGCCGGCCATCTCGGTACGTGTCGGGACCTCCTCCTTGGTGAGCACCATCCGGGAATCGTCGGTGAACGTGGCGGTTAGCCGGTCGGCTTCGAGTTCGGTGCGGTAGCCGACGACGCGTGGGAAGGTGATCGCGAGGTGGGCTCTCTCTGGTAGCGCGCGAACTCGGGTGAATGGGGCTGGTGGCTTGGGCTCCGCGGTGGATCCGGAGGAAGGGATGAACGAGAAGGGCACGCCGTAGACCTCGGCGTACTCTGGCTCGAACCGTCCGTCGTCGTTGAGCGCGAAGCTGCGTCGGCGTAGGCCCCGTCCGACGACCTGCTCGCACAGCAATTGGGTTCCGAAGGCACGGACCCCGAGGATGTGGGTCACGGTGTTGGCGTCCCAGCCTTCGGTGAGCATCGACACTGACACGACGCAGCGGATGTGTTCGCCGAGACGGCCGGCCTTGCCGACGGTGTTCATGACCTCGCGGAGCAGCGTGGCGTCGTCAATGTCCTCGACGCTGCGGCCGGGGAACCGTTGACGGAGCTCGTCACGGAAGTCATCGATCTCGGCTGCAGCGATGTCGCGGAAGTCCTTGGACAGTCCCTCACCGGACTCGAGTTGCTGGGAGTCGACCAGGATCGTGTTGAATCGCCCGAGCGGATGGCCGTCGTCGCCGACGTTGGAGAACAGAGGCAGCTGGCCCTTGACCCACACGGTGCGGTCATCGTCCAGGACCTTCTCGTAGCCGGCGATGTGGTCGTACACCAGCTTCGACACCGTCGTGTTGTTGCACACGATGATGAATACGGGTGCGGTCATGCCGGCCGCCTGCGCCTCCTCGTCGGCTTCCCACTGGCGGTAGTCGCGTTCGTAGTTTGCGTACAGGCTCTCGAGGGCGCCCTCCAGTGCGGCTGGCAGCTGCGGTGGGCCGGACGGATCGGTGACCTCGCGGCCCTTCTTGGGTAGGTCGTCGCGGATGCGTGACCACAGCTCCCGGTAGGTCGGGCCCTCGGGCTGCATCGCATCATCGGCGACCGGGACACGCGGGACCTTCACCAAGCCCGATTCGATCGCGTCGATGAGGCCGAAGTCGGACACGACCCACGGGAAGAGCTGACCCTCGTCGTAGCCCGAACCCTTCAGGAAGAACGGCGTGGCCGACAGGTCATAGACCAGCTTGACGCCACGCTGCTCCGCGACCGACCGCAGCCCTGAAAGCCACACGCGTGCCTGCTTGTCTCGCTCGTTCGCCTCGGAGCGTTCCTCGCGCGACATCTTCGGGCGCTTCGCCGCCTCGCGCGGCTCGTAGCAGTGGTGTGCCTCGTCGTTGAGCACGATGACGTTGCGCTTGTTCGTCCCCAGGTCGCGCAGCACCCGGCGGACCATCTGCGCCTCGGACTCCACGAACGGGTTGTCCTGTTCATAGCCGAGCACTTCTCGGGCCAGCGGTTTGACCTGCTCGGTCACCCGCCGCTGGAACGCGTGGTAGTTCGTGATCACCAGCCGGGCCCGGTGCAACGCATCCATCCGGTCCGGCGGCACCAGGTCCCGTTCGCGGTAGACGTTGTCCGGATCGTTGGGCAGCAGCACCCGCAGCCGATCCTTGATCGTGATGCCAGGCGCGACGACAAGGAACGCGTCGCCGAACCGACGGTCCTGAGGCCGGGCAGCCTTGTTCAGGGTGTGCCAGGCGATGAGCATGCCCATGACCGTGGTCTTGCCCGTCCCGGTCGCCATCTTGAACGCCGCACGGAGTAGCCCCGGGTTGTACTCCTCCGCCCAGTCGCGCAACTTGTTCTGCAGGTAGGTGCCGCCGAACTCCTTGCCGGCTACCTCTGTCAGGAAGATCGCGGTCTCGACCGCCTCCTGCTGCGCGAAGAACAGCGGACGCTCACGATCAAGGCGAGTCCAGTAATCAAGCAGCTCACGGGTTGTACTCGTCCCCCCGTCGTAGTTCGTCGCACGCCAGCGGGCGATGAAGCCACGGATCTCGTTGATGTCGTCGTTCGGTTCGAACCGGTCCTCGGTCCACTCCGTCTCCATCTGCAGCTGCGACTGACGCGTCCGCGCCGCAGGTACCGGCACGAAGTACCCCGAACGACGACGCCCTTCCGTGATCTCGTCGGTGATGCCCTCATCCGAGAACCGAAAGTGCCGCGATGGCTCCTCGTACGGCGAGTTCAGGATCGGGTTGTCGATGACAACATCCGTCACGCGGCAAGACCCTCCATTCGATGCGTGAAATCCTATCCGAGGACCTGAGCGACGAGCCCCTGTTCTGCGTCGCTCATCGACTGGACTCCTGGGAGGGCAGCAACGTTGTCTTCCGACGATAGCCCCCCACTAGGATTACCGCTGCCACTCCGAAGGGGGCGCGCCATTGAGGCTGCAAAGCTTTACGGTCAACAACTACCGCAGCATCACCGAAGCCGAGAAGCTCGACCTCTCGGAGTACACGGTCCTCATTGGACCCAATAACGAAGGGAAGTCGAATCTCCTCAGGGCGCTTGTTCTCGGCATGACGATGTTAGAGCGCGCCGGACACCCGTTTGGAGTGGCGAACAGGGCGAGGTTCTTCACTCGCAACCTGTACGAATGGGACCACGACTATCCGAAATCACTTCAGCGGAGGAAAGCGCAGGGTCGGACGACTCTGCGATACGACTTCCGACTAGATGAGAACGAAATCGGTGAGTTCTGGACTGACGTAGGTAGTCGCATCAACGGCGATCTGCCTATTGAGGCGCAGCTTGGTCGCGAGCAGTTCTACTTCCGTATCCCAAAGAAGGGGCCGGGTGGGGAGGCGCTGACCGCCAAGCGTGACTCCATAGCAAAGTTCGTCGGTCGGCGACTCTCTGTTGCCTACGTCCAGGCTCAGCGAAGCGCGTCCGATAGCCAGCGGGAGGTCGACCGATTCGTCCGTCGCGCCCTCCAAGACCTCAAGGAGCGCGATGACTACAGGGAGGCCCTTGAGCTAATCGAAGCGCTCCAGCAGCCTATTCTCGACGAGCTTGCCTCCTCGTTGAGGTCAACGCTCGCGAGATTCGTCCCAGAGGTCCGAGGGGTTTCAATTGAACTTGATGACGAGGACCGACGTCGCCCTGTCCGAAGCCAGGTCGTTATCGATGATGGCAACCAGACTGCTCTAGCCGCGAAGGGAGACGGCATCCAGAGCCTAAGCACCGTCGCCTTGGTCCGTGACGCCGCCGACACGTTGGGACGCAGCAACGACGTTGTTCTCGCTGTCGAGGAACCAGAGGCTCACCTGCATCCCGGCGCGGTCCACCAACTTCGGGAAGTCATGGAGGAAATTGCTGAGACTCAGCAGGTAATAGTCTCGACGCACAGTCCACTGTTCGTGAATCGCCGCAGCCTTGCGAGCAACGTCCTAGTTCAAGACAACAAGGCGCGTCAGGCGCAGTCTCTGGACGAGATTCGTGAGATCCTCGGGGTGCGGACGAGCGACAACCTGCACTCTGCCACTGTCGTCCTGGTGGTGGAGGGAGAGTCTGACCGCAGGATCATCGAGCATCTGCTGCGACAGCGGTCAGAGTCCGTTGCCGCAGCCCTCGACACGGGGTCCCTTGGCATTCAGGTCCTCCACGGCGGCACGAACTTGGCTTACAGACTCGGCGAGCTCGAGGCCGGGCTCTGTACGGTGCACGCGCTCTTAGACGACGACCGAACGGGCAGGGACGCCGTCGGGAAGGCACTCGACCTGGGCTTATTGAGGGATCGCGACTATTCGCTGACCAAGCGCCCCGGCTACCGCGAATCTGAGATCGAGGACCTCCTCAAGGTTGACGTCTATGCACCGCACGTCCTCAGAACCTTCGGCGTTGACCTCACGATCAGCAACTTCACGGGGGCGAGGCGTCGGTGGGGGGGATCGTGTAGAAGCCGCTTTCGGCTCAGCCGGTAAACTCTTCGATCGCCGCGTCGAGTCACGACTGAAGGAACTTGTCGCCTCAGCCGTCGAAGCCTTCGACGACGATCCCATCCTGTCATTCGTTTCACCACTCATCGATGCGATTGCTGAGTCGCTGGAGGAAAAGACTGACGTCTAGCTCCGGGCCGAAGGGGAGGGAGAGGGTGGCGATTCGCGTCTTCCGCCTCTGGGAATGAACACGGCAATGGTCGCAGGCTGGTCACGGGACTCTGGAGCAAGCTGGGAGCGTTCTGGTCCGAGTGGAGGCCACTCCCGACCGTCAGGGGAGACCGGGTAGCTCACGCAGAGCGAGGTTCATGACCTGGATGCTGACTGCCACCGGCGCGCAGCTGAGCTCCGAGAAGTGTCCCATTATCGGCGGCTACGCGCGGCTCCCGAACGCGGTCCTCCGGGCTGCGACCGCACTGTGGGGGCGGCGCGCTGACGCAACGCCTGAGTAGTTGCAACGGGTGCGTTGGCGCGCGGGCAGGTTGCTGTCGTTCTCCCGCTGCCCCCAAAGGTCGAACTCAGCCGTTCTCGCTCACCACGCAGACATCACGGTGCAAGGAGTCCTGGATTCTCGTTGGCATTGAAGAGAACCCAAGTGGGGTCGCAGCTCGGCTACGGCCCCTCGATGCGACGTTGGACCGGGATCGCGAGGAGCGGCGACTGAGACAGACGTTGGCAGTGCACATGACGCCGCATGTGGCCAGTCAGTTCGTCTGGGCTCCGGTTGGCACAGGGGGTTGGCTGTGCGCCGTCATCGTTCCTCCGAGTCGCCATGCGCCACATGCGGTGCTAGCTGAGGGGTCCGTCGTCCGGGAGGCCGGACGGACGATCCTCCGTACACCACGGGGCCGGTATCCGGTGGGGTAAGCCCCGGGGGTGGGAGTGAACTGCAGCATTTGCAGGGCAAGAAAGTTCTAGATGTCGGGGAGCTGAGTGCGTAGCTTCGAAGCTAGCGATCCGACCGGGAGAGAGGATCGCAGGGAGCCGTGACATGTCAGCAGGCGGACGAACGCTGCAGACCGCGGTCGTCGTTCTGCGGGTCCTGCGCCACCTCGCCGTGACGCCGGAGGGTCTGTCGACAGCGGACGTCGCGGCCCTCACCGGCAAGAGCCTGTCGACGGCGACCTATCTGCTGAACAGCCTCTGCCAGGAAGGGTTCGCGGTCCGCGACCCGGATGGCCGGTATCGGCTTCCTGAGCCCACCGATCGTTCGCAACCGTCGGGCGGTGCAGCTCTGGAGGATGCCGTCGTCGAGCTGTACCTGCGCACCAACGAGCGCGCCTACCTCGCCACCGCGGACGGCCCGCAGATCACGATCCAGGACTCCAAGGGACGCCAGGGGCTGCCGTACGTCCCCGGACTGTCGCCCGACGTCCAGGGTGCGGCGCACTCGCTGGCCGTCGGCAAGGCGCTGCTGGCGCACGTCGACCCGGACCACCTCGATGCCTACTGCGATGCCTACGGCCTGTCGGAATTCACCCCACGGACAGCCAAGGACCGCACGCAGCTGGAGGCTGAGTTGGCCGCCATCCGCGGCACGGGCATGGCGACCGACATCGAAGAGTTCACCGAGGGCTTCTGCTGCATCGCAGCACCCGTGTTCGACGCGAAGGGTGCCCCCATGGGGGCGTTGGCGCTGTCGACCACACGCCTGAGGTTCGAGTTACACGGTGACCGACTGCTGGACGCGGTACGCGAGATCGCTACCCAGACCGGTCATCCAGGTCAGCTACAGCCGCACTTGCGAGCCGTGCGCTGACCGACGCAAGCCAGGTGGCGGGGCGGACCACCCACCTGCGAGACGGACCCACCGACCGGCGGGTCCGCAGACAACACCAGGGAGCGCGACATGTACGAGAAGGACGGCGAGAAGTACTTCATCGTGGACGGTCACATCCACTTCTGGGACGCCAGTAAGGAGAACATCGCCAATAAGTACGGCGAGGGCTTCATCCGCTGCTTCTACGACTACCACGCCAACCTCAGTCCTGAAGAGTACGTGTGGACGCTCGACGAGTACCGCAAGTACAGCGAAGAGCGGCTGATGACCGACCTGTTCGAGGACGGGTACGTCGACAAGGCCATCTTCCAGCCCACCTACCTCACCGACTTCTACGTCAACGGCTTCAACACCACCGAGGACGACGCGGTCCTCGCGGAGAAGCACCCCGACCGGTTTGTGCTCAACGGCGCGTTCGACCCCCGCGACGGCGAGGAGGGGCTGGACTATCTCCGCGAGTTGCACAGCAAGTACAACCTCAAGGGCGTGAAGCTCTACACCGCCGAGTGGAAGGGAGATTCACGTGGCTACAAGCTCTCGGATGACATGGTCCAGCCGTACTTCGAGCTGTGTGCGGAGCTCGGGATCCAGAACATCCACGTCCACAAGGGCCCAACGATCTGGCCGCTGAACCGCGATGCGTTCGACGTCGCCGATGTGGATCACGTCGCCAGCAACTGGACGAACCTGCGCTTCATCGTCGAACACGTCGGCCTGCCACGCCTTGAGGACTTCTGCTGGATCGGCACCCAGGAACCCAACGTCTACGGCGGACTCGCGGTCGCGTTGCCGTTCATCCACACACGTCCCCGCTACTTCGCCAAGGTCATCGGCGAGCTCTGCTACTGGCTCGGCGAGGACCGCATCCTGTTCGGCAGCGACTACGCACTGTGGCACCCAAAGTGGCTGATCGAGCAGTTCGTCGACTTCCAGATCCCCGAGGACATGCAGGGCGAGTACGGCGAGCTGACCCCCGATATGAAGCGCAAGATCCTCGGCATCAACGCTGCACGGCTGTACGGGATCGAGGTTCCGGCCGAGGTCACCGTGGAGGAGGAAGCCGATCTCGGTGTTGTGGCGTCCGACCCGCGGCTCACGGACCTGGTGGGCGCCTGATGGTCGCGCTCGAGGACGTACGAGACGCCCTGGATCGGGTCCACGATCCCGAGCTCGACCAGTCGCTGGTAAAGCTCGATTTCGTCGCCGACGTTCGGATCACCGGGGCGGTGGTCGAGGTAGACCTGCGCCTGCCGACCTACTTCTGTGCGCCGAACTTCGCCTGGACTATGACCGCTGATGCGCATGAGCAGGTCAGCGCCGTCGACGGTGTCGAGCAGGTGCGGGTGAACCTGCTCGACCACATGACGGGCCACGAGATCGGTGACGCGGTCGCCGCCGGCAAGAGTTTCGACGAGGCATTCCCGGGTCTCGTCGATGGCGGCGACCTCGCCCATCTGCGTGAGCAGTTCCAGCGCAAGGCCTTCGTGGTCCGCCAGGAGCGGATCGCCGGGCAGTTACGTGCGCTGGGCTTGACCCCCGAGCAGCTCGCCGGCATGCGGTACGCCGATCTGCCCGAGGTTCCCGACAGCGGGCGTTACCGCGAGCTGCGCGAGACGCTCGGGCTGCCGACGAAGCCGGACTCGGCTCTGCTGCTGCATCCCGACGGACGCGAGGCCCGGGTGGAGGACGCTGCCCGGTTGCTGATCGAGAGCCGGCTCACCCGAGTCAGTGTCGAGGGGAATGCCGACTTCTGTCAGGGCATGCTCGCGACGCGTTCCGACCATGACGCCATCCACGGCCAGACCGAGAACGACGACCTACCCGCCCCAGCGCGAACCTTCGTGCCGACAGGAGCATCCGTATGAAGGCCGTCCAAGTTGATGCCTACAACAAAGAACCGGTCGTGCGCGATGTCCCGGAACCCGCCCTGCAGTCGCCGGATGACGTGATCATCCGCATCGGTGGGGCGGGGCTGTGCCGCACGGACGTCCACGTCATCGAGGGTCAGTGGGCCGACAAGACCGAGGTTCCGCTGCCCTACACCCTCGGGCATGAGAACGCCGGCTGGGTGGAGCAGGTCGGTGATGGCGTCACCAACGTGTCCGTCGGGGACGCGGTGATCCTGCATCCGCACATCACCTGCGGTCAGTGTCTGCCGTGCCGCGCCGGTGAGGACATGCACTGCCTGGATTCCGGGTTCCCGGGGATCGATACCGACGGTGGGATGGCGGAGTACCTGCGCACCAGCGCCCGCGCGTGCGTCCCGCTGCCGGACGGGGTCGAGCCCAAGGCGGTTGCAGCCCATGCGGATGCCGGGCTGACAGCGCATCACGCCGCCCGCAAGGCGGCCAAGCTGCTGGCACCCAACGAGCGGTGCGTGGTGATCGGCAGTGGCGGGCTCGGTCACATCGGTATCCAGTGCCTGGCCGCCATGAGCGCAGCCGAGATCATCGTGGTCGACCCCAACCCGGCGGCCCGTGAGCTCGCGGTCCGCAGTGGTGCCCATCACGCGATCGGCGTCGACGGTGCCGTCGACGCAGTGATGGAACTCACCGACGGGCAGGGTGCCGAAGGACTGATCGACTTCGTCGGTGAGTTCGGGGCCGTAGAGATGGGCAAGCAGATGCTTCGCCGCCACGGCACCTACTACGTCGTCGGCTACAGCGATCCGCTCGAGATCCCGACGATCGACATCATCTCCACCGAGATCAGCTTCGTCGGCTGCCTTGTCGGGACCTACACCGATCTGGTCGAACTGATGAACCTGGCGGCGCGCGGGCTGGTCGATCTGGAGACCGTCGAGTACCCGTTGTCACGCATCAATGACGCGATCGCCGATCTGGAGGCGGGGAAACTGCAGGGACGAGGGATCCTCATTCCCGACTGATTTGCGCTGCCCACCGCGCGCAACGACGACGTCGCGCGCGGTGGGGTGCGCGCCCACGGGGGCACCAGCGACAGGTAGCGACTGTTGCCTGCGACTGGGCGACCTTGGACAGGTCGCCCAGGAGTTGATGCTGGCCGCGAACGCGCGCCAGCGGACGAAGGGAGAGAGAACATGAAGGATCTGCTAGGGATCGGTGTGTCCGTCGGCGTCCTCGCAGGTGTGTGGACGTACGTCAGCGTGGAACTGGCGCTGATTACCTGGGTGGCCTTCGTCGCCTGGGCGTGCTTCTTCGCCGCCGGGGGCGGGACAGAAGGCCTGCAGAAAGGTCTGGCGTCGAACCTCGCCGGCGTGTTCTGGGGCTGGACGATCAGCCTCGGCCTCGACACGCTCGGGTCATCGACACTCGCGCTGGCTTTGATGGTCACTGTCGTCGGCGCCATCCTCTGCTTCGAGGCGGCATTCCCACCGCTGTCGTTCATCCCCGGTGGCTTCGCCGGCACCGCGGTGTACTTCGGGACCGGGTTCGACCTGCGTGGCGTCCTCATCGCGGTCGTCGCCGGAGCCGTCCTCGGCATCATCTCCGAGCGCCTTGGCGCCATGATCCAAGGCGCGGTTCCGTCGGCCCAGACGCAGAGCGAGGAACCCCGAACCAACCCCTGAGGTCCCACCGGGGGCATCCACGTCGTCGGTCCCGCAGCCGCGGTTCGCCGGGACCGTTCGATCCTCGACCGTGATCCGAGAGGAGAGCAACCCATGATCTTCATCACCGCCAAGTTCCCGGTCCGGCCAGAGCACGCTGAGGACTGGCCGCAGATTGCGGCCGACTTTACGCAGGCCACACGTGCTGAGGAGGGCTGCCTCTGGTTCGACTGGTCACGGTCTCTCGATGATCCGAATGAGTACGTGTTGGTCGAGGCGTTCCGCGATGGCGAAGCGGGCGCTGCCCACGTGTCGTCCCCGCACTTCGCCCAGGCCCAGCAGGATCTGCCGCAGTACCTCGCAGCCACGCCGTCGATCGTCAGCACCGAGGTAGACCAGCAGGACTGGTCCGAGCTCGGCGAACTCGCCGTCGATCGCTGAGGAAGTCCACCCATCGTCGGAGGCCTCTGCCGTCGCTCCACGGGTGCAGTTCGGGTGCTGTCGGTCGGCGCGTGCTGGTTCTCGCTCTCCAGCGGGCCTAGATGCCGGCCCGAAACGCGACGCCTCGCCCAGACCGGAGACGGCGGCACCGTCGGCATTCTCGACCGACATCATGCGCAGAAGGGCGCCGGAACACGCCCGGCAGCCTCACGGTGTCGCGTGGGTAGCGATACCGGCGTGATGTCGATGTCGCGGGACGGTCACGGCGACCACGCCCGCGTCTACATCGGGTAGACCTGGAAACCGATGGCTGGCCCCCGAGAAGTGCGCATTCCCGGAAGCCAGCAGCCGAGTGCTCTGGGCTTGGCGCGATAGGTCACGACCGGAAGCGCTGCATCAGGATGGCTTTGTCACGCGAGGCTGTGGATAACGATCCGGCCGAATCGGTAAACAGCCACGCACGTGGTCGTAGCCGGGGATATTCGGTAGCGCGCCCGGCAGGATTCGAACCTGCGG
>PWTU01000125.1 GCA_003562775.1 Ignavibacteriales bacterium
CCGAGCCTCCGTCAATATTTGCGGAATCCAATTTGTTGTTTTGCAGTATCCTGCCCTGATTAGCGCTCAAGGGAGCTGTTGCGCTGGTGGATGTCAGGCCGTCGATCACGTCCGCCTCTTTCAGGATCGTCGCGTCGGCCTCTTCGTAGTTGGGGGAATGTTTGTCGTTGCCGTGCTCGGTCGGAGTTCGGTCGTCGCTCAGGCGGCTGTCGGCGGTGTCGATCAGGGTCGCGTCGGATATTTTGCCGTTCAGGTTCGCCAGTGTGTCGGCGGTGTGCTTGTCGCCGCCGAGGGTGTGCGCGGATGTCAGGGCGGTCGGCTTGTTGAGGATTTTGGCCAGCCCCTCGGTCGCGTCCCAGTCGGCGTTCACGGGGTCGGCGGGGATTTCGGAGGCCAGTGCCACCCGGTCACCCGTCCCTGCTCCGTGAACCTCGGTATCTGAGTTGTGCGAGGATACTGCGGTCGCAGCCGCGCCCGCCGCCTCGTTGCGTTCATCCCGGCTGGTTGGTGCGGGGTGGGGGTAGGGGTGTGGGGGTGGGGGGTGTTTGGTCGTGGGGGAGGGTGTGGGTGTGGTCGATGAGGGTGTCGAAGGGGTGGGGGGTGTGGGTGGCGATGAGGATGCTGCGTCCGCCGGCTTTGAGGCCGCGTAGGGTGCTTTGGAGGGCTTGGCGGCTTGGTTGGTCGAGTTGGGCGTGGGGTTCGTCGAGGATGAGGGGTTGGGGTTCGGTGATGGTGGCGGCTGCGAGGGCGATGCGTTGGGCTTCGCCGCCGCTTAGGGTGGTGATGTTGCGGTGTTGGAGGTGGTGGGCGTTGAAGGCGTGGAGGGTGTTTTGGATGCGGGGGGGGATCTCGTGGGGTGGCGTGTTGGTGTTTTCGAGGAGGGTTTCGAGTTCGTTGTGGACGGTGTGGGCGATGAACGCGGTTTCGGGGTCTTGGGGGACGTATCCGATGCGTTGGGGGAGTTGGTGAGGTGGGATGGTGTGGATGGGGTCGTTGTCGTGGGTGATGGTGCCTTGGATGCGGCCGCCTTGGATGCGTGGGATGGCGCCGGTGGCGAGGCGGAGGAGCGTGGTTTTGCCGGCTCCGCTTGGTGCGTTGAGGCGGATGGCTTCTCCAGGGGGGAGGGTGAGGTTCTCGTTCTTGATGGTGGGGGGTCGGTTGGGGTAGGCGAACGTGACGTCGTTGAATCTTAGGATGGTTTCGACCTCCAGGCGAGGATGAGGGCGGGGGGGAGGGTGAGGATGATGAGGAGGAGGGTTTGCGGGGTCCAGGGGATCTCGATATGGGGGTAGTAGGGGGGGCGTCCGGGGCCGAGCCATGCGATGAGGATGGCGGTGAGGGTGGTGGCGAGGGCGGCCCATGCGGCGGGGGGGAGGTTGTGGTGTCGGGGTTTCGCGTGTTGGGGGTCGTAGCCGCGGGTGAGGAGGGCTTCTTCGGCGAGCATGGCGCGGTCGAGGCTGCGTGCGGTGAGGGGGACGAGGAGGTGGCTTTTGCCGCGGAGTCCTTGGGTGGGGATGCCTCGTGTTTGGAGGGCGCTTTGCATGGCGTGGGCGTCGCGGGTAGTGTCGGGGACGAGGCGGAGGGCGAGGGTGGCGGCGGTGGCAAGCGTGGGGGGGAGGCCTGCTTTGTGGAGGGCGTTGTGGAGGAGTTCGGGGGGTGTTTTGAGGGTGGCGGTGCCGAGGGCGAGGACGGTGGTGGCGAGTTGGGCTGCGGCGATGGTGCCGAAGGTGAGGGCTTCGAGGGTGAAGCGGGGGCGGCCAAGGAGCGTGATGCGGAAGGGGGCTTGGTAGAGGACGGTGGCTCCGGTCCAGCTGGAGAGCGTGTTGAAGGCGATGACGGCGAGAGCGATGCCGAGCGCGGCGCGGTGGATCCAGGGTGTTTCGTTGGTGATGTCGTGTTTGTGGGCGTATGCGAGGGCGGTGAGGAGGAGGGTGGCGACGGCGAGGGGGGGGGTGAGGAGGATGGCGAGGGTGGCGATGAGGAGGCCAGCGGCGAGGGTGGTGGCGTGCGTCATGGTGTGGGCACCGTGTGGGTTTGGTTGGGCGTGATGGCGATGCCGAGGCCTTTGGGGGGTTCGGTGTGGAGGTTTTCGGCGAGGTGGTGCGCGTTGGGGCTGCTGGCGTGGACGAGGAAGGTGGGTTCGGTGGTTGGGCCGTTGGTGGCGTGGATGATCAGCCAGGGTGGTTCGAGGTGGTGGGTGGGTGTGTTCCAGGCGTCGTGGAGGATGAGTTGGTCGTTGTTGGTGGTGGCGAAGATGTGTTGGGCTTTGTGGGGGGTGGTGGTGTTCTCGTGCCAGGCTTGGGGCGTGGTTTGGAGGGGTTGTTCTGTGAGGTGTTGGGGCCAGGCGTCGAGCCCGGTGAGGATGTGGGGGAGGGTCATGGTGTGGTTCCAGGGTCTATAGTCCCAGAGGATGAGTTGGCCGTCTTCGAGTTCGTTGTCTTGGGCGCCGATGGGGGCAAGGTGGGTGTCGACGTGGTAGAACCAGTCGATGTGTTGGTTGGGATGTTGGCTGGTCTTGTCGTTGATGGTTTCGACGAAGCCGCCGCCGTGCGTGGTGTGGACGGTGTGTTCTTGGTGGAGGGCGTCGAGCACGGTGCTTCCTTTGGGGAGGGTGACGTTGGATTGGGAGAGGGTGGTGGTGCCCATGTCTTCGGTGAGGAGGAGGGTGACGGTGAGGGTCTCGTCGGCGTCGAAGGCGATGCAGCCGGTCGTGATCGTGGCGAGGATGATGGCGGTGGTGAGCAGGGGGTGGGTGTTCATCGGGGGCGCCTCCTTTGGGTTGC
>PWTU01000259.1 GCA_003562775.1 Ignavibacteriales bacterium
AACTCGATGGGCCAATGAAATGGCTGCCGGGGAAGGTCTTCTTCAGGGCGGCCGGATTGCAGAGCCAGATCTATGACCTCGGCAGCAGCAGGATCGTCCGGTGTCAGACTCACCCGTTCGATCGCACTACGGAGGGCCTGCACATCAGCGCCAGTCCCGCTGCCCAGGGTCAGGAAGCGACGGGCGACCAACCCATCCGCTGTAATACGAGCCCGTCTAAGGACTTCCTGGGCCTGCGCATGCAGTCGGCTCTTTTCCAGTACGTCAGCCCGATCGACGACAGTTGAAATCTCCAACTTCCGTCGCAGCATGGCTGCTTGGGAGAGGTCATCGATTAGTCCACCCTCCCAGAAGTCCAACTGATCGCTCCCGCTTAGCACCGGAAGGTCACCGACACTCGTTAGTCCGACAAGGGAATCGCCACACGATATGGCGTGGTCGAGAAACGTGAACGGACGATTCTTCTGGAGTGTTACTAACCAGAGTGACAACTTGGCCATCTCGACCGCGAGTGGATTGATGTCCACGCCGTAAAGGGATCTGTCTGCGAGGTACCGGCGGGCGATGACCCGACGCTCCTCCGGGTAAGCCGGAAGCGCGTGCCCGTCTGGCCCTTCCAAGACATCCTGTTCACTCCAGGACTCGACTAGGCGCTCAGCCAGATAGCGGCACGCCTGGACGAGAAAGGCGCCGCTACCGCAAGCCGGGTCACACACCTTCAGGTCGAGGATCTCGTCAGGAGAGCGGAGCTCCCAGTCTGAGCGGTCCTTGCCCTCCGCCGGGCCGTCGTAGACGAGCGGCTCAAAGGCCTGGGTGACGATCTGCTCGGTCAGTGACCTCGGGGTGTAGTGCGTGCCCGATGACCGCCTGCGCTCCGATTCGGTGACGTAGACCCGTCCGGGCGGCACAACAACGGGATACTCGGCGGAGTCCTGCCGAACTAGGAGACCCCATGGGATGGCTCGTCGCGCGGTGCTCTCGTCGCCTTGGAAGGCTGGCGTCCAGCGCTGACCCCAGCGGTCGTAGACCGCCTTCTCCTCGGCGGCCACACGCTTCTTGAGTGCCCCAGCGGATCGTCCGGTCGCGTCCTTGAGGTACTTGACCAGTTCCTTCCGGTCGTCCGCTCGAGCCTCGAGCTCGCCGAGCGACACCTCGGGTTCGTTGTCCTTCGTGCCCTCGAGTCCGAAAACCCAGTCCTCGGCACGGACCGCAGTGTGGTCAAGGAGCGTCTCGTAAACGTGGCCGATCTGCTCGACGTCGAGCGCGCGGAACGACAGGGGACGGCTCTCGCGGCCGCCGCCGGGAACCTTGACCTCGAGCGTCTGGATGGCGTTGAGCAGATGCAGGACCGTGCGATTGTCGATCGGGAGCGGGTCTGCGGTTTCGTCGACCCAGGTGGTACCGGGCTCTCGCCCCTCGAGGAAGGGGTAGCGATCGGGGTCGAACAGGGCCCCGCCGTAGGCCGGTAGCCGCATCTGCTCGTGCTCCACACCGGTGTGAACGGCGCGGAAGGTCGACAGCAGCCGGGGCCAGGCGTCGTGGAAGCGTTCGAGGATCTCTTCGCCACTCTCGTCGGCCGTTGCCTGGAGTTGTTCGCGAAGGGTCGAGGCGGCGTAGTTCTGGTCGTAGAAGTCGTCGCCCAGGAGGAGGAGGTCGTTCTCTTCGGCGTAGAAGAGGAAGATCAGCCGCATCATGACTGTCACGGCCGACTCGTAGAGGCGTTCTTCCGTCATGCCTTCCAGGAGCCGCCCGTCACGATCGTGGTCCACGCGGTCGATCTGCTGGATCAGAATCTCGATCGCCCGACGAACCTGCTTGCCGAGCTGGGTGGTGACGCCCTGCTGATCCTCCCGGGATCGATCGAGCAGCGCTTGGAGCGTCTCGTTCTTTGCGACGGCGAAGAAGCGACGCATCCCGAGCAAGGTGATGAACGACCGGAGGGTCAGCGGCTCCTCCCGCCACAGCGAGGAGTACCACGTGGCGAACCCGGTGTTCTCGCCCTCTGCGACGTGGACCAGCGTCCACTGGTCACCGTTCGTGACGATCCCCAAGCGTGCTTCTACGCCCTTGAGAAGCGACTCCATGCGTTCGGCAGGTGAGGCGCTCCAGCCCGTCTCGGGCGGCTCTGCCACCGACACGTCGGGCGCGACGACCGTGACCAGGAGGCGCGCGGTTCCCTCCTCGTCCTCGGGATCCCGGATCACGAGATCCGGCGTCATCGTGGCGTCGTGCTCGAGGACTTCGACGGTCCACGTGTCGAGCACGTCGCCTTCTCGGACGAGGATGTCTCTGTCGAACTCGAGGACGTGCTCGAGGACGTACCGAACCCACGCTTCATGGACCGCAGGATCGGTCGCTCCGCCGTGGTCTTCGTCGCTCCACTCGGTGAGGGCGCGCCAGAGATCCGCTGTGAGCTCTCGCTCGGGTTTGTCGAGTCCCGCCGGCAGCGCGTCCATGAGGACCGGGAGCGCGAGGAACGGGCCGGAGACCTCGACGAGGTTGAGCCAGTCGTTGTGGTGAGCGGCTACCGACATCAGGCGCCCCCTCCTGCGAACGCGATCCGACGGGGCACGAGGAACGTCACGGCGAACGGGAACAGTTGTGGCACGGGGTCGGCGTATCGCTCCCGGATGGTCTGCTTCTCGCGCTCGATCTCGGTCGGGATCTGAGCGAGCCGCTCCTCCAGCGCGGAGCGGTTGCGTTCAAACCGCTCGCGTTCGGCGACTCCGAAGTCAGCCGTGAAGAGGTCGAGCTGGGCGGCCGGCTTGTCGAGTTC
>PWTU01000212.1 GCA_003562775.1 Ignavibacteriales bacterium
CAAATTATCCTGCAATATTTCTTTGGAAAATAGGTCATAGATTTTTCCACTAAGAGTCAACGCAAGAGATTTATGAACCGAAATAACCCCGGTAATACCCTCTATTTTTCTTGGTCCATCAACAATTTTGGGGGAGTACCAGTCAAGCCGTATATACCATATAGTAAAAATATACCACAGAAGCACGTAAACTGGAGTGAAGCCTGGAATGCTCTGTATTTCCATCTATCAAAAAGTATGCCGCAAAATATTTGTGAAAACAAATTGTTTTTGAATACGCAATTCGCAAAATTGAGAATTTAGGGGGGGGGGAATTTCCCGTTTATAATAAAAGATTATTTTGTCCATTTAATTTTATAAAGTAACACAAAGGGGAAGAAAAGGCAGAAGTCAGAGGTCGGAGGTTGGATACATAATTCCTTTGCGTCCTCTGCGGACTCTGCGTTAAAATAATCCGGGAGAAACGATAAGATTACACCCTGTTTATTCAACCATATTCTTCCTCTCAGCCAACGCCGTCACCACATACATCCCGAACGCTGCAGCCAACGAGGCAATGTAACTCAACTCGAAATCGAAAATATAATTCCCGGACACCCATACCACCGCGCCGGAAACCAATGCCGCGATCGCGCTGTTTGCACCGCCGAATTTTGTAAACAATCCGAATACCACAACCACAAAAAACCCTGCGCTGCCGAATGCCGATGCATCGAGCACAAGATGATATACTCCCTCTGCGTGAAGTGCAAGCACGTATGCAAGACACCCCATCACCAACACAACGATACGGCTGGTATACAGCCGCTGCTTATCGGTCATATTCGGATATAACGACCAGATAATATTTCTGGAGACGAGCGATGATGCGGCGAGCAATGCACTATCAACGGTAGACAAAATCGCCGATACAAGCGCGCCGGCAAATATGACATAGAAAAACGTCGAGAAATACGTCTGCGCGATCATCGGAAGTATGTGCTCGGGATGATCGATGTTCGGAAAGAGTTTAACGCCAAGTAGTCCGATCGATAATGGAATCATTCCGATAATAAGATATAACGTCCCCGCGGAGATTGCGGAACGTTTCGCCACTACATGCGAGCGGGATGCAAGCACCTTAGCGATCACCTCCTGCGCCAGTACCGATCCGCAAATCGGTATCGCCCAGGATTCAATCACAAGAAAAACAGATCGTGTTGTGCTCTCGCTATCGGGAGGTAGAAATGAAAGTCGTTCAGGGGATATAGAATTGTACACTGCCGTAACACCGCCGAACTCACCAAACACAACCGGCAGAAGCAGAAGTAATCCGATAATAAGTATCGTCCCCTAGATCATATCGGAAATCGCATCGGCAAGCAGTCCGCCCATCACCGTATAGGCAATCACAACGCACGCCGCTATAGTAATTGCGGCGACAACCGTCAGTTCGGACGATGCCGAAAGTACCTGTCCGAATGCGCGGATCTGCGCCGCCGCCCAGAACAACGACGCCGGAGCAATTACGAAAGCGGCAATGCGCTCGGCTCGGAACGAATACCGCTGACGCAACATGTCGGCAACGGTCGTTAGTTTTCTCTTCCAGAGCGGCACCGCAAACACGATTCCCATCACGATAAGACAGAGTCCGTACCCGAACGGATCGGCTGTCACCCCGTACAATCCCTCGGAGAATGCAGCGCCCGAAGTACCGATACATGCCTCGGCGCCGAACCACGTCGCAAAAATAGAGAAGGTGGCAAGTCCGTACCCGAGCTTACGTCCGGCAAGAAGATAATCGTCCTCGGTGTGGATTCGCCGTGATATGACAAACCCGAGCACAAGCTGCAAAAAAACATAGATAAGTATTGCAATGAGAACGAGGTTCAAGGTTGCACTCCGTTTACAATGAATACGTAACGTGGAGATCTGATTTGATTCGGGAGAGTCGAATGGATTTAGCTTATCCGCTCAAGTTCAGATCTAAAGATAGGTGATCCGGTTACAGACCTGACAGGTTTTCTCCCGTAGGGATGGAGACTGTGTGAAAACAATTGTATTGTAGATAATCCTAATAATTTTGTATGGACGTTACCCCGACACATAATAACTAAATGCTAAATTCAAACGAAACGGTAAATTGTGTCGGGGTAACGTCCCAACACTCTCATCCAAATTTGTACAAAACATATTTTTATATTGCGAAATCTTGGTTTTCACATAGTCTCGATCACGTTGTAAAAAACCTGTCAGGTCTGCATTTCAAAAAATGGGTGAAACTGTATTAAATAATTTCATGACTCGAACGTAAACACAACCTTCACGGCTTTCGTCTTTCTGCGCGATTGTGCCGTGTTGATCGCCTGCCTCCAGTCGTCGAGTTTGAATTGATGTGTAACAAGTTTTTGCAGCGGAATTCTCCGGTTCCGTTTCATAAGATCGATTGCAAAATCGTACGTCTTTCTTTTCCTCCCTCTGAAATTTTCAACGGAATAACAGTATGATCCGTGTACATCGATCTCACGGAACCAAACCGGCGTGAGATCTACACCTTTTGCATCGGCGGCAGCACCGACAAGCACCACGGAACCTCCTGCCTGCGTCAGACGTAGTGCATCGTCGATTGTTCCGGAGCTCGCGATCGAATCGTATACCCGCTGCACACCGCCTTCGATAACCCGTTTCCCTAACGACGGTTTAAATATTTGCGCCCCGGTTTCTTTTACCATAAATTCATAGATATCCTGCTTCCGGGGATTGATCACAACATGCGCTCCCATTGCTTTTGCCATCTCTTCCTGAAAATCGTATTTTGCTGTCGCATATATTTTGCACCGGATCGGGAGCATTCTGAGCACTGCTATCGTTAAAAGTCCGATCGTTCCAGCGCCCAGCACGAGCACCTTAGCGCCGTTGGGCGGATAACGACGAAGCACCGCGTGCAGAGCTACGGCAAGCGGTTCGACCAATACTGCTTCTTCAAGAGAAAACTGATCGGGTATTTTATATACCTGCGACCTATGCGCAACAAAATACTCTCCCCAGCCGCCGCCCGTTTCATTGCTGAATCCGATAGCGGTTGCCGGGGATAGATGTCCGTTCGTAAGGTTCATACACAAATTCGATTGCCCGCGCCTGCAGTTTGGGCAGGGCTTCTCAATTCCCCGTGTCGTGCATGAGTGAGTCGGCTCGATTACCACCCGGTCGCCCTCCCTGACATTTTTAACCGACGGCGACTTTTCGACAACCTCACCTACAATTTCGTGTCCGAAAATAAATGAATTCGAACCGAAGGGCTGCAGCGAGAAGCTTGTCTTGCCGTTCAATATCGAAAGATCGGATCCACATATTCCCGACATTAATGTCCTAACACGAACCCAATTTTCGTTTATCGTGTTCGGGATCGGAACCTCTCGCAATGCTACACACGAAAGAGGCGATGTAGCAATCGATTGTATGCGCGAGCTTAACGTTTTTGCAATCAGATATTTCGGAACATTTAGCTTAAACCTTACTGCTTTCATTTTTTAAAGCTCGCTTTCCTGACTGCTTCGAACTCGTCGCCCTCATACCATACGGGTATATCGCGTTGCATGGAAAGCTCCCATCCCAGTTCAAAACAAATTCGCGCTTGATCTACTGCGCCCCGCAGATCCCAATCGTCGCGTATCACATCGCTCGGCTGATGATAATGTTTCGCAGTATACGCTTGTTTTTGCTCTTCACCCCAACCCTCAGGTTTCCCAACGAAGTCTTCACCGGTTTGCAGTGAGACGGCCGGGATACCAGCTTTTGCGAAGCTGAAGTGATCGGACCGGTAGAAATATCCTTGTTCAGGAGCGGGGTCTGTTCCGACAATCATCCGTCGCCGCTCGGCAATCGATTCGACAACGTCTCCGATGGTGGAGCGTTCTGCGCCAAGAAATATTATATCGCGCGTTTGGCCATAGATATTTGTGTTGTCGGTATTAATATTGGCAACAATTTTACGGTGCGGAAACGTGGGGTTACGTACGTAATATTCCGATCCGAGCAGTCCGAATTCCTCTGCCCCGACTGCTGCAAAGAGGATCGATCGATGCGGAGGTACCTCAAGATTTGTAAATGCCTTCGCTATTGAAAGCATCATTGCAACTCCGCTTGCATTGTCGAGCGCCCCGTTATAGATCGAATCTCCATCAACCGGTTCACCGATTCCGAAATGGTCGTAATGGGCAGAATAGACTATGACTTCGTCGTTATAATTCGGATCGCCGCCGGTCAACAATCCGAGGACGTTATAGGTATCGATATCCCGCAGGTTCTGTCTGATCGTCGAACTTGCGCGAATGTTTAATGGAACCGGTTCGAACTCTGTTCGCTGAGCACGCTTTATCAGTTCTTCCAGTGTATATCCCGCCATCTCGATAATTTCACGCGATGCTTGTTCGCTTGTCCACGCTTTTAACGGTAATTGCGGTACATCGTCATCGACGCGGAGCTCAAAATTTTCACCGCCCCATGAACTTTGCACAACCGAGAACGGATATCCCGCAGATGGAGTCGTATGAATAATAATCGCGCCTGCTGCGCCTACCTCTGCCGCTATCTCGTATTTATAGGTCCAGCGACCGTAGTAGGTGCGCGCTTTCCCGCCGAAGAAATCGGGTGTATCGACGGTTCCCGGGTCGTCGTTCAACATAACGAGAATCTTACCCGACATATCCTGCCCTTTATAATCGTCCCAGTCGAACTCAGGAGCTTGAATACCATAGCCGACAAATACCAAATCACCGTTGACAGGAACGGTCGATTCAAGTACGCCGCTGAAGGGCATAAAATCATCGTGATACAAAAATATTCGTCGTTGATTACCCCGGGTAACGGTCAGGTGGGTGTTCCGGTCGACCGTCATACCGATAAGCGGTACATTCTGGAAGTACGAGCCGTCGGGACCGCCCGGTTTTATTCCCATTGCTTCAAATTGCGCTGCAATGTAATATCGCGCAAGGTCGTCGCCCCGTGTACCGGGACCGCGCCCTTCAAGTAAATCGTGCGAAAGAAATCTGGTATGGCCGAAGAGAAATTCTTCGGTAATAACTTTTTCTGCTTCCTTCACCGGATCTACGCCGCATCCTGCTATAATCAGTGAAAGAATAATGAACGGATACAATAATCGATGCATGATATGTTCTCCAAAGCTCATAATATGTTAAGGAAAAATTTTATTCATTTATGCATAATCCGGATCGTGCGCCATCGGCAGTTCTTCTTCTGAAAAACCTTCCTCAGTCCAGTAATGTTCGAGTTCGACGCCAAGTCCCTGAATAAGACGGTTCACCATATTGTAATACCCCGCAACCATAACGACTGCAAGAATAGTTTCGTCGTCGACGCCCTCTGCTTTCAGCTCCTCGACGTCTTTTTGAAAATGAAAATGCGGCTCACGCGTTAACCGTTCGACAAACTCAAGCATTTTTAATTCGAGCGGCGCGAGATGAACACTTCTGAAATCTTCTCTAAACTTTTTCACATACTCTTTATTTTTTGTAAGGCGGTATAACGCATCACTATGGTGGTACAGACAATACTGGCAGTTATTCGTTTGAGCAACCACAATAGCAATCATTTCACGTTGTATGCGGGTAAGCGGTGAGCTTCCGTAGATGAGTGTGCGGTAAAAATCCATATGCGATTTTAGATATTTCGGAATCAGCCCCTGAACTTTTACAATGTTATCGACGCCTCCCCAGGGTGCGCGGAAGGCGTCGAAATAAACTTTAAGTTTGTTTTGTGCCTCCTCTTCACTGACGGTTTTGATCCAACACATAAAAACCTCCTTTAAATTGTTTGTGTATTAGTGAGAATTACCAATCAGTCGGGCGATCAAGATCCATTTCCGTTTTTTGGGTACTGTCGGCATAAACGGTGATGTCTTTCTTCGGAGAGATTTGAATTGCCCAATCGCCTTTCCGATTGCGAATGACCGAACCCCATAATTTTCGTAGTTTCCGGCCAGTAAATTTTTCGTAAAATATCCATCCAAAGTAGGCAGTGGAGTCTTTAATATAAAATGCGGGAATCCGTTCGCCGGGTTCAACAGGAGCATGTGCTATAGTGACCGGTGTATATCCCGTTTCGCGGAGGATTCGAATAAACTCATCTGTGTAATCACGACCGTCAACAACAAGATCGTGACGAGATCGTTTCACACCGCGACCAACGGCAAGATCCTTTAAGGATTCGGTAATTTGGTCTTCATTGCTATTAGACAAATGGGTCATCATCCAGCAGGTCATCTTCAATACCGGATGAAGAATTCGTACCTGATTGCAGATACCGTGAAAGCAATACGGTATCTTCACTGCATGTATCGCATAATAATTGGTTGTCGAATTCCTCGATATGTGAAACACTGGAATGTGCCCCGCACATCATACAAACTCCTTTTCTCTTCCGCCGCCCGGATACTCCATTCCGTTTGGCCGTTTTGTCGTTTGTATTCTTATTAACCGGCATCACAATGCTCTCTGTGTTCGTATGAGTACGGTTTGGCTAACGATTTCATACACGCCGAATTGATAAATATAATTATACGAACGTTTCGAACAATTACCGACGAGAATGTCATCCGCGTCAACAAATTGATGTAATGGCAATATAAAGACCCCTTACATTAGATGCAACTTTTGTACTGACAGGATATAATACAAACATAATGCCAGAGAATAATAATATTTATCAATAAATTTACAAAAGTGCCGGATAGGTATTTTTTTCTTCCGGTTATTATTACTGCTTATTTCTGTAATTCTTACAAATACTTGCACGCTTGATGCTTTGCAATTAGTTGCGTATACTATATGAAAATTTATTCTACCGTGAGGGTCGTTTAATGATACAATCATTACTGGTATTACTCGCACTGACAGGGTTTCTCATATCATTGTATTTTACAGGGGTTTATTATAATTATCTGAGGAGCGATGTGTGGTGGGTTCCCGTATTTTGCCGTATGAAAGAACAAACCTGCAGGAGTATTGTACAAACTCCGGAAGCCCGCATATTCGGTGTACCGAATTTTGCGCTCGGTCTGCTATTTTACATTTTGTTGATAGTATCCGTACTCGGAAATATTGGCGGATTTCTGCTGGATATATTAATTGCAACAGCTATATTTACCGTCGTATTGGCAGTTTATCTGATATATGCATTACGCGTCCGGCTAAAAACCGATTGTGTTTTATGTTATGCTGCACACGGAATTAATACACTTATTGCATTCATTCTCATTGAGTTAAAATATGATATTATCTAAAGTTTTATCAACCCGGAGGAATTGTGGCTTCACGGAATAACAAGTCTCTGCCTGAAGAGGTAATCTTTTATTACAGTCCTGTATATCTTCAGCATATCACGCTTCCGCACCATCCCGAACAACCCATCCGTCTCACGGCAATAGTCGAACACCTTACGAAAAACGGTCTGTGGGAAATGGTAACCCACCGCCCGGTTGACGAAACCCGTTTCGGTAATGTTGCGGTCTCAAAGTATATCCTTAACGTACATCCAAAACAACACATCGATTATATAAAACGAAAAGCCGGGGAAGCTCACCGGGTAGGCAAAACCATTATCCCGTTTTCCGACGGCGGCGATACGAACGTTAGCGGTAAAACATTTGACGTCGGGCGAAAAGCAGTTGCGGCGGCACTCGATGCAACCGACGTCGTGTGCAAAGGCGAAGTGTATCGCGCTTTTTGTGCAATCCGCCCGCCGGGTCATCATTGCGAACGAAATCGCCCGATGGGATTCTGCGTATTCAATAATGTCGCAATAGCCGCACGGTATGCACAACGTGAATATGGTATAGAGCGCGTCGCTATCGTCGACTGGGACGTGCATCACGGGAACGGTACACAGGCAATTTTCTATGATGATCCGTCGGTTTTATACATCAGCTTACATCAGTACCCGCATTATCCCGGGACGGGGAGCGCCGGTGAACGCGGTTTGGGAGATGCGGAAGGCACAACTATCAACTACCCGTTGCCTGCGGGAACAAACGAAAAAACGTATGAAGATATATTCGTCGGGAAAATCGTACCGGCAATAAAAGAATTTAAACCCGGATTAATAATGATCTCGGCGGGATTCGATGCACATAAAGATGATCCGCTGGGTGATATGCTTCTGACTGAAGATTCCTTCAGTTTATTTACACGCATTTTATCTGATGCAGCTTCGTCCGTGTGCGATGGTAAAATAGTTTCATTGCTCGAAGGAGGATACAACTTAGAGGGGCTTGCAAAAAGTGCTGCGGCACACATACAAGCGCTCGGCGGGATGGAATCGATAGTTCAAACAGAAACATAGGGAGGCATACAATGAAATTTGTTTGGTTCATCTTATTCTTATGCATCGCAACAGGATGCGACCGGGAACACGAAGAAAGACCGATTCGAATTGCGGTTTCCCTTGCCGGAATTGACGGACTCACGACAACACAACAAATTGAGGGAATGAACAACGCAGCGGAAAATGTAAATGTCGAAATAACATGGAGAACGGCGTTCAGCGATCACGAATTGCAAAAACGGCAGATAGATACGCTTCTTGCTAAAGACCACGATATAATCGCCGTTGAAGTCGCCGATCCACGGAAATCAGATGAAATCTTTGGAAAGATAAGGCAATCCGGATTGCCTGTGATAGGATTTAACCGATTGGCACCCGGATTTCAGTATGATCTTATTGTTAGTCCGGAGTATAAAACGATCGGGCGTGAGTTAACGGAAATTCTCATTGAAAAATACGACGACGGAAAAAAGAATGTGCTGCTTCTACACGGATTGCTACTCAACGATCAGGAATCGCTTTTTATGGAGGGGTTTTTAAATGCAATAGAAACGGCCGACCACTTCGCTATAACTATGGTTGAAGCATTTCACGTTGAAAATGGTCTGACCGGCCGAATCGAGATTCCCGATTTTAATAAAGAGCTTCTACGGATTACGGATATCGTCGTTACAACGAATTGGTATAACGCTTTTTCGGCAGCGGTAGGATTACTGAATACGGATCAAGAAGGAATCGAACATCGCTCTCCGGTCATTGCCGGGTTCGGTGATAGAGAGGTACTGACCACAATAGGATACGACAATCTGCTCCTCATTGACCTCCAACCGTATACAGCGGGAATCCGCCTTATCGATTCGGCAGCCGGTTTCGTGCGCGGCGAATTCAGGCATTACGACGGACCGGTGATCAGGATCGGTGAACATCTGATGCCGGTTGTGTACACGCCGCATAGTTTTGGTTTTGCAGCGGATGCACCAACAGATAATTGATTTCTTTAACACGAATTGTTATGTTGTGATAAGATAGCAAACAGAGAGTGCTTCGTTTTGGGATGGTATTATGTAATCGTACTTATTATACATCGAGGTACTCTATGCACATACGACAATCAACCCGGAAATGGTTCCGCGAACGACGAAACTCATCAAACAGTTCCTTCTTTGATTTTCTCCACGGTTATGTGTACGGCCGCTGGCCATATCTCTATATCGGCGTTGCAATCGGTGAACACCGTCTGACAAAAATCCTCAGACCATTGTTTGTTGCAGCGTCATTGCCGTTTAAAGCTATCGGATATATTTTCAAGCGCAGCAATAATTCTGCACAAAACGGGCAATCACCAAAACAAAAATTTGCCGATACCTATCACGGAAAAGTTGTCCCTCTCGAAGGCGCCCGTAAGCTTGTAACCGTAAATCAGGATGTTTCGCTGCGCAATCTCGAACATGTCATCCCTTACCAGACCGCCCGGGATATCGTTCTGAAAAATCCGGATCAGCTTGCCGTTCTTCAGTGTCCGTGCCGCACCGCACGAAAAGATCCCTGTACACCGCTCGATGTTTGTCTCGTCGTCGGCGAGCCGTTCACGAGCTTCATACTCGAACATCATCCCGAACGGGCGCGTAAAATTACTTCCGCCGAAGCGGTGGAAATTTTGCATGAAGAAGACAAACGCGGACATGTACATCATGCGTTCTTCAAAGATGCTATGCTCGGCAGGTTCTATGCAATATGCAACTGCTGTAAATGCTGCTGCGGTGCAATGCAGGCGCACCGGAACGGCACGCCGATGCTCGCATCATCCGGTTACGTTGCAAAGGTCGATCAAACGCGATGCGTTGTGTGCGGTACGTGTGCAAAGTACTGTCAGTTCGAAGCGGTTACGTTTATTAACGGCGTGAAAGATATCGACGCCGAAAAATGTTTAGGGTGCGGGGTATGCATTCCGAAGTGTACGAAAAACGCGCTCACCCTCGAACGCGATTTGAACCGGGGAATACCGCTGGAGCTGGATGAGTTGATGATGGAGGCGGAAAAATTCTAAATTCTAAATCCGAATTCCTAAACAATATCAAATTACCAAATTAATAATTTTCAAAATGTCAGGTCCCCTCATTGTACCTACCCGTTCGGCAAGTTCTTCCTGTATAGTCTTTTATAAGTTAACCAATCGGTTAACACTATTCAACCTGGCCTAACCAACCATGCATTCATGCAACCATGCCTCCCCCAATCATCCCGATAGCCATCGCATTGGCGTCAAGTTAATGATTTTACCTTAAGTAAGATAATTGATAAATTGGCTTACTCATTATGTTACATGCACTTACACTGGAGGTAAGCCATGAAAAAAATACTAAAAATAGA
>PWTU01000459.1 GCA_003562775.1 Ignavibacteriales bacterium
AAAGCGGGCTTCATCTTGCAGGCAATGCTTGGCTTTACACAGGTCGGTTTTATTATGGAAAACAAATATATTCACATGCGGCAGCGAATCAGCCAGACTCCTTAAAACAGGAAGGATACATTCATTTTCAAAGAATAACGGTGGAAATACACAATCCGCATCGTACACTTCGTAGGAATTGAGACTCCCCAAATCGCAAGTTATCCGGACTGAAAATCCATACTTTTCAAGATCGTCCACAATCCATTGATTTCTGCCCCGTGAATTTAATAGATATGCTTTCATCACGACTCCCACGGATGTGTGTGTCTTTTTATCCTGCAAAATAATGGCGTGTATGTATAATATCCAAGATATTATTCTCCGATATTAAAGTCAATATATTTTAACGAAATATCAGAAAAACTGCACATCCAAAAATAGCCATTTTACTTGTTTTGGGCGGTGGGAATACCGAATTTTTTCATCCGGTAGCGGAGGGTCTCCTCGGAAATTTTTAGAAACCGTGCGGTCATCGGCTGGTGGATATCGAACTTCTCAAGCACTCTCAGAATCAGCTTCTTTTCGATAAGCTCAAGCGATGTATCTATGTGAGTGGCAATCCCCTCTTCGATACTTTTTATCAGTTTTGAAAGTTCCGTCTGCTCATCCAGCAGCTCCTGAGGCAAATTATTTGGATTATTCACCAGACTAATTTTGAATTTTCAATATCAATAAATCGCCTGTAATAATAACCGCCTTTATTTTCTGTCCGTCACTTAATTCTTTTTCCGTGAGAGTGATGCTCTCAAGAGAGAGTGATAAATTGTCCCATTCTGTATCACCCTGCCTGCTGTATGCTTTCAGAGTATCCGACGGTATTGTAAAGGCGGGTTCTAATCCATAAAAGTATTCGGTGTACGCTTTTCCAATTTGCATAGTAGCTTGATTTCCGGTATGAGTGATATTCTTAGGTGTAAGCTTAACGACAACTGCGTGAGCACTCTCACCACCGGTGAATTCTATCACAAGATCATTGTTCGTATCGATTTCCGAATTATTTTGTGGGTTAGTTATTAAGATATTCTTCGGTGATATTACCGAAAACATAAAATCGGGAACGTGCGGAGATCCTGTCGCTTCCCAAGTATATGGATATTTTTCTTTGTATATGTCGGGGAATTTTCCATTATTTGCAGAATGTATTCTCGAATTAAGATGGTACAGTATTCCACTCTCATCATCCTCATAGATATACATTCGATTGCCGTCGAGGAAAACATCTCCGGCAGAAACAAACTCACTATGTTCATCATTCCAAAACATTGCAATGGCTCGATTTGCTCCTTCTGCAACAATGGTTCCCTGATACGTAGATTTAATTACCGGTGTATTGATAATTGAAAGAATATCGTCAGCAAAAATGTCGAGACTATGAAAATGCTCCTGCAGCATCTTCACTGTACTGCGTAATTCAACCTCCGGTGAAACGGCAATGTCCCTTTGTATGCCGAACGGCTCCTCACAATGTATGCCGATAATAATGAAAAGAAATAGCATGCTACAAGCAATGAACGTTTTCATTATTTAAACCTCCTCGATTCTCTCTCACATAAATTTATTTAATTAGAACCATTGATTTTCTTTCGATAAATGATCCAGCCCGAAGACTCATAAAATATATACTGCTGGCAAGATCTGTTGCTGAAAAAGTCGTCTCATAATATCCTGAAGGTAGAGATTCATCTACAAGTGTTGCAACTTTTCTCCCGAGAAGGTCATAAATAGCAAGCACTACGTGGGTATGTTTATGAATTGTAAAGGTTATCTTAGTATCAGCATTGAACGGATTCGGATAATTTTGAAACAAAGAAAAATCATAAGTATTTTTAACTTCGTTTATACTCGACGAAATATCTTTCTTCGAATAAAATAAACCTTCATCGCTATCATAAAACCCTTCCCATAAAAGATGCAATATACCGTCGTCACTGTACTCAATATTTGGTATACCTCTCGGAGTCTTTTCACGAAATATGGTTGCCGGGTCGGTCCACTGGTCACCATTAAACATTGAATAAAAAAATTCCGACTCTGCACCCGCAGCAAATGTTGAAAGCCACCACCACGCGATATGAATATTGTCAAAAGGATCTACAATTGCTTTCCTTCTGGGGAATAAAATACCTTCCGTTTCTGCTATTATATGAGGTTGAGACCACGAAATGAGATCATCCGAATATACATGGTAAATCGCATTAGGAAATGTATCACCGGTTAAGTCCTTTGCCCAAATTATATTAACAATATTTTCCCTGGTAATCAAGATTTGCGGGAGGAATGCGGGCTGCTGCTTTGATTGATGAATTATGTCTGGATCACTCCAAGTTTTTCCCTTATCGGTAGAGTATGAAAATAGAACACTATTGATATCAATAGGAATATTCGGTGGGTCCGGTACGCCTTCAAGAAATACAAGCATCAACTTACCATTACTATTTTTAGTAAGATTTGGATCTACACCTCTCTGCACATGCTTATTTATATGCCATTGTTCATCAATAGTGTGTATGTGATTGATATGACTACCTGTTGAATCAATTACGGTGAATACAACATGGATATCCCCTTTACTATCAATTAAAGGAGTATACGCTTCATTAATTCGTCTTATAGCGATCTCATATTCTTGAAGTTCATATAGTAATAAGGGAGAATACCATTCATCATTAGTTTGTTTACTATAATATAATGCATTTGCAGTTGGGATCGGTCTCGGTGTTGGATATTTTTCACCCTCCACCCATATAACGTGTATATCACCGCTATTATCTATAGTAAATGAATGATTAAATGAGGGGAGATCGGAGTCTGAAACATTTATAAGGGTATTCCCAATCTCCCCATTATAGCGCAATATAAACACATCGATCGGAGTATTATTTATTTGTCTATTTAATAATACAATCAACTCAGAATTATACAAAGACGTAACGGGATCGTTATATTCCTCTTCGGATACGAATATATTTATTGGTTCCAACCATTGAGCATTTAAAGTTGTAACCAGGATTAAAAAAGGTATAACATATAATTTTTTTTGTAGCATAAATAATGTTAAATAAGTATGTTGTTTTAATTTAGCATATATTATGCAAATTATCAATTTATTACCGGTAGTATCGGTTCGATTGGATCCCCTGGTCCGGGTCCTCCGATGCTATCCCCCCAATAAATAGCTGCCGTTGTTATTGGATTCCACACAATGCTGTTCTCCATAAAATAGTGGTCGCCAAATTGTACCCACCAGTGAGGTCCGTAGTAAGATGTCAATACATCTTGGACAACTGCAAAAGAATCATTATTTTTGTAATCATATGCAATTTTAATTAACCAGTAATCTGCAAAGGAGTACCCAATTACATCAATATAGTCAATTGGTGCAGGTTCTCCACCTGGGTGATAAAATGATTCAGAAAGGGAACCCATCCAAACGCTATACCAACCCCACGGCCATGCCCAAGAAAATGCACGCCATACCATATAAGAGAATGGATCCATTTGCAACTCATCGGAAGCTCCTCCTGAAGAGAATGTTTCAAGCTCAGATTTATAAAGATCCATAATAGATTTCTGAGGTTTGGAAATTATTACTTCCGGTTTTTTCTTTAAAGAGATCTCAGGAACAATTTTATCCAACTTCGTTTCAATCTCTTTGGGAACATCCATCGACTTGGCTTGGTTTTTTCGTTCAGTGTTAATATTATACATTTCCTTTGATAATATTTCATTTTCTTCATTCAACGCAGGTCCTTTTAAATCTTCATTCTCATCACAACCTGCTAAGAACATTAGAATTATTAAAAATACCGAATACACAATAATTTTTCTCATGGCATCCTCCTTAGTAAAATATGATTTTTATGTAAGATTAGGATTACTTCTATATCATTTTCGAAATATCTCACAAAACAATCAACCCAACTTTTGTACTTTCATTCCCAACTTTTGTACATTTTATTTATTGCGAATAGAATAGGTATGTTCAAGTAGAAAGTACCCGAAATTGTTAGGGTAATTATTCTGAAGGATGGAAACTGATATCCTCAAAAAGATTTCAGGCAACCGCTTAAATTTAGGAAATTAAGATTATCAATGCCGGTTCATTCTTCGATAATCTCTGAACGATACATTATGGTACGATTTGAATAATTCAGAAAACCGTTTATAATTGCCAAACCCGCAAATACGGGATACCTGCCCCAGGAATAAACCTGTTTTTCGGGAAAGATACGCTGCATACTCCATTCGAAGCGAACGAATAAGCCGGTTCGGAGTAATACCACAATCACTTTCGAACTTCCGGTTAAATACGGTCTCGCTTAGAGGAGGATTAACGAACCGGTAAACATCATTACCGTTTATTTCGTTAAACCTAAAAAGTATGAAATTAAGTGCTTTTTTATTTACATCCGATACTGGCGCATTATATAAACCCGATTCTGAGATTTTCTTCTTGAAATCTTCCATTATTTGTGCGTCGGATATAATTGAAGCCAGAGACTGTTTTGAGTCTATATCGATCAATATAAAGCGGGTTTCATCTTGGAGGCAATGCCTGGCTTTACACAGGTCGGTTTTATTATGGAAAACAAATATATTCACATGCGGCAGCGAATCAGCCAGATTTCTTAAAATAGGAAGGATACATTCATCTTTATAAAGTAACGGAGCAAAAATGCAATCAGCATTGTATACTTCATAAGAATTGAGACTACCCAAATCGTCAGTTACCCGAACAGTAAAACCATACTTTTCAAGATCGTCCACAATCCATTGATTTCTGTCCCGCGAATTTAATAGATATGCTTTCATCACAACTCCCACGGATGTGTGTGTCTTTTTATTCTGCAAAATAATGGCGTGTATGTATAATATTCAAGATATTATCCTCCGATATTAAAGACAATATATTTTAACGAAATATCAGAAAAACTGCACATCCAAAAATAGCCATTTTACTTGTTTTGGGCGGTGGGAATACCGTATTTCTTCATACGGTAGCGAAGGGTCTCCTCGGAAATTTTTAGAAACCGTGCGGTCATCGCCTGATGATTATCGAACTTTTCAAGCACTCTCAGAAGCAGCTTCTTTTCGATAAGCTCAAGCGATGTATCTATGTGAGTGGAAATCCCCTCTTCGATACTTTTTATCATTCTTGAAAGCTCCGTCTGCTCATCCAGCAACTCCTCCGGCAAATAGATAGTTTCGTTTCCTTCCGACAACAATACGGAACGCTGAACCACGGTTTTCAACTGACCGATGTTCCCTTTCCAATTATAACGGCAGAGCACATCAAGCGCGTTGCTGTCGATGACGGGATTATCTACACCTATCTCCCTGCTTGCTTCATCTATAAAGTGGTTGACAAGATGAGGTATATCCTCAGTGCGCTCCGAAAGGGGTGGTATATGAATTGCTTCACATTCTTTCAATACGCCGGCAAGCGGTTCGAAAAACCGGACATTATCAATGGTAGAATTGTTCTCATCCGTAATGAGGAAAATATATTTATATTTTTTCTTATACCGTACCAAATCATAGATAAACTTTTGCGTTATAAAATTTGCACTTTCCAGCGATTCAAATACAAACGTCGAACCCTTAGGTAATTTAACGCCACCTCCTGTAGAAAAAAACGGATTAATAAAACGCTCCTTTGCAATTATAGTTCTTATCGTCTGATTGATGGTTTCTTCATCGGAAGAGATGAGATTTAGCTTAATGAGGGGTTTGTCGCTATAAATACTTGTATAATGTATGTTACCGGCAACGACACTTTTCCCGACTCCTCTTTGACCTGTTATAACAACATTATCGTCGTTCTTTGCAATTTTGCGTATCTTCGTTTTAATACCCTTGATAGCGTCGCTCTTTCCAATTATTTCTTTCATAGAACCATTAAACCTGTTTTTTTATTAGAAAACGTTATAATAATATAACGTATCCGACCCATATTTACAAAAAAACCAAAAGGATACATCAACCAGGAACCAGGTACTATTAAAGAAATCCCCGGGCAATGCAGAATGATTGGCTGCCAAAGAATCGAAATATTGATTTTTAGGTTAGTATAATCAGTTTGTTAAAAATTATTCTCGACACTCCGTAACCCATAACCAACGCACTTGCACATTGTCAAAATACTTGGTAATATTGGGTAATTGTAATTTCTGGGTAAAAAGGAGAAGTAAAATGGAAAACTTTAAAAGAATCACTTTTTCGCCGAACATAATGGGGGGAAAAGCTTGTGTCAGGAGCATGAGGATACCCGTATCATTGATAGTTAATCTTATTGCCAATGGCATGACCACCGAGGAGATTTTAAAGGAATATCCCGATCTGGAACCGGAGGATATACAAGAATCCCTTCGATATGCTGCATGGCTGACTTCCGAAGATGTGCATTCCCCTTAATAATTATAATTGATGTATGAGATTTCTTGCAGACATGGGTGTATCCCAATCTACCGCACGATGGCTACGAAACAAAGGATACGATGTTAATCAAAAACTCGAAATAATTTTATCTGAATCCTCCTATGCTCTTCAAAAAGGCGCGGTTATCAGTGTGGGCGAGCGAACACATCGGGTAAGATATTTACCGATTATATAAAAATAGGAAGAGGAATTAATTCTATCTTACCGTAACCCGTCACCGCCATCCCTTGCACATTCCAAAATAACTTGGTAATATTAGGTAAATGATCTTACGCAAACTGCCAATGGGCGCGAATTAACGCGAATTATTTGGATCCTTTTCTAAGTCCAAATACTATTACAACATCGTTTTTCATCGATAGATGTTTTTTATTTGCGTTCATTTGCGTTGATTCGCGGTTTAGTATTATTGATCTTTGCGCAACATCAGTGAGGTAATTCTATTTATTATGAAGGGGTGAACCATGAAAACGCTAAAAATTACCGGTATCGTTGCTGCGATCCTGATAGTCGTCGTGATCGCATTACTGATACTTATTCCCGTTTTATTCAAAGATCAATTAGCGGAACGGGTTAAAGTCGAAATAAATAAAAACATCGAGGCCCGTGTGGATTGGGATGATTTCGGACTGACATTCTTCCGTAACTTCCCGAACCTCACTTTCTCGCTGAACGATCTGACCGTCACCGGCATCGAAGCGTTCGAAGGGGACACGCTGACATCGATCGGCAACTTCCGTTTGGTGCTCAATGTGGGGAGTGTTATACGCGGTGTTCGGAAAGGAGATCAAATCGTCATCCGTTCCATCGTAATAAATCAACCATCGATATATGCAAAAGTACTTGAAGACGGCAGAGCGAACTGGGATATTATGATCGATGACGGAGAGGAAGTCATAGCCGAAGAAGAGCTTGAGATACCCGCATTCAATATCGGTTTACGGCGCTTTGAGATACGGGATGCCCGTATTGTGTTCGATAACCGGGAAACCGATCTGTATGCTTCCATCGAAGGTCTGAACCATACGCTCCGCGGCGATTTCACGCAGGATCTGTTCACTCTTAATACCCAAACAAACATCGATGAGTTGAGCGTGCGCTTTACCGGTATTCCCTATCTTAACAGAGTCAATCTCGATATGAAAGCCGACATCGAAGCCGATATGGTGAACCAACGGTTTACATTTCGTGAGAACGAAATCCGTATGAACGAACTGATGCTCGGGTTCGACGGCTATGCGGCAATGCGTGACGACGACATCGAAATCGATATGATGTTCGCCGCAGCACAGGCGGAGTTCAGAGACGTACTTTCATTCTTTCCCGCAATCTATATGCAGGACTTTCAGAATTTGCAAACATCGGGAAACGTTACGGTTTGCGGCGACATTAAAGGGAAATATGGTGAGAACCACCTCCCGTCGTTTTCTATTAAAGTCGATGTCGCCGACGGCATGTTCCGGTATCCCGATCTCCCGCTCCCCGCACAAAATATATTCATCGATCTATCGATTGACAACCCGGGCGGCGACATCGATAACACGGTAGTCGATATGCAGCGCTTTCATATCGAATTCGGCAACGATCCGTTTGAAGCGAGGATGACATTGCGCACACCGGTATCCGATCCCGATATCGACTTCAGCGTAAAGGGGCGCATCGATCTTGCCGCGCTCAATCAAACTATTAAACTCGAAAACATCGAAGAACTCACCGGCATCGTCACAGCCGATGCCGCGATCCGCACACATATGTCATACATCGATACCGAACAATACGACCGGATCACCGCGCGGGGAAATGTCGATATTCGTAATATGATAGTCCGTAACGAAGAGCTGCCGTATGCGGTCGACATCGAAGAGATACTGCTTGAATTCTCGCCGCAGCATGCCGAGATGAAATCCTTTAAAGCAAAGATCGGCAGCAGCGACATGCAAATGACCGGGTACCTCGATAACCTGCTCGGTTTTGCACTGCGCGACGAAGAACTGCGCGGTCGCGCAACATTTTCAAGCACCTTCTTCAATCTCGACGAATGGCGTGACGACGATGAGGAGCTGGAAGTGATCCCCGTACCCGGTAACATCGACTTCAGCATGTCTGCCGCCGTCGAGCGAATGGTGTTTGACACGATGGAGATGACCGACGCACGGGGTAATCTCCGTATAAAAGACCGGCGCATCACGCTGGAGGATTTCTCAATGAAAACTCTGGGCGGCGAGATTGTGATGAGCGGCTACTACGAAACGACCGATGTTACCAAACCCACATTCGATTTCAACTATGGAATGAATAACATCGATATACCGAAAGCATTCGCTGCGTTCAACACCGTTCAGATGCTCGCGCCGGTTGCGGAATACGCGATGGGAAGCTTCTCCGCGAACCTTCGACTGAACGGCACACTTGGTCAGGATATGATGCCGCTCTTCGACGTTCTGAACGGACGCGGTACACTGCAATCATCCCGGGTTGCGATACAGGATTTCCCCGTCCTGAATAAGATTTCCGACGCAATTAAAGTGCAACAGTTGAAAGATCCGATGCTCGAAGATTTCAGATCGTCGATTGAAATTCGCGGCGGAAGATTATATGTAAATCCGTTCGATGTAAAAGCCGGCAACTCAAAAATGAACGTATCCGGATCAAATGGTATCGATCGTACGATAAACTATGTCCTTGGAATCGAAATACCGAGATCGGATCTCGGCGCGGATGCGAATAGAGTGATAACAAATCTTATATCCGAAGCAGGACGACGCGGCGTCGATTTACAAGCGGCGGATGCAGTCCGGTTGAATGTAACCGTCGAAGGAACGATCACCAATCCGACCATTAAAACCGATTTTGCCAGCGTAGTAACCTCTGCCCGTGAGGAAGTCGAACGTGTTATACGCGAGGAAGTGGACCGGCGAATCGAAGACGTCGAGCGCCGGGTTGACGAAGCGCGTGAAGAAGCAAGAGCACAAGCACGCGCCGAAGCCGACAGAATAATGCGCGATGCGGAGCGACGGGCAACGCTGATCCGTGAAGAAGCGAAAAAATTTGCGGAAACCGTGCGCACGGAAGGGTACGCACAGGCGGATAAATTATTGGAGGAAGCAACGAATCCGATTACGCGCGCAGCGGCGCGACCGGCTGCAGACCGGCTGAGAAAAGAAGCCGACGACAGGGCAGCGCAGATTATTCGCGAAGCCGACCGCCGTGCGGAGGAGATAATGGAAGAGGCGAGGAGGAGGGCGGATGAGATTCTGGAGAATAATAATTAATAACCACAGAGACACGGAGAGCACGGAGATACAAAGAGTTTTTATATAATAAATTATATCCGCGTTTTTCTGTGTCCTCTGTGCCTCTGTGGTTCAAACTCGCGATCAATACACAAACGGATCTATCCTGTACGGGACCGGCTGTAAGCCCCTCTTCTTAACCTCAACTTTAAAAACATCCATCTGTTTTTTAAATTCCCGTTCCGTGAGCCGCGGCATCCGATCGTGTTCCATCCGGCGGGAATACGGCGCATCGGTATATTCGACCACTTCGGATAAATAAACCCTATCGCCTTTTGTTAACGGACTGCGCTCAATAAAATCTACAGATGCTTTGACGTGTCGTACCTCGAATTCCTTTCCGCCTATACCGACAAGCAGTATAATATCCGTTGCAACCCCCGCTTCTTTTAAACGTGCAATCGTTTCGAGCATCTGATCGGGTTGTGCGGGCTTTTTGATCCACTCGAGTATCTCTTCCGATCCGCTTTCGACACCGAGATACACGCGGTCGAGTCCAAGCTCCCACAGTTCGCGGTAATCATCAACTGTTTTTTTCAAGCCGGTAAATCCGTCGATAAAAGCGCCGATGCCGGTGAAGTGCAAACTTTTCCCGCGCACCCACTTTGGTTTGACCGGACGTTCCTCTGCCGGGGGAAGAATTACATACTCGGGTATTCTTTTCATCAATTCGATCAACCTGGTTTGTGGAATAGAAATAGCATTTGCCTGTCCAAGAAAAATCGTGCTACGCTGGCGTAATGCCTCGCCGTGAAATGCAAGCGCTTTTTTTATATGCCCGTCGAACTCATCAACATTTCGAATACGAAAAGGAATACCCCGGTATAAGGAACAAAAGGTACACGTATTGAATGAACATCCTTCAGTTGCTTGGAGCACCAATGCGCGGTA
>PWTU01000343.1 GCA_003562775.1 Ignavibacteriales bacterium
ACCTGAGTCCCACACTTGACCGCACATTGTCCAGCCAGTCTACGAAACCGCTTTATGAGGTCATGAAAAACCGCCGATAGATCCCCATTCGACACGACTCAGCGATCTCCTTCTGGAGTCCAGTGACGAAGTCGGTGTAGGACTCGTCGGTCACGACGGTCAGCTCGTTGATCTCGTGCACGGTGGCCGGGTGGTCCATCCGTTCGCCGTGTTGGTCGACGGCGAGGCGGAGACCGCGGCCGATCTCCTCTGGGCATTCATGTCGGTCGATCTCCTGGAGGACCTGATCGAGGACCGCGGGTGGTCCGAAGAGGCATACGCGGAGCGACTCTTCGTCGTGCTGTCCAGAGCGCTCATGCCGGCGAGCGCGTAGGTTCCGTCCTGGAACCCCACTGGGCTTCCCCCGATTCGACGGGGTCGAGTCGTTTTGGTTCTGTGGTGTTCTGAGGGATCACCCAGAGGGCCGCTGCGGACCTGTGACTCAGCGCGGCCCGCGGTCCGCAGGCCAAGACGGCGATCGGGGGGCTGAGGGGACGTGCGGTTCTTGGCGGCCGGGAACCGTTACTCCTCATTCGACGGCTTCTACGAGTATGCTGGCATTCAGTGTCTCCGTATAGACCGCCGGCACCAAAGGCGGAGTTACCCCCCAAAGCTCTGAATCGCGCCGTCCGGCTTGTTCTTCCGCATGGCACCTCCTTTCGGTGTGATCTTGCGGGTGTGGTGGGCGAGCAGATCCAGGATCGCATCGGCCGAGGTGAGCCCTCCGGTCGCGCCATGCCTGTGCTGGAGGGGGGGCTGGCTGGCGACGACGGGCCCTTTCCTCCTTCGTTGGAGGTCACAGGGGCCGGGCTTCAAGTCCACCAGCGGGTCACCAGGTCTCTGAGTCGCCTTCGTGCTCGATGCAGAAGAACGCGTTGGTTTCCAGGGGTGAGTCCCAACCGTTCCTGGGTTTCCTTGGCCGAGCAACCGTCCAGGTCCCGAAGAACCAACACCTCGCGCTGCCGGTCTGGAAGTTCGGCGAGCGCATCTCGCAGTACCCGGCTCAACCGCGACCCAGCGTCAAGATCCTCGGGTGTCCAGACCTGCGTTGCATTGATAGGACGGACTCTCGCCAGAAGGGTTTCCATGTCCGTTCCACCTGGTTGATGATCCCTTTCGAGCTGCGATGCAGGGAGCATACGACTCGAACGGGTGCCCGCCGTGGCGGCACGGTTCCGGAGGATTCGGAGCAGCCATGTCCGGAGAGAGGAGCGTCCTTGGAACCGGTGGATCGCGCGAAGTGCGGCCAGCCAGGTATCCTGAACCACGTCCTGCGCGTCATCACGGGATCGCACATGAGACTGGGCGTGGGTGAGCATCTCGGGCCAAAGGTCTTGAAAGGCGCGGCGGAACGCCTCGGGGTCCCGCTCCACGAGAGCTTTTCGAAGGAGAGCCTCGACGGCCGACCCGTCGGGGGTCGAACCGTTCGGTGGGGGGAGGTCGGCATTGGGTAGGATGCCGACGCGCTGACGGGGACTGCGAAGTATGGGATACGTCATGATGGTCATGGGAACGGGGATAGGGTCCATGGGTTCACGGTCGTCGCCGGCCGAGAATTCCGCCGGCTCCGCCCCGTGTAACGGAACGCACGTCGCAGAGACTGTCTGCTAGTTGAGATCATTAGTTCTCCTGACTGACATGAAACCTCCATTTTCCAGGGCGTTCGATTCGACGAACATGAATTCCAATGGAAAAGCCGACTCTTGCTCGCCGGTCGCCGAAGCCCGTCCCTTCGCGCTTCGAACTACACACTGGACGTTGCATCCCGCAGGCCCAGACCTTCTTCCGGATGGCACCCACCCGAACCAGCCCGACCCTCAGCACCTTGACGTACACGGCTGGCTTGAGCTCTGCGAGGACGAGCTGACCGGGAGCAGGCTCCGCCTGGCGGGGCTTCTGCGCGGATCCATCGAACGAGACGATGGCCTCGATCGGTGTCACTTCCGTTTTCAGGGGGAAGTGGTCCGATTGGACGAGGGAGTAATGATTGCCGACGGGCAGCTCGGCATGGGTGCTCGGCTCGAGCCGAGCAGCGCCCGTCTGTGCCTCCGTCGATTTCGGCTCCGGGACGGAACCGAACTGTTGGATATCCGCTTCCATCTGACCTCGGACGATGCGCTTCCCGACGGGCTGGAGGTAGATCTGACCGCTGTTCGGATTCGATCTGCCGGCTGATTCACTCGTACCTCGCCGGGCTAAAAGGTTGTGGATTGAAGGGGGGCGTCCGGTCGTACATGAGGTCGGTCACGAGCCGAGCCGTGGCTGGAGCGGTTTGCAATCCGAGCATCTGGTGCCCTGCGGCAACGATCAGATTCGGAACGCGTCTGCTCCGGCCGATCAGGGGCAAACCGTCGGGAGCACATGGCCTCAGCCCACTCCAAGGCTTTTCGATCGGGGCCTGCTCGGGAAGGGCCAGGACTTCCCTCGCCGTGTCCCGGATCGCATCCACCCGCCGAGGCGAAATCGTCTCGTCGACTCTCACGAGTTCAAGCGTGCCCGCGAGGCGGAGGCGCCCACTATGCGGCGTGATGGCGACTTTCCGTTCTGCGACCAAGACAGGCGTGCTCAGGGCCGTGGCGGACCGATCCACCGTCATGGAATACCCCTTTCCGCCGAAAAGTGGCAGCCGGAGCCCCACCTGAGCGGCGAGGGGTCTCGACCAGACGCCCGAGGCCAGAACCACTGTCTCCGGCTCGATCCACCCTCGGCTCGTGAGGACGGCCG
>PWTU01000369.1 GCA_003562775.1 Ignavibacteriales bacterium
ACAAGTGTGCGGACCACCTGTCCGAGCGTGTTATAAATTTCCAGCGTAACGGGCACGGCTTCCCGCAATTGATATCGAATTGTCGTAACCGGGTTAAAGGGATTCGGGTAATTTTGAGAGAGAGCGAATGCATCGGGAACTCCTTCCCCTGTTTCGGTAATATCCTTTATGTGTGGACTAACCGTCGCTGATGCATCAATTCGAGCCAGGTCGACGATAACTCTTGTTACCCGGTCATAGAGTGTTTTTCGTGCATCTTCGCCAACAATCCAGTCATTTCTCGGATTTCCATCATTCTTGTGCCCATCCATTTTTGCGCGGATATCGTGCAAGAGCTTATTGATCGCATCTTGATACTCTCCGTTCTCAACAAGAGAGATTACTTCATCAAGTTTATTGTTTAGTGCGTTCTTTCTTTGCCGTGCAGGGTGCTGAACATCCTGATTACCTAAATCCAGGATATCCGATATTATATTGTCTATATTATCAATAATCTCCGATATTCGTGTCTCTATATCATCATCATCTATAGACGTAACAAAAATGGTGTGTCTGCTTTCGCGTACTGCGGTAAAATCATTCTCATCAATTTCAGCCCGAATCGTAAACTCGTAGTCTCCCGGTTCATCGGTTTCTGTGAACGATCCTGCATAGACACCGTTGCCGGTATGGGAAAGCTGCAGCGTCGTGTTGCCCTGACCGGCCGGTTTTCTTATTTCGGCAGTAACATTTGCATCGATTACCGGATTACCGGCGGTCACGTGTTCCTCCATCATCCCGTCGCCGCCGCTGAACACTCTTGCCGTAACGGTAATAGTTTCATTCAGAGTGAACCGTTCTTTTTCGAACGAAGCGAGCAGCGTAAAATCGGTGATCGCTCGTACATATCCTCCAAATGGGTGGGGGGGATCGGGAAGAACTTTACCGTGAACCCATAGTTTCCACTCACCTGGAATTGGATTTTTAATAACATAATATTCATAGGTATTGCCGCTGACGAATTGGATCGATTCACCGTCAGCGTCGTTTGGAGTGATACGGTTATCGTCCGGATCTACGAGCGTTAAATCGAGATCGCTTCCCTGCCAGAAGATCCCGGGTTCTATGACGGAGACACCTTCATCGATAATTGCGCCCTGCCAGAAAATACCCGGCGCCTCCTCACCTTCACCCTCGAGTTCCTGGGTAGAATCGATCGCAAAAAGTAAAAATTGTTCACCGGTAAGATGACTCCAGATATAGTTAACAATATTGACTATCTCTGTTTTATCTTCCGCAAGATAATACTTTCCACCGGTTTCTTCTGCAGCCAGATTTAACACATCCTGTGCCGGACTACCGGAGAACCCCATGGTGTAGATTTCGGTATCAGTCGGTGCGATGTCCGATACAACATCCAGTATCCAGGGAAGCGTATCTTCTTCTCCGTCGCTGAAAAGAATTATCACCCGGCGATGGCTTGGCTCTCCGCTGGTAAGCATATTTTGCGCCGTCTGCAATCCGCTGCCCACAGCAGAGGAGCCGCCCGCAACGGGAGTAAGAGAAGAAATTGTACTCTGTATATCAGATCGATTTTCTCCGGTTACCTCGGTACGAGCAAGAATTTCCTGATCCGGCAATTTCACGACACCGACATTGTCACCCTCCCGCATTTTATCTATCAATTCGATAGCGCTGTTCTTTGCGGCTTCGAATGCATCGTGATCTACTGCGTACGAATCCGATCCGTCAAATACAAGAACAATATCTATCTGCTCATTGTGGAGAGTCCCGTATATAAACTCAATGCCGGCAATATCTCCGGTATGAAGATCATGTTTACGTCCTTCTTCACCCGGCTTAATTAAACCGAACATCACTTCGTCATCATTGTCATCCCCCATACCGGATTCATGAAACGGATGCCCATGATTATAGAGGTCGCCGAGTCCCCAAAAATGTCCCGCCTCGTGGAGGGCTATATATTGCACATCGATCTCTTCTTCCTCGGGAGCGTTAGAGAAATCAAAATGTTCGGCGTTATATGCCATATCTACATCCGTCATTTCCCCGGTAATAGCATTATACCGGATTCGGGTCAGAGCAACCGTATTTTCATCCGCTCCGGTAGTTCCTTCCCAGTCACTGTCTATCCATACATTATTATTGATTCCGTCTGATCGACCACCCCACACATCAGTCTCCGCACCATCATCAAATTCCACGGTAATTAAATTTTCAAGATTGGCATTATTCGACCATGTATCGAAGCCCGCCTTAACGGTATTTCTAAATTCTTCCGGAATAGTGCTACTGATTGCATATTTCGCATTGCCTCCTGGCCAGTGAAGGGGAATGCCAGCATCGGTAGTGTTCACCACAAATCCATCGCCAAATATTTTTACCCTGGATTCTACTTCGATACAAGCACAAAACTCCGATGTATTGTTATCACTATCGGTGGCGGTAGCGGTAATATGTTGGCCCGGAAAAATCTCACCGGGAAACGTAACATTAAACAGGGCCTGACCATTTTCGTTCGTCGTTATCTCATTGATCGCACCTATAAATGTTTGTCCTTCACCGTGCCCGGATGGATCGCAGTCGTCGTTGCTGAAGAACTCTATCCTGAATGTTTCTTCCGGTACAGAGTTTAGCGATCCGCTTATGAGCTGCAGGTCATTTGCTGCAAGACTGAGCTTAGGGAAATTCCGCAGCTTATTCGGTCCTGCATCCTGCTCTGGAATTTCATTCGGTGTCACCCCGACATCACCGAGTTCAAT
>PWTU01000308.1 GCA_003562775.1 Ignavibacteriales bacterium
CACACTGCGACGACTGTTGCATCGGTTAATTTTTCAAGAATAGGAAGGTGTACAACCTGCGCTACCCAACCGAGTCCGACAATTGCTACATTGACATGGTTCATTATACGTAGTATTTATAGTTGCTAACCCCGTTCGCGTTTCCCGTTATTTAGATACGAGCTTTACCGCTTTCTCTATCGGGGATTGTAGTCCGGATACCTGTGCCGCAACAACCCGTGCAATACCTTCCGGGTCAATGCCAAGCTGCTCATGTAACTCACTCGGTTTACCATGATCGATAAATTTATCGGGTATCCCGTGCATATAAAGATTAACTTTGTTGAGACGGTTTTGTGTGAAAAATTCGGAAACGGCGCTGCCGAAGCCGCCGACAATTGTATTATCTTCCACCGTTACAACGTGTGTAAACCGCTCTGCAATATCACGCAGCATCTCCTCATCAAGCGGCTTGACAAAGCGGGCATTAACAACTTCCGCAAGTATGCCGTTTTGTTGCAGTATATCGGCAGCTTTTAGTGAATGTATTGCCATATTTCCCACGGCGAGAATTGCGACATCTTCACCACGCCGTACTGTTTCGGCTTTTCCGATCTCGATTTTCTTGAAATCATCTCTGAGTTGTATACCGCTTGCATTCCCTCTCGGATAACGCAGAGCGATCGGGCCTTTCCGGTATTCAGTCGCTGTATAGAGCATATCCCGTAACTCTTGCTCATCTTTCGGCGCCACAATGACCATACCCGGGATTAACCGTAAATAGGCAAGATCGAATGTGCCGTGATGTGTGGGGCCATCTGCGCCGACTAAACCGCCCCTATCCAGCACAAATACCACCGGCAATTTTTGAAGCGCAACATCATGAATTATTTGATCGAAGGCGCGTTGTAAAAAGGTACTGTATATTGCAGCAACCGGAGTATATCCCTCCGTTGCCATCCCTGCAGCGAACGTCACCGCATGTTGTTCGGCAATACCGACATCGTAAAACCGGTCGGGCATTTCTTTTTGCAGAATATTCAATCCCGTACCGTCGGGCATCGCGGCGGTGATGCCGATCACCTTTGAATTTTTCTTTGCGATTTGAACAAGCGCATTCCCGAATATTTTTGTAAATGCAGGAGGTGCATCTTTCTTTTTTACTGCAACTCCGGTAATCTTATCAAATGGCGTTACACCGTGCAGATTCTGTCCGTCCTTCTCGGCATGGGTATACCCTTTTCCTTTTTGAGTAATGGTGTGAATCAGAATCGGCCCGGAGAGACCTTTGACCTCGGAAAATATCTTTACCAGTTGCGGTATATTGTGTCCGTTAAACGGACCGAAGTACCTGAAGCCAAGTGCTTCGAACAACATGCCCGGTGTAATAATCGATTTAATACCTCCCTCAAGCCGGGCGGCGATTTTACGGATTCGATCGCCGAATGTATCCAGCTTCCCGGTTAATTCCCAAACATTGGACTTGAATCTATTAAAATGCTTCGACGCTATAATTTCATTGAAATAGTTCGAGATTGCCCAGACGTTCGGGGCTATCGACATCCTATTGTCATTTAGCACAACAATGATATCTTTTTTGAGCAGTCCGGCATTGTTCATAGCTTCATACGCCATACCGCCGGTCATAGCACCGTCGCCGACAATTGCCACTACTTTGTAATCTTTCTCATCGTAATCCCGTGCGGTTGCGATGCCGAGCGCGGCAGACAACGCCGTACTCGCATGTCCTGCGCCGAACACATCATATTCGCTTTCGCTTCGTTTCAGAAAACCGCTTATGCCGTTTAACTGCCGTATGGTATGCAGCTTATCACGACGTCCGGTCAATATCTTATGCGGATATGCCTGATGACCGACATCCCACACTACTTTGTCTTCCGGCGTATTAAAAACATAATGCAGTGCGACCGCCAGTTCAACCGTTCCCAATCCCGCACCGAAATGTCCGCCGACTTTCGATATAACATCCACCATATACTCACGTACTTCATGGCTCAGTGTTTTCAGTTCCTGAAGACTGAGCCCTTTCATATCGGCAGGTGAATTAACCTTAAACAACAGCGAGTATTCTTGACTGCTCATGCAGTTTCTCCTAATATGTTATTATAAATCTTCCACGGTAAATGAACCGTCGAGTTCAGTACTTATCTTTTTTAATTTTAATTCGACTTCGTTGAGCTGCTTCAAACAGATTTTCGATAATTTTATTCCTTCTTCATAGAGAGAAATCGCTTCCGACAAAGGTACTTCTCCCCCTTCAAGTTTATCGACAATTTCCTCAAGACGTTCGAGGGAAGCTTCAAATTGCACATCTTTACTTTTTGCTTTACGCGGCATAGTTAGGGATCCTTCCGAACCTTAAACCCGACTCGTCCATCTTTGAACCGTATCTCACCTTCTCCGTGCTGCATCGTTTCTTTTTTCGACTGTAAAATCTTGTCTCCGTCATATACAATAGCATACCCCCGATTGATAACCCGATCGGGATTGAGTGACTCCAATCGTCGATTCAGTGATGTAACATGTGTATTTGTAATATCCAAACGATGTGTTATTGTTGATTTGAGCTGGCGGTCGAGTTCATCAACACGCTGGGAAAAACTTCGTAACAGATCGTACGGCTTATTAAAAGAATACGTTTTCAATAGTTGATTGATAATTTCCCTTTTCTCTCGAACCATATCATAAACACGACAATTTATAGTATATGCAAATTCGTTCAAAATTTCAAGCATTTCGCGACGATCCGGCACAACAATCTC
>PWTU01000324.1 GCA_003562775.1 Ignavibacteriales bacterium
AAACTATTAAAAGACCTTTTTAATTGATTTTATCAAGATATTGATACCCTGTGAGTTTAGTTTATATTTTAATAAAATCAAAAATTATTACGAAACAAACTTATTAATAGATAATTAAGTTAATGTCAAAATATTAAGATATTTTCTAAATATTAAATTAATTTAAGAATAGGTAATTTCTTCATCCGATGTATCTATTAATATATTGAGTGGAATATTAACGACTTAGTGCAATATGCTTCCTGTCGTTTATTATAATGTCGTTAGTTTTAAGCTTCGGTGATATCCTTTATCAAAATCTAATCCATTCCGAGGCAGGCTTTGCATCCCATTACAAAAATATTGAGCTTACCTGTTAAAAATCTCAACGCAACAATAAAATACAATTGTTGTAAAAACCTAAATAACTTAAGCGGAGGTCTCATATGACACAATGTAATTACGGAATTTCATATATCCGTGCAACCCTCATTATAATCCCTGTTTTGTTATGTTTCACCGTGTTTGCATTTGCCCAAACAGATGCACAATTGGAGCGGGAGGTGATTCGGGATTATGTGAGGGGCATGTTGATCCAACCAACTGGAGCCGAACAGCACATAATTGATCAATTTATCGCTGCAACCAATTCAAAACCACATTCGCGTGACTTCCTTACACCTCAGGCGACTGATGTTGTAAAATTCTCCGAGGGATTTGAAGGTGAAGAATTTCCGCCGGAAGGTTGGGAGAGTTACAATTATGCTGGAGACGAAGAATGGTTTCGATATACGGGAATAGTCAGATCAGGAGAAGCTGCAGCAGCTCATTGGTGGGACGAACCGTTTCAGGATGGCTGGCTTGTTACACCTGCAATTCAGGCGGATACCGGAGATGTTCTCTTATTTTATGAATGGACTCATTTTGCCGATTGGTACGGATATAACGGTCTCTGGATTTCAGACGGCAGCCCTGATCCGGCTGACGGCGATTTCGTCGAGATAGCTGAAATAGACGATGGAGATGCTCTCTGGACGCAAAGAATGTTTCCGCTCGACGAATATGCCGGCTTGGATATATACATTGCTTTTGTATACCAGGGTGCTGACGCCCATATTTGGATAATCGATGATGTAATGGTTATACCGGGCGATATTCCCCTCCTCGCTGCAGCGCCCGATACCTTAAAGGTTGATTTAAGCGTTGACATGACGGCTGTCGATACCATGTTTATTTTTAATGAGGGATTAACCGTACTCGAATTTGAACTGACGTCACGGGGAACCGGCGTTGCGGTATTTCCGGAAGAAGAAGAAAATGACGCAGCCAAAATTGCTCTTGCAAATAACACTCGCATCGATGTGCAATCTTCTGATCCATTGGCGGACTTATTGGCATTAGATCCGAATCCGACACAAAGCGGTAGCAGGGACATCTCACTGCAAGGATTCCTGCTGGAAAATAATGAGGAAACCGCATCCGTTCATCATGACGGTGATAATAGTACCCGTATTGGACTAATGGATGCAGGGACCTATACAGTTGCCTCTCGATTTAATGCCGCTGAAATGGGTGAATATTACACAAGCGATCTCTTGCATATCGAGTATTATGTTGGCGATTATCTTCCCTATATTGATAGTTTTGAACTAAAAATATGGGAAGGTGGAGATGCCAATAATCCTGGCGCCCTTATCTACCAGGCGGAGGTATCAGATGATCTTCAAGGCGGGGCTTGGAACGTTTACGAACTGAGCGCACCCATCCATTTGTACTGGGGTACAGAGTATCGGATAGGATATACGGTAACGGTGAACAGCATGGCATTCCCGACAGGAGTCGATGCCGGACCGATGGTGGCTGGCAAAGGCGGCTGGATCGGATTTGGTGCCGAACCCACCACATGGTATCAGCTCGAGCCTAATTATGGCATCGATCGCAACATTAATATACGGGCTGTTGTTAATCCCGCAATGCCCTGGATTACCTTTAGCTTGGTAGCTGACACGGTATCCTCAGGTGAATTTATCGATGTAGAAGTTACATTCGATCGTACGGGATTAGTTCTTGAGCCTGGTCTTTATTACTTCAATATTCTTATAAAAAGTAACGATCCGATAACTCCTGAGTATTACATGCCGGTTGAAGTAACTTTGTTATTTGACGAGGAAGAAGGCGGAGAAGGTGATATTGTTGCCGGTGTAGATGACGGTGGGAGCGTGCCGGAGAAATATGTTTTGTTGCAAAATTATCCGAATCCGTTCAATCCCAGCACTACAATTCAGTTTGAGTTGCCGGTTCAAAGCACAGTAAAGATCGAAATCTTTAATACAATCGGTCAGCGTGTAGAGACGTTGGTTAACAATCAATTGGATGCGGGGCTCCATAGAATTGAGTGGACTCCCATCAATCTCCAATCAGGTGTATTCTTCTACCGGCTTGAGGCAATTCCAGTTAAGAATCCGTCAGATCGGTTTGTAGAAGTAAGAAGAATGGTTTTGGTCAAATAAATCCCATTGTGTGAGGATTGATTATTTTTAATTACTCCATCTTCACATTTATAAATTTAGAATTTATGAAATCGTAAAAATATAAATCGGAGGCAATATGCTCTACAAACGAATAGTCAGGTTGAGTCCGATAATTTTGATTGCATCTTTTCTCTTCTTTATCGGTTGTGATTCAACCACAGAACCCGACATAGAATATGTGGATTTCGATCATCTCGTTATCTACCATGGGGGTGAGACCGTCGCTGAATGGACGTGGGGAGTTACCGG
>PWTU01000242.1 GCA_003562775.1 Ignavibacteriales bacterium
AAGATTTTATCGAAGAGATAAAAAGGACAAATGAAAACGATAGCAAAGCGGATTTGTCCCTGTATCTGCATCTCCCCTTCTGCGATACGCTGTGTTACTTCTGCGGCTGTACGATGATTGTTACACGAAGCCGTGAAAGAATTAAAGAATACAACGAATATCTGAAGCGTGAAATCGATCTCGTCACGCAACACCTGTCCGGCGACCGTGTCGTTACGCAGCTTCACTGGGGCGGTGGAACACCTTCCTATCTCGACCCCGGGGAGATCGACGATCTCGCAAATCACCTGATAAAGAATTTCCGGTACGACCGGAATATCGAAGCGGGCGTAGAAATAGATCCGAGAGGTTTAACCTATGAGCATATGGCCGCTTTACGCGAGGCAGGTTTCAACCGTGTCAGCATGGGAGTACAGGATTTTAACCCGAAGGTTCAGGAAGCCGTAAACCGTATCCAGCCGGAAGATATCACAATGCAAACTATCGAATGGTCGCGGCAACTCGGTTTTTCATCGATCAATATCGACCTGATTTACGGTCTTCCGTTTCAAACAGTCGAATCATTTAATGTTACAGTCGACAAAATAATCGATATTTCTCCAGATCGAATAGCAGTATTCAACTACGCACACGTACCGTGGTTGAAAAAACATCAGAAGCTCATTAAACCCGACGATTTACCGTCGCCCGATCGGAAACTTGCAATACTGAAGAGTACTATGGAAAAATTAGGCGACGCCGGTTACTGGTATGTCGGAATGGATCATTTTGCAAAGCCGGACGACGAACTTGCCGTCGCCCAGAGGAACAATACACTCTACCGCAACTTCCAGGGGTATTCGACAAAAGCCGGCTGTGACCTTTACGGATTCGGTATGTCGTCGATCAGTCAGTTCAATGAGATCTATGCGCAAAATGAGAAGACACTCAAAGAATACTACAAAGCAATCGACGAAGGGCGCCCGGCAACCTTTCAGGGGTATCGAATGACGCCGGACGACCACATCCGCAAGTTTGTAATAACCCGATTAATGTGCGACTTTGAACTTAACCCGAAAGACGTTGAGAGAAAATTCGACGTCGACTTCGATGAATACTTCGAAGATTCGCTCGTCAAATTATCGGATTTTATACATGATGGATTTATAAAAAAAGAGAACGGGCGTTACATCGTTTCACCGAACGGTCGCCTGATCGTTCGCAATATTGCAATGTGCTTTGATGCGTATATCGATTCACTTGTTAAGGAGAAACCGATTTTCTCAAGGACGGTGTGACCCTTTTTAACATAAAAGGGACGTTACACCGACAATAACGTGTAACTTTTGTAATGTGAACAAATAGTGATGAATATTAAAATTTTTGGTGTTGTGTCTAAATTGATTGTCGGTGTAACGTCCTTACAGAACATTTATTATAATTGTGTTAATATTTCTAATTAATAAATAGATCTATTTTTTTAAATTGACGGTAGGATAATGAAAAAATACGGTATAGTACTACTCCAGCTCGGCGGACCCGACTCGCTCGACGCCGTTGAGCCGTTTCTTTATAACTTATTTCGCGATCCGGACATCATCAACTTTCCGCTCAGTTTTTTATTCCGGAAACGGCTTGCAAAAATAATCGCCGAAAAAAGAAGCCCCAAAATACGTGAACATTACCATCACATGGGAGGTAAGTCCCCTATTCTGGAACTTACTCAGGCGCAAGCGAATGCGCTCGAAGAACAATTGAATAAGTCCATCGACGCCCGGGTCGTTATCGCAATGCGGTACTGGAAACCGTTTACCGACGAGGCAATTCAGGAATTAAAAAAAGACGGTATCAGCGATATCATTCTCCTTCCGCTCTACCCGCACTACTCTGTATCGACGACCGGATCGAGCGTGAACGAGTGGAATCGTGCAGTAAAACGCGAAAATGTTGAACACTGGAACGTACAACTTATACGCGAATATCCGACCCATCCGGATTTTGTTGCATCTTTTATCGATAGGATCAATGAGGGGCTCGATCGCTTCCCGGAGGATAAACGCAATGAGGTGCATCTTGTATTCAGTGCACACGGTACACCGACAAAACTTGTCCGAAAAGGCGATCCGTATAAATATCAAATTGAAGATTCCGTAAAAGCAATCATGCGTAACGGAGGGTACACGCATAATCATACCCTTTGCTTTCAGAGCAGGGTCGGTCCCGAGAAATGGCTGGAACCTTTTACAGACGACACGGTTGAACGTCTGACAAAAGAGGGCGTTCAACATATGCTCATCATCCCGGTTGCATTTGTTTCGGAGCATATCGAGACGCTGTTCGAGCTTGACGTCGAAGTGCGCGAGATTGCAGAAGAACATGGCATCGAACAATTCGAGGTGATGCCTGCACTCAACGATCACCCTCAGTATATAAAAGCACTTGCCGACCTTACACTGTCGGCTGTTCAAAAGAAGGAAATACATCCAGAATATCAAACGGCGAGGACTTAATGTATGGAACGTTTTAAAGTTTATTCCATAGAATCATTAGAACCCCAGAAGGGAAAAGTTCACTGGTTCCGCAACATGACTCCGGCGAATACAATGCCCGATATCGATTTCAGGTATTTACACATGAAGCCGGGAGAGCGCATAAAAAATCACATCCACCAGAATTCCGAAACGTTAATCATCTCCATGAAAGGCACCGGACGTGTGATACTCGACGGCAATGAATACGATCTGCCGCCGGGATATGTGGCCTATGCGACAAAGGGCTGTCCGCACGGATATGAAGCAACCGATGAAGAATGGGAGTTCATCACACTCCAATCCCCCACATTAAAACGACCCGGCAAAGGACCTGATTATATATCCGTCGATGAATCGCCGGATACAAGGTAACATGAATCATAACTTATGAAACCGACAGATAGATCGTGTATTGTAATCGGCGGCGGTATTTCCGGACTTTGCGCTGCCTACTGGCTTACGCAGGAAAATTACAATGTAATAGTCCTGGAACGCGATGCTGCGCCCGGCGGAGCGATGAAAACCGTCCGGAAAGACGGCTATCTCATCGACACCGGCCCGAACAGCTCACTCGAAACGACGCCGCTTTTTAATGAACTGTTCCATTCACTCGGTATTATCGACCGGCGCGTATATGCAAACGAAAACTCTAACAAGCGATACATCCTGCGTAACGGCAAACTTCATGCTATTCCGATGTCGCCAGGTGCTTTTTTAAAAACTAAATTATGGAGCACAAAAGGCAAACTACGGTTATTGAAAGAGCCGTTCATCGGGCGTGCAAACGGAGAGGAGTCAATTGCACAGTTTGTAGAACGGCGTCTCGGGAGGGAATTCCTTGACTATGCAATTAATCCCTTTGTAGCGGGTGTGTATGCCGGTAACCCGGAAGAATTGAGTGTACGATCTGCGTTTCCGAAACTTTACCGTCTCGAAGAAGTTTACGGCGGATTGATTAAAGGAACGATTAAAGGGAGAAAAGAAAGGAAACAACGAGCCGAGCAATCCAAGCAGAGCGCAAAAATGTTTTCCTTTATCGACGGTATGGATACATTCTCGAATGCACTCGGCAGTGTACTCGGTGACCGTCTCATCCTGAATGCGAAGGTGGACTCAATCAATAAGGAGAAACACGGATTCACGGTTACTGCAGAAACAACTGAAGGGAAAAAACAATATTCGGCACAGCAGATAATACTCTCCGTTCCGGCTCACCACGCGGCACATTTATTAACAACGATCGACTCATCGATAAGCGACATATTATCAAAAATTTATTATCCGCCGGTCACAATGGTATTCCTCGGATATAAAACCGATGTCATCTCACAGCCGCTTGACGGGTTCGGATATCTGATACCGGCAAAGGAACGACGCAGGATTCTCGGTACGATCTGGTCGTCCACTATTTTTCCCAAAAGGGCGCCGGACGGATACGCAGCACTTACCACCTTCGTCGGAGGATCGCGTCAGCCGGAAGTAACCGACCATGATGAAGCTACGTTACGAGATATCGTTCATGATGAGATTGCATCAATACTCGGTGTATCGGAAGAACCGGATTTTTATTATCTTAAAGAGTGGAAACGTGCCATTCCTCAGTACAAACTTGGTTACGCAGAGACCACTGAACGGATCGAACAATTCGAACAATCACATCCGGGCGTGTATTTATGTGCGAACTATCGAGGCGGTATCTCGGTCGGCGATTGCGTTACGAGCGCCCGCCGGACAGTCGATATAATCGTACAAAAGGGGTAATATTAAATTATTTTGTCATTAAATCATTTTGTCTATATTAATATTGATACACACATAATGAAATCAATCATCGTACATGGCGGAGCGTGGGATATACCGGACGATATGCTTGACGATCACCGAAACGGCGTATCGAAAGCATTATCCGCCGGTTGGAAAATCCTCACTAACGGCGGAACTGCGCTCGATGCAGTCGAAGCGGCAATTAACATAATGGAAGACGACCCGACATTCGATGCAGGACGCGGGTCGTTTGTAAACATGGCGGGACAGATCGAACTTGATGCAAGCATAATGGACGGAAGAACGATGCGCGCCGGCGCCGTCGCAGCCGTCCGCAATATTCTACACCCGGTTACACTTGCACGCGCAGTAATGGATAAAAGTGAACACGTGTTGCTCGTCTCCGACGGAGCGATGCGATTCGCCCGTGATCAGGGAATTCCTTTTTGCGGCGCGGACGATTTACTTGTCGGGCGTGAATTCGAACGATGGAAAGAAATCCAAACACGACCGGCATATTCCGGCAGAGAGGCGTTCGCCGGCAGTGCTCATCCGCGCGATACGGTCGGCTGCGTTGCGCTTGACGATCAGGGTAATATCGCATCCGGGACATCAACCGGCGGCACACCGAATAAATACCCCGGTCGTGTAGGCGATTCACCCATTATCGGGTGCGGAACGTACGCGGTTAATTCCGTCGGCGGCGTTTCGACAACCGGATGGGGTGAAGCAATCATTAAAGTCGTCCTTGCCAAATCCATCATCGATGCAATCGATATGTTGAAGATGACGCCCGAAGATGCAGCGCAGCATGGCATTTCAATATTGCATTCTCGCGTCGAGGGATACGGCGGGGTAATCGTTCTGACGAAAGAAGGCAAGTTCGGCGTTGCTTTCAATACTCCCCGCATGGCAAGAGCATATATGAGCGACGAGACAAGTGAACCGGTAATAACGGTATGACTTGAAGTTCTCAAGAGATTTCATGATATTACAAAATAAGTATACTTTTCAGATTAATGATACGACCATCCAGGAGAAGCCATGAATCATTCAAATCTTCAAGAGAGTCTATACAAACTAATAAGTGAAACATCGTCCAATTTGCCGCCAGACGTACGCCAGGCGCTTTCACAGGCGATGGATACCGAGATTCCGGATTCACAGTCCGCACTTGCGCTCAATACCATCGCAACAAATGTAGATATGGCAAGCGAGAGCGTCGCACCGATCTGTCAGGATACGGGATTGCCGACATTTTACATTCATACCCCGGTCGGCGCCGATCAATTAAAAATAATCAACGCTATTGAAGAAGCAATCCAACAAGCTACCAGGGACGGCAAACTGCGTCCCAACTCAGTCGACTCGATCACCGGAAAAAACAGCGGCAACAATCTCGGGCCGGGCTCGCCGGTTATTCATTTCGAACAATGGACTCATCAGGATGAGATTGAAATAAAACTCATTTTAAAAGGCGGAGGTTGCGAGAACAAAAACATTCAGTACTCACTACCTGCGGAGCTGCCCCATCTCGGCAAAGCCGGTCGCAATCTGGACGGCATTCGAAAGTGTATACTCCACGCTATATGGCAGGCGCAAGGTCAGGGATGCAGTGTCGGGGTTCTCGGCGTCTGCATTGGAGGCGACCGGACAAGTGGCTATGAACACGCAAAGAAACAATTGTTCAGAACACTCGATGACACGAATCCGATTGCCGATCTTCGTAAACTCGAAGATTACATAATGGAAAAAGGCAACACGCTGAATATCGGCACGATGGGATTCGGAGGAAACTTGACGCTCATTGGCTGCAAGATCGGAGCACTCAACCGTTTACCTGCAAGTTACTTTGTTTCCGTTGCGTATAACTGCTGGGCTTTTCGCCGGCTCGGCATCATTCTTGATGCAAAAACCGGAGAAATCAAACGCTGGTTATATAAAGATAAAGAGGCGGATTATAAACAATTGGCTCGTACAGCGGGCGTACCGCTCACCGGTAAAGAAGTCCGGCTTACAACACCGGTTTCCGAAGAACAAATTCGTAAACTGAAGGTCGGCGATATAGTATTACTGAACGGTACGATGTACACCGGGCGCGATGCGTTACACGCATATCTTGTAGAAAACGATTCTCCGATCGATCTCAACGGCGCCGCGATATATCATTGCGGACCCGTTATGCTTAAGAAAAACGAAAAGTGGACGGTCAACGCGGCCGGTCCGACCACAAGTATCCGTGAAGAGCCGTATCAAGGAGATGTTATTAAGAAATTCGGCATTCGTATGGTTATAGGAAAAGGCGGCATGGGTAAGAAAACCCTCGCAGCGATGAAAGACCTTGGTGCTGTCTATCTCAATGCGATCGGCGGCGCAGCACAATATTACGTCAAATGTATTGAAGATGTTACCGGGGTCGATTTCCTCGACGAATTTGGCATACCGGAAGCGATGTGGCATTTCAAAATAAAAGATTTTCCTGCTATCGTTACTATGGATGCACACGGAAACAGTTTACATGCTGATGTTGAAAAAGATTCCTCCGTTGAACTGGAGAAATTAGCAGAAACTGTCTTTTAGATGTAACAATAACGCCGCAAATTTTATAACAGTCATTATTGTACTATTCATTGGAATAATATACACAAATACGCTGTACCAACCTGAATCCAAACCATAGGAGAAATAAAAAATGAGTAAAGAAACGCTCTCTATTACCGATAATAGAACCGGCAAATCGTATGAGATACCTATAGAGCATGATACCATTAAAGCAATGGACTTGCGGCAGATTAAGGTAGAGGACAACGATTTCGGAATGATGTCATACGATCCCGGCTTTACTAATACCGCATCGTGTAAAAGTAAAATTACATACATAGACGGAGAAAAGGGGATTTTGCGTTACCGCGGATATCCCATCGAGCAGATTGCGGAGAAGAGCAATTATCTGGAAACGGCTTACCTCATACTATTCGGTGAATTGCCCACGAAGAAACAATATGAGGAGTGGGTATATAATATCACCAATCACACATTCGTTCATGAAAACGTTAAAACGTTCATGAATGGATATCAATACGATGCGCATCCAATGGGCATGCTTGTCAGTACCGTTGCAGCTCTCTCTACGTTATATCCGGAATCGAAAAAAGTAGACGATCCCGATACACGATTGCACCAGGTTCATCGGCTCATCGGTAAAATGCCTACGTTGGCAGCATATGCGTACCGTCATAAAATGGGGTTCCCCTACGTGTATCCCGATAATGACCTTAGTTACACCGGTAATTTTCTGAACATGCTGTTTAAAATGAGCGAGCCGAAATATAAGGTGAACCCGGTGCTTGAAAAGGCATTGGATGTGCTGTTCATCCTCCACGCCGATCACGAACAAAACTGCAGCGCCAATGCAATGCGAAGCATCGGCAGTTCGAACGCCGATCCATACGTTGCAACGGCAGGCGCAGCGGCTGCACTCTACGGTCCATTGCACGGCGGCGCAAATGAAGCGGTGTTGAGAATGCTGGCGGAAATCGGCGATATTAAAAAGGTCCCGGAGTATATTAAACGTGTAAAAGCGGGCGACTTCCGGCTTATGGGATTTGGCCATCGCGTCTATAAGAACTACGACCCGAGAGCCAAGATCATTAAAAAAATGGCAGACGAAGTATTCGAGGTGACCGGTAAAAACCCGTTGCTTGATATCGCGCTCGAGCTCGAACGGATAGCACTGGAGGATGATTTCTTCGTGAGCCGAAAATTATACCCGAACGTCGATTTTTATTCGGGCCTTATCTACCAGGCAATGAAATTCCCCACCGATATGTTCGTCGTCTTATTTGCAATACCGCGAACGTCCGGCTGGCTGGCTCAATGGCTTGAATTCCTTGACGGCCCGGACCGGAGAATTGCACGTCCGCGTCAGATATTCCTCGGCGAAGAAAGCCGCAAATATGTGGATATCGAGAATCGGAAGTAAATAACGTTTTAATGATTAACCCGCCCGGCGTCATTGATATTTTATTGCTGACGTCGGGCATATTTATTTTATACTACTACGTTCACCAATATAAGGAGACCTGTTTCAATGCCGACGGTATCAATCAATAATTCGGAGCTTTACTATACTGACAGCGGTGTCGAACATGCATCGCCGGTAATTTTTATTCATGGCTTCCCGTTCAATCATTCTACGTGGGATGAACAAATCAAACTACTCGCCGATACACACCGGGTCATTGCGTACGATGTCCGGGGTCATGGAAACAGCCCCCTGGGTAACGGCAATATCCTCATAGATTTTCTGGTCGATGATCTGTTTTCTTTGATGGATTATCTCGGCATACATTCGGCAAATATTGTGGGCTTATCGATGGGAGGGTATATCGCATTGCGGGGAATCGAACGCGAACCGGATCGATTTCTATCCCTTGCGCTATGCAATACTAAAAGCGAGGCAGATACCAATGAAGCAAAAATTAAACGAGCCGATTCTATAAGAACGATAATAAACGATGGGGTGAAAACATTTGCGGATAATTTTCTTAAAACCGTTTTTGCACCTGCCTCAGTGGACAAAAATCCCCAAGCGGTACGCAAAATACAATCTATGATCGAAAGCACGTCCCCCGATACTTTATGCAGTACACTTATTGCACTCGCGGCGCGAACGGATACTACGGAAACACTTTCCAAGATACAAGTTCCGACACTGATTCTCGTGGGAGAATATGATCGGCTCACCCCGCCCTCAGCTGCAAAAACTATGGCAAATAACATTCGCGACGCAAAGATTCATATTATATCGGAAGCGGCGCATCTGAGCAATCTTGAAAATCCGGAAGAATTTAACACCCATCTACGCAATTTCTTTGAGTGATGCCCGGTAAGAATACTACATCGCAATTTCAGAATCTAAACGAGCTTACCAATACCGTCATCTCCTGCACACGTTGTCCGCGATTGGTCGAATGGCGCGAATCCGTTGCCGCAGCCAAACGCCGTCAGTATCTGGCGTGGGATTACTGGGGTAAACCGGTGCCCGGCTTCGGAGACATCAATGCAGAGTTGCTGCTTGTCGGGCTTGCACCGGCAGCTCACGGTGCAAACCGTACGGGACGTATGTTCACCGGCGACCGGAGCGGCAACTGGCTCTACGGTACGCTTCACAAATTCGGATTTGCAAGCCAACCCGAATCTCTATCGAGAGACGACGGCATGGAACTACAAAACTGTTACATAACAGCCGCGGTGAGATGCGCACCTCCGGCAAATAAACCGACCAAAGATGAATTCGGGAATTGCCGTCCGTATCTGTTGCAAGAACTGAAATTGCTCACAAATATCCGTGTTATTATCGCACTCGGAAAAATAGCATTCGATGCGGTCATTACATGTTCAAAAATTCTCAACTGGAACACATTTTCGAAAAAACAGCAATTCAAACACGGACAACAGGTAAAAATCCGTGAAAATTTGTATCTTGTAGCATCGTATCATCCAAGTCAGCAAAATACGTTTACCGGGAAATTGACAAGGGAAATGTTTGAAAATATCTTTATGACGGCTAAAAATCGTATGTCAATTAATTAATTCGTTAGTAAAATTCTGAACAAATGAAAACACCAATTCAAAAAGAAATAAACAAAATAGTTAACCAATTAAAGAAAAACTATAAACCCGATTTGATACTGCTGTTTGGATCGCACGCTCGAGGTACCACCCGTTTTGATAGTGATATAGATCTTCTATTAGTAAAGAACACACGAAGGCGACCTATCTGGAGGCGAGTTGATGCTCTGAAAATTATTGAATCTGAGTATCCGGTAGATGTGGTTATCTACACGCCTCAAGAATTTGCAATGTTGAAAAAAAGGGGCAGCGGATTTATACGCGACGTTCTGAGTCACGGAAAGGTTCTCTATGAAAAACACTAAACTCGTTGATAAAAAAGGTTTCAAAGTCCCGCTAACAAAAAATGAAATTGTATTTTTAAAATCAGTCTATATAGAATCGAGATATCCACCTGATGTCGGATTACTGCCTAAAGGTGAACCGGATAGGCAAGATGCCGAGTATGCGTATACAATAATAAAAAAAGTTAAAAAGTGGATCGACACAGGCAATAAACATACAAATGATAAAAATGAGTAAAAATAAAAATATCACCCGTCGCTTTCGCCGCCTCCGTATGACCGAACCTTTACGCTCAATGGTACGGGAAACCGAGTTAACGGTAAACGATTTCGTCTATCCCCTGTTTATTGTGCCGGGCAACAAAGTACGCAAACCTGTTTCATCGATGCCGGGAGTGTTTCAATTATCCATCGATGAAGCTGTCAGGGAATGC
>PWTU01000546.1 GCA_003562775.1 Ignavibacteriales bacterium
AAAAAATTGTCTGAAGAGCAATACACTGAACGCAGTCATTAGCGACGGAGCAATTAGACCGAGATACGAATCGGTCCATCCTAACCATACCATCAAAATATATTGCGGTATGAGGGTAATCTGAAACGGTATCATCATGGTAAATAATATAATTAAAAATAACAGTTCCCGACCGATGAACCGCATTTTCGACAATGCAAAGCCGACCATCGAACCGAACACGAGAACCGAAACCGTAACCGACAGCGATACGATCATGCTGTTTAAAAAAGCCCGTGTTATCGGTATCGTGTCGAGTACAAACCGGTAATTATCAAACAAAAAGTTTGACGACCACAGCGAAAGCGAACCGATTTCCATCTCCGGTTTCAACGAAGCGGTAATCATCCATAAAAACGGATACCCGAAAACGACAACGCCGATAAAAAGCAGTATGTACCGGAAGCCGGTTTTCATGTATACACCTCGGTCTCAATTACCTTGCGCTGCAAGAGTACAACCAGAAGAATAATTATTGCAAACACAAATCCGAGCGCGGCCGCATACCCCATATGACTGAAATTAAACGCCTGATTATAAATATACAGCATTGCCGAGAGAGTACTGTTCATCGGACCGCCGCCAGTCATCACGTACGGTTCGATAAATAACGAAAAACCGCCGATCGTCGATAATACAAAGACAATCACGATTGTCGGATTGAGCATCGGCAGCGTTATGTGTCTGAATTGCCGGAATTTCGACGCTCCGTCTATATTCGCCGCTTCATAAAGCTGAGACGGGATCGTTTGTAATCCGACAAGAAATAAAATAATATAGAGTCCCACATTTTTCCAGGTAGCCATCAATGCTATGGACGGCATCGCGAATGAAGGATCTACTAACCAGGGAATACGATCAAACCCGAGCCACATAACAATAGTGTTTAACACACCGTCTTCGTATGAATACAATTGCATCCAGATAATCGTCACAACCACGCCCGACACGACAAAGGGAAAGAAATAGACCGACCTGAAGAAACCGCGGCCTTTAATTTTGGAATATAGCAGAAGGGCAAACATAAGCGCGGCGAGTATCTGCAGCGGGATATGGATGGAAAGAAATAACAGCGTGTTACCGATGGCTTTAAAGAAAAGATCGTCCTGTATCAGCCGCGCCAGGTTTCCGATTCCTATCCATTCCATCGGTGTTACTATATTCCATCTATGAAAAATAAGTACGAATGAAAATATTAACGGGTATGCAACAAATGCCGAGAAAAATATGAGATACGGGAGAATAAATAGAAATGCCCCTCTTTCGCTCTCTCTGTACTTCAGGATAAAGGTATTCAATAGCTTCATTGTATCCAATCCAGGATAATGCGGGTTCGTCTTGCTGCATCCGATAACGCTTTCGCCGGATCTTTTCTTCCATAAACGGCGCTCGCTTCATACTCCTGAGAGATCGCATCGAATATCTCTTTTAAGCCGGGAATTGCATCGACACCGCGTGTATACGGCACTTGTTCTGCAAATATGACTATATTCGGATTTAGCGCAAAATATTCTTCGAAAAGAGGATTAATTAACAGATCATCCCGGGCGGGTATCTGATTCGCAATCTCAAGAAGAAGCAGGTCGTTTTCCGCTTCTATCAGAAATTTCACAAATTCCCACGCTTCATCGGGATGATCTGTTGAACTGAATATGGATATATTTTTATAATCACCATACGTAAACACCGGCCCCTCGTGGTCATCGGGAACTGGTATGGTTGAGACGCCGATCTCAATGTGCGGTGCATATCGCTGTACGGTTGGAATCTGCCACGGACCCGCAAAATTTGTAACGGTGCCTTCCATAAGAAACGGATCGCGCGTATGTGTAAACGTTCGCGGATAAATTCCTTCGGCATAAATACGATAGAAAAATGTCAACACTTCTTCAGCATATTCATTGACAAAATTTATCTCGCCGTCTTTGAAAAGGGTTTCCCCTCCCGATGCCGCAAGATACAGGGGATAGAAATCAAAAAAACGCTGCCACCAGATCGGCCGTATGTCTCGCTGTCCCATCCAAACCCGATCGCCGAAGTGTTCACGCACCTTCTTTCCGACATCGATATACTCGCTGTAGGTCAAAGGCGGTGCTTCATATCCCATCTCACGAAGCATACGGACGTTATAAATCATCATCACGGGATTGGTTTTCCAGGGTATTTGATAAAAGCGCCCGTCCCCGGAACGAAACGATTCGAGTAATTCAACGGACATCCTTTGCGCCATAACCGAATCGAAATCGGCAAATGAATCGAGCGCAATGAGTCCTCCCGCACGCGTGTAATCGAACAACGCTCCGGGCCAGATGTTGGAACATATATCGGGGGTAGTGTTTGCAGCAATTGCTGCGAGCAATACTTCTTCTGTCGATTGTCCGACGGGTATCGCCTGCATTCTAACACGAACAGTCGGGTTATTCCGATTCCATACCCGAACGAGACTATCGGCAAGCTCCATTTCCTGCGGGTTTGGAGCTGGCCAATACGTAAGTGTAACTATACCATCGCGCGACAACACTCGTGCATCGTCATCCTTCCTGCAAGCGGGGATCAGCAAAAGAAAAGAAAGAAAACAAAGAATGCAGGTATGCGCGATCTGTTCTTTATGAAATCCTGACATTAAAATAACACCGACACATTAAAAACATGTACTTCACGTAATCTCCCGAAATCCCGATAGGCATAATCGACACGGCTTTTCACATTGCCGCCGAACATATCCGCCAGTAAACCGACGCCTAATGTCAGTCCTCCTTCGCTCTCTTCGAGGAACAACGAGTGAAATCCTCCTCTCAAAAATATGAGATTTTGAAAACCGTATTCACCCCCGATATTTATACTCTGGAAATTGTTGCTCGGATGTAATGCATCGACCGCTACGGTTAGCAAATGTACATCGTTACGCACTAAATCCGTTGCAATTCCAAATTGGAAATTCAGGGGGAGCGGCCATTTTTCCATTTCGATATGAAACGGAATTCGCTCGCTGCTTCCCTGTTTCCTGTCGTCAATTCTTCCATACTGCAAAGTGTTTCTGCCGGATAACTGCATATCGGTTCCGAAATTAGTAATCACCGCACCGATCCGCATACCGTTCAAAAAATCCGTTGTAAAGAGCGTTCCGAAATCCAGTGCAAATCCCTGTGCGTTCATATCCCAGATATGTTCATGAATATATTTCGCCGTGAAACCGATCGAAAATCTTTCGGTGAGATTCCTCGCATAATGTAATCCGATAGCAATGCTTCCGGCGGAGAACATTTCACCGGTACCATCCGGGCGTTCAACGGTTCGTACAAGCATCTCATCCATCGATACCGATGTAAAGCTCAATCCTATCGTACCGATCGATGTGAGCGGAATGCCGACCGCCCCGTAATCGAAATTAACATCGGCGATCCAGTCGATATGGCTGAACATAACTTCCCGGTTTTGCAAGCGAGCCGCGCCGGCGGGATTCCAGTATAAACTCGTGATATCGTCTGCCGTACCGACAAACGCCCCACCCATGCCGATACCGCGGGCACCGACGGGTATTTGAAGAAACGTAGCAGCGGATGTCCCGGCCTTTGATACGTTACGTCCCGTCGGTTGTGCTTCGAGCTGAAGTGTCCCGAACAGCAAGACCGATAGTATCATACTATATACAGTTTTCATTGTAACCACCCTCAATCAAAGTTCACTTAATTATCGCAAAGCGACCGATTTTTTCACCGATGCCCGGCGCTTCTACATGGTAAATATATACTCCATACGCTAAATCCATGCCGTCTTTCGTCAGAAGATCCCATGGTATCTCTCCGTCATCGGCAGTCGAATCATGATGCAATGTTTGTACATGATGCCCGCTTAAGGTATAAATCCTGATCGTACACATCCGCGGCAGATTAATGAAATAAATTCTTCGTTCCCCTCTGCCGGTTCTGAACAAGAGTCTCGGCTCCCACGACGCTGCGCCGACATATGGATTCGGGACGACTGCGACCCGGTCGAGGGAATTTTGTGCAAGCTCAACGTCCACCTCCGCGCCTTTAACGTGGAATTGCATTGCTTCACCGGTGCGGAACGGCTTCGATGTAGATATCCGGTACACATCGCCGGCTTGTGGAGGGGCTGCTTCATTTCCATCTTCATCGGTTTTTCTTACATGAAAACGCCACGAAGTTCTGTATGCATTGCTTACCGGCGCCTTGCCGAGACTATCGCCATAAACGATAATCAAACTGTCTCCCGGTGAGAAGTACGGCGGGTTTGAACCGTAAAACCAGAATTTGGCTTTATTATCTTCGGTAACATTCCATACGGTGAAATTAACCGGTACAGCCGGGCGCGCGGGGAAAGTAAATCCCTGAAGTGAAGTATCTACAACCTCATCGTAGAAACGAACCTCGAAATCGGCAGGATACCGAACATTCGATACGCTAAATCTTCCCGATACCCGGGCATCTGCAGGCGGACGGCCATTCCCTTGCACCCAATTTGTCTTTTCTTCGATAATATTAACCTGTGTATCATTATAAATGTATCCGGTAAATCCATCGACAATCGGCATTTCCTGCCCCTGCAGATCAATGATCCTGTCCTCAATGAGCACCGTATCTTTTGATACATCTATCATTGAATAGCTCGGTTCCGGATTATTCTGGAAACGGGATTCATTACGGAAGGTTATCTGGTAGACATTCCCATCCACTATTTCATTCGGATCAAGAAAACGAATATCGATGCGTCCGGTGCCGGGGCCGGGGTGCATAATCGGTCCGTCGAGTTGCGGTGGAACATATCCGGCAGAAGGGGTTCGCGGAGTTACTACCGCCGTATTGATGTCGGTTCTTACATTGCCGCTGACATCGACGTCGATTATTGCCGTGCATTCCGTCGGCGGAATTCCTTCAATTTCTCCGAGGCGGGTAGTCGTAACAAATCCGTAATCGTATGATACAACGGCATAATAATATGTTTGCCCGTTTTGTACATTGTTATCCACATACGTATGTTCCAAACCGGTGTCGCTTCCGAGATAATATTTTACACCTTGTATATCGATCGGATGCAATCCGGTTATCCCGTTTTTCAAATCGAACTGCGCAATCGGTTCACGATAAATCGGGGCGCCGAATGCGTCGGTGATGATCATATTCTCAAGGAAGCTGGGTTCGGTGCTTCGATATACCCTGTAGCCCTGAAAATCATGCTCTTGCAGAAAACGATCATACGATTGTTCGGCAAGTTCATCCCAGTACAACGTGACTTTCCCGTCTCCGGGAACCGCAACCATCGTCGGTTTATCGGGCGGTTCGGCGAAACGATACCCGGCGTTATAAATTTGCCGGATGGTTCTCGTCCGCCGGAATAGGTCGTCGCGATTCATGCCGAACAACAAAGCCATTGAAAAACGTTCTGTATCAAGCGAATGCATCGGGAACAACGTTCCACCGAGATTTCCAACGCGGCGCGAGCCGGAAGAGAAAAACATTCCGAGATTTACATTGTCAAGCTGCTCGATTTCCTTATCCCAGTCGATCGGGGTGGATAATGCATGCCAGTTCTGTTCGTCATTAATAAGCTGGTAGAAGTGCACCGGAAAAATATGAAAACCCGTCAAACCGATTTGATCTGATTCGAACGGATCAAGCACTCCAAAGTTCGGTTCACCCTGATCAGGGCGTGCATTGCCTTGCGTCCCGTCCGGCGTCGGACCTACATACCCCTCGTCAAACGGGCCGAGACCGTCGCTTCCGACATCGTCATTCAACGGTTCACCTTCATCCCAGATGCCGTTCCCGTTCAAATCGGTAAAACCTCTCCAGTTTGCATTCTCATCCTCAATCCACCAGTATTCCTGTTGAACAGCGGGAATGTCGTCCCAATCCTCATATCCATAAAAACGGAAAAAGCGATCTATATCATAATTGGCTTCCATATATGCGATGATGTTGTCACGACCTTCAAGTAGTGTTTCTGCAATATTAAACCGGGACTCATCGACAATGCCATCCCAGTCGTTATCCTGATTATTCTGCAACCCGGGGCTTTCGAGGAATGCATATCCGGCAACGCCCGTCGGCGACCACCGGATACCATCGTGCATACCGATACCGATGATGTCCCAGGCATATGCGATGTCGAGTTCCTTATCCCAGGCACCCGCATCGGTTTCGGATGCCTGGTTTCCGCCTATTCCCCAGTCAACATATTGTCCGAATAACGTTTCTTCATAATCGGTTTTTCCAACGTTTGTAATTTCATACAACCAGAATATCACGTCCTGTGCGAGCACGTTATTCCATTGTAATCCCCGCACTGCAACCTGCATGCCCAACCCTCCCCGTTCCGGGTCGTCGGGATCCGGAAGATAGTCATACATTTGATCTTGTGCATCGTCCATCCGGAAATAAGTTTCAAGCTGTGCGTTGTGGATTCCTCTGCCGAAGTATCCGTTCCACAAGCCGTCCCATTCCGCCGATCTGTCGGGCCAGGTGAACGGCCAGGTGTTTGAATTGTTGCTGAGCGCCGGCAGGTTTTGGGCGTGGTTTGCATACCCGGGTAACGGCGCCCAACCCCACGGAACACCGGTGACCGGATCTTTTTTAATAAATTCCCGATAATTTGTTTGAAGGGGGTAAATGGTTTTCCCCTCGTTATTGTAGGGGTGCTCTGCCGGCACCTTTGCCTGCACGATAACCGCTACACCATCGACATACGTTTGTCCGGTTCCTTTCGGCCATTCTCCCGACGGACTATCCGGCCAATGAGCAATCTCGCCGTGATTAAAAAATATGGTCCGGACCATGTTGCCGTCCATAATTCCGCGTTTGGTATATTCAATACTTCCTTTGTTCGGATCGATAAATCGATCCGGAATAAGGCGGTCAGGGATTTGTCCGAACAGAGTACCCGTTGTAAAACCGATGAATGAAATTAAAATTGTAATACACCAAGCTGTGTTCATACGAGATGCTTTATACATCTTCATAACTCAATCCTCCGCATACAATCATAAAGATACACCAAAACCGAAAAGTATTTGCCTGGGTGTGGAATAAAAATCCGGACGGGTATAATACTCTTCAACGGTATTAATACCACGCGGCTGAGAAGTAAACTGCTGTTCCACACTATAGTTTGCACGCCCCGAATCACTGAAAATCTCAAGCTCATTCAGACGATCGAATATATTATATATCTTAAAAAATACATTTATCGGTAAACCGAATATATCGAAATTTTTCTGTGCATATAAATCTACGTTAATATTCCATGGTCTATTCTGACTGTTCATTCTCCCAAGACGCGATCCGAATAATGAAGGCGTGTATGGAAGTCCGGAATAGACAGACCCTAAAATTGTAACGGTAAAATTCCCGGGTTCTCCGGCGGTGCCGGAGAAATTAAGCGAGTGACGTCTATCCCAATCGAGCGAAACAAGCTGCTTCTGACTTTCACGCGGCGGGTCGGTTATGTTATCAAGGAAAACATCGTTCGGGTCCGATGCATTTCCCCGCGCTATCTGGAACGTATAGTCTATTGTAGCAGAAAACCCGTATGAGTGGCGTTTCCTGAATGACACTATAAAACCGCGCGAATTACCGTAATCTCTGTTTACATATTGAGAATATTTATTTCCATTTCCGATATCGAAAACCTCCGTGCCGATGAGGTTTCTCATATCCTTGTAAAATGCCGTAACATATAGTGCGATATCCTGTGTTAGTTCCTGCTGAAGGCCGATTTCATATTGAACTGTCCGCTGCGATTTCAGTCCCGGGTTGCCAACCTGAAAAGGATCGGTTGCATTTATATTGTATTCAGGATTTAAATACAACAGATCGAATAACGGAACCTGGAAGAAATGCCCGTATGCAACATGCATAACGCCGCGATCCGTAATCGGATAGGCAATACCGAACCTCGGGCTTATCTGATATTCTGAAACGGTCGGCTCCAAAACTTTATCGCGTCCAAGATGAAGTGGTTCGAGAAGCAGGTTCGCACTGGGATCAAAATAATCAAACCGCACCCCGATATTTGCGATGATCGCTTCATACTCCATTTTGTCCTGAATGTACGCCGAAATTTCGACCGGGCGGAGTATGGTATTTGCAAAATGTGATCGGCCGAAATAGACCGGCTCCGGTTTAAAACCGGTTGATTGATCGTTCCGGATACCGAAATTGTTTATCCTGATCCGGTGTTGGCGAAAATCGAATCCGACCTTTACCTGATGATGCTGTGTAATCTGGCTTGTTAACTCCGTACGTAGTGTGAGATACCGTGTCTCGCGATTTGAATAGAGATCTTCCGCTCCACCTGTAAGGAACGCAGCACCGCTCGTTTGCTGCCTTCGCCGGTAATCGGGATACCGCGAATCGTACGGATCCTCATAGACATAAGAAGATTGATTGTTGCTGAAAAACGAACCGCGTATAACCGAAAAGGTTGACGGACTGAAGACGCGGGTATATGATACATTAACAAGATTACCTCTGTCGAAATAATTATACGTTCCGTCCGGATTATATTTATACCGGTGATCGTAATGCCGGTAATCCCTCCGTTGATGCATATATTGAATATCGGCCTTATCGGAACCGAAGAGACGGATTGTTATCTTACCGAGAATCGATGCCCGGTCTTCAAAATTGAGGGGGACATACCGTCCGTCGCCCGATTGTTGAATATACCATTCATCCGGATTATTAGATCTAAAATCCGATGAATCGCGTGGAAGGAATATTCGCTTTCCGTAGAGATGGCCTTCATTATAATGTGCCCGGCCGGTCAAAAGAAAATATGTATTTGGAACAAACTCTACCGGACCGCTCAAACTACCCTGCACGTCATAGTAATTAGACGGTCGAATGGACCCGAGATTAGAAAACAAATCATCGTTTCTGCTGAAGTAATCGCCTACATTAAACGAGAATTCGCCTTCATAAATATCCCGTCCTTCGCGTGTAACCTGATTCACTACGCCGGACATTGCCTGACCGAATTCCGCATTGAACGTACCGCTGATTACTTCGAGTTCCTGAATGGCGTTCGTTTCAAGCATTAATCCGGCACTGCCCGTATACATATCTGTGACCGGAATACCGTCTATCAAATACAGTACTTCACCGTGACGACCGCCCCTGAAATGACCGTCCACAACTCCCGCCTGGAGATTGATAAGAGATTGAAGGTTCTCGACAGGCAAAACACGTATTTCATCTGCGCTAATTCTCGAAGATGTAGCCGTCAGATCGCGAAGAACGAGCGGCCGTTCGGCAGTAATAACGATTTCTTCGCCTAACTCAATCGCAGCGTCCGGAAGTTGAAATTCAAGCTCGGTCGTTAAACCAAGCGATACACGCACTTCGGTCATACGCACCGTTTGATAACCGATCATAGAAGCTCGAACAATATACGTTCCGGGAGGCACATTCAATATATCGAAGTGTCCGTTCATATTTGCTGCGCTCCCCATAGTCGTGCCTTCTATCAGGACATTCGCTCCTATCAGCGGTTCTCCGGTTTTTGCATCTTTTACGGCGCCGGAAATTTTACCGGTGGTCTGTCCGGTAAGGTGTGCATAAGGTACAAATAAAATTAAACCAAGCAGAACAGATACAACCAGATGCCGAAGTCTCATAACCATCACACCCAACAATCATTGATTTATTTGATACAAAAGACGAACCGGCGCCGGAGACATACGCTCCGGCAGCCGGTGCATCTATCTATTAAATTATTGTAACTTTATTTGAGAAGCAACATTTTTTTGGAAATTATTGCATTGCCGGCGGTAAACCGGTATATATACATTCCCGACGATACTGCTCTACCGTAATCGTCGCGTGAATCCCAGATAACCCGCCACTGACCTGCATGCTGCTCTTCGTTGACAAGTGTTCTCACTTTTTGTCCGAGCATATTAAATACTTCTATTGTTACCGTCCCGGTTTCGGGAACATGGTATTCAATGGTCGTTATCGGATTAAACGGATTGGGATAATTCTGTAGTAATTGATAACGATTAGGTATAGCGTCGGTTATCAAACCATCGCGATCACGATCGACGGAAGTAGTAACGTCCATAATCTCGACCATCTTCACATCGTCGAAGAAAGCCGTTCCCGTCCAATCGTGCCACGAACGCAGACGAACCGATACTGCCTGAACATCGTCACGTGGAACGGTCATTATCGCCTGATATTGTGTCCAGCCGGTCGTCTCACGCGTCAACACAAAACGATAATCGGCGCCCGCTACCTCATTCCAACCACCGCCGTCCTCAAACATCGCCGTGTGCCACGTCCACGTAAATCCTAATGCATATTCAGGATTAAACACCGAATCAGGAATGATATCCTCCGTACGTACCCACGCACTCAATACATACTGATTTCCTTCACTGCCCGCAGGAATTTCTATCGTCTCACTAAACCATACCCACTCGCCGCGCGGACGGCCAACAGGACCGTGAAGCTTCAACGAGTAATCACCTGTGTGAGCGTGCTCACCGGTGATGCCGAAATCCGCAAAATACGACCGACCGTCATTGC
>PWTU01000273.1 GCA_003562775.1 Ignavibacteriales bacterium
GGGTGAACGATGACCGGCTTGTGTTCTACTCCGAACATACGGGTTGGATGCATCTGTACTCCGTATCAATCGGAACGGGGGAAAGCGTTGCTTTAACATTTGGCAAATATGAGGTTGAGCATATAGCCGTTTCACCGGATGGACAAATTGTTATATTCAATTCGAATAAAGACGATATCGATCGCAGGCATCTGTGGCGTGTTCCGGTTACTGGCGGAATGCCCGAATTGCTCACTCCCGGCAGCGGCATTGAATGGAGTCCCGCAGTATCACCTGACGGCGACAAACTATTTTTTATACAGTCAACCGCCCGGCGGCCCGGCCTGCCTGCAGTGATGAACGTGCAGAGCGGTGAAATACGATTACTCGCTGCCGGTTCGATTCCCCCGCAGTTTCCGATGGAGGAGCAGGTGGAACCCGAGCAGGTAATATTTCAGGCAGCCGATGGTATAACCGTTCACTCGCAGTTATTCATGCCCTTAGATGCACAACATGGCGATGGTCGTCCGGCGGTTATTTATATGCACGGCGGTCCCGTGCGTCAGATGTATCTCGGGTGGCATGATCGCGGGTACTATCATTATAATTACGCATTCAACCAGTATCTTGCTTCGCAGGGTTATGTTGTTCTTTCGGTTAATTTCAGGGCGGGCATCGGATATGGCGCGGCATTCCGGACGGCCGAAAATCAGGGTCCGCGCGGTGCATCGGAATATCAGGATATACTTGCAGCCGCCGGATATTTACGCGAACGCCCCGAAGTCGATGCGGATAGAATCGGACTCTGGGGTGGTTCGTATGGTGGATATCTCACTGCGCTTGGTCTTGCCCGAAACTCGGATATATTTGCTGCGGGCGTCGATCTGCACGGTGTGCATGACTGGTCGTTGCGGGGATTGCGTCGAAGCGGCGGCGGTTGGTCGATATTCGATGAGATGAAGCAACTCGCCTATGAATCGTCGCCCGTTGCGGATATTGAAAAGTGGACGTCGCCGGTATTATTCATTCATGCAGACGATGACCGGAACGTTGATTTTATTCAGACAACCGATCTTGTCCGTAGACTTCAACAACTCGGGCAAGCGCACATTGAAACGCTCGTGTTTCCCGACGATGTGCATAGTTTTTTATTGTTTAGAAACTGGATGCGTACGTTCGAAGCAGCGGGTGATTTCTTTGACAGGTTTTTGAAAAATTAAAACTTGGAGACAAAATAATTACCCCGTGAAGTCCGTTTTGCACAGACTTCACGGGGTAAAGAATTGATTTCTCGATACTACAGAGTAATTATATACTGTTTAGTCGCGTTCTTTAACGGTTATAACCACTCTTCGATTTTGTTGCCGGTTTTCGATTGAAACGTTCGGCACCCTCGGTCTTTCTTCTCCAAATCCGATGACTACCAACCGGTCTTCATCGATGCCTTGTTCAATTAAGTAATTAGCAACTGATTGGGCGCGCCGCTCGGATAAGCCCTGGTTGTATTCTGCCGTTCCGATATCGCAGGTATGGCCTGCAACCTCGGCGAGGATGATACCGGTATCCGTTTGTAGTATCTCGGCTACTTCATCCAACACCGGTTTGGCTTCGGGACGGAGTACCGCGGAATCGAAGTTGAAGTGCACCATCGTATCTAACTCTAATATAATCTCCGGCTCGCGTACGGAGATATTTATAGTTCGCGAATGGACACCCTCTTCTCCTGCAACCTCGGTGTTATCAACGGTGAGTGTTACTGTGTACTCCCCTGCTTGAGCATACGCATGCTGGGTATGGAGTTCGTTCGACGTCGTTCCATCGCCGAAATCCCATTCGATTGAGATTGGCTCCGTACCTTCAACCTCCGCAGTAAATTGAACTGTTTGATATGGTTCCGGGGTCGTATCGTCTGCGCTGAGTGAGACAATCCTCGCAGGAATAGTTCGTCTGTCAACAGTTACCTGTAGACTTCGTTCATCGCTGCTGCGTACATTTGATGCCGTCACTGTAATGACATAGGTGCCCTCTTCAGCGTAACGATGCCGGACCGTTGCTCCGGTTCCCGTGTTCCCATCGCCAAAATCCCATGAATAGGTAACCGGCCGCGTTGCCGGTCCGATAAGCGAAGCAATGTATTCTCCTTCTTCTCCCTCGACGAGTCTGGTCGGTCCGGTAAGGCGAACTCCGGGGATAGGAATAAATGTCGGACGCAGATTAAACTTTAATCCGGCGCCTATGTACGTCAGTATGTCCATTCCATTATCATCTATTTCATCCATTGCTTCGTCGTCGAAGATAAAGTCCCATATACCTTCGAGTTTTAGTGAAAACCGGTTTGATAAAGGATACTCGAGCCCGATTCCTGCGGCAAGTCCGAATGTTTCACCGAAGAATGTCGATCCATCTGCTTCATGGACTGCTTTATCATACGTGCCGAAGAACGTCATTGCCGGGCCGGCGAGCAGGTATGGTTTAATTGAGCTATTGGCGAGGATATCGTATGTTGCATAGAGGCCTATATTATGCCGCCGCCAATACCCCTGGGCATTTGGCCGCTCCGTTCTCTTATATTCACCTCTCCGGTAATCGGTTCTCAGTGAAAATCGAGGCGACAAAACATAGCCGATGCCGCCTGACATACCAAGATTGAACATTGGTTCGTCGGTGTTTACCGATGTGAGGTCACCGTGATATGCAACGGTACCGAGCTGTCCTGACAGATAAAAATAATTACGGTCGGCCGGTTGGGCATCGA
>PWTU01000382.1 GCA_003562775.1 Ignavibacteriales bacterium
ACCCGGCGCGATTCGGTGAGAAACGCATTATGGTCGCTCTCGCAAAATCCACCCGATGCCGTTCTCATCCACGATGCAGTGCGGCCTTTCGTAGAAGAAGATCTTATAACCAGAATTATCGAAAAACTTAATCGATTTTCCGTTGTCGTACCGGCCGTTGAACCCAACGATACCGTCCGGCGTAAGGGCAAACGGCTGACGCTCGGAAGATTGGAAGACCGGCATAACCTGCTGCTCATTCAAACTCCCCAGGCGTTTAGGTGGAAGGTCATCGCGCAGCTTCTTCCAAAATGGAATCTGAACAAGACCGCAACCGACGATGCATCGATTGCGATCGAGCATGGTTTCAAAGTGGGATACGTCGATGGTGCGACGACCAATTTAAAAATCACCTCAAAGGACGACTTGCTGCTGGCGAAATCTTATGCGAAGATGATTGTGAAGTGAAAAGCAAAACTATTTACGTTCATAGAGTAATGTCCCTTCTGTTCACCCCATCCACAATCTCCTCGATCTTCCCGTTAATATCAAGCCCGGAGTGCATGCCGGTTCCTTCGAAAATTGTTTTATTCGATGAAATATCGGTCAATAGTACTTCCGTTATTGCATCCAGCGATTCCGCCGTTCGTTCCATCATATCGATACCGTGAGGGGAGTACAACACACCGGTTTTTCCACGTTTCGTTTTTATGTGTAGCCGGTGGCGTTTATCTTCCACGGTTAATGACACATATTCATCGATGAGAACAAGATTGGTTATATTAGCGCCGGTGTATGTCGCAAAACGGTAAAGCTTGCCATTGTGTAAAAATCCGATAATAAAGCCGCGAAATGAGCTGAACAACCAGGGAATTTTCGCGACCGATGCTACAACCGACGTCCGGGGAGTATCGAAATGATTGCTCTGTATCCATATCCACGCTTCGGGAAACGATTTACCCCAGTCTTTTTCGATATACCCTTTTCCGCCGGTGAAATCGATTTTTACTCCGTCGATTGTGAGGGCGCCTTCAATTCCGTGATCGAGACTGACGACGCCGTGATTGCATTCCATAAACGGTACATACGAATACCATCCCATGATACCGGGTGACAGAAAAGTTATGGGCCAGGGAGAAAGGTTCGAAAAATCCAGAGTACCGCGAACCGATTGTTCGTCGTTTGCAATGTCCAGCGTTATCCGGTCGCGTTTAAAACGATTTATTGAAATCTGAATATCGAATGAATCGCGCGCCGCGGTGAATTCATTGGCTGAATACCGGTGAAAAAATGTCTCACCGGTTTTTCCGTTCATTACCTGGATGAACGCATATTTATTTTTTCGCTTTTTCCCGAAAAAGATGCCGGGTATAAATGAATATACATGATCACCGTCCGGATCGACCACTTTAAAAAACCACCCTTCAAAGAAGTTCTTTCGTATGCCATGACCGTGATAGAAATCCGGTTTATATAGTGTGCGAAGGTATGAAAAGATCATAATGACTTACTCCGAAGTTGCATCCGCATCATTTTGCGTTCGTTCTTTAATGAAATAAAACAGGTAACCTGTAACCGCCGGCTGTTCTCTACAGATTTACAACAAAATAGTACCCCATCATTACACATACAATAAACTTTAAAAGTGTCCCGGCGAGAAAACCGACAAATGAACCGAGGGCTGCCCGGAATGCTTTATCGTATTTTTGTCCGGCGATAAGCTCCCCGGTGAAAGCGCCGGCAAGCGGACCAAGAATAATACCGGCAGGAGGGAAGAAGATGATTCCGACTACAAGTCCGGCAAAACATCCCAGAATACCAAGTCGTGAGCCGCCGAATTTTTTTGTTCCGATTGCAGGAATAAAATTCTCGATAGCCACAACGGCAATGACGATCAATGCCCAGGTAAGGAGAAAAGCTGCCGTGAACGGCGGATCTCCGGTAAATTGCAGGGTCAGCAGACCGAGGTAGCTTAACGGCGGACCCGGCAGGACAGGGAGAAACGAACCGGCAATACCGGCAAGTATTAAAAGTGCACCGAGTATGATTATGAGGGTTTCGACCATGTATATTTTGAGACTACTCAATACCTGAACATCGCCGCCACAGGCGCATTATTCGGTAACTCCCCGGGTTTAATAGTTATTGCCGTTCCTTTGTTCTTAATCGTATGAATTACGGCGAGATTGATTAGCTCTTCCTTGCTACCGTTACCGTCCTCATCGAAAGAGATTTTCTGGGTGCCGGTATTAAACGATCCATTAATCGTATAGTCCGGATCGAAGAAAATTGAATCGACACGTTTGTTATATGCAGCTCGTACGATCTCTTCAACCGATTCGGAAGTAAATCCCGTCCCGGTTTTGTCGAACAATATTTGTAATGCTTCCTCGAGTTGTTTTTGAACTACCGATGATGCAATTTCCCATGAACTTTTATGAAGATCCTCTATTTTCATTTGTACGGGACTGCCGCCGATCAAATCTTCAAGTATATACGGATAAGAATTTACTTCCCGGAACATACCGACCACATATTCGACGCCCGCTATTATTAATGGAAGATCTTGCCGGTCCACAACCAGTTGAAATGTTCCGGCAACATCCTTGAGATATTTGTATATCGATTCCTTGATCTCTTCGTCTCCTACTGCTCCACGGCCGAAAAAATGAGCATCGCGTCCGTGTGCTCGTCGGGGTCCTTCGGTATGAAACGACACCTGTCTCTCGAACTCAACGTCTGCATACGCCT
>PWTU01000395.1 GCA_003562775.1 Ignavibacteriales bacterium
AATTTGCAAAGATGATGAAGGATTTGGGAGTTCAATTCATCGACACCGCCGGCAACATGTTTATAAACCACCCTCCCGCTTTCATTTTTATTCACGGATATCCGCGTGAAGACTTAACTTACGGACTCGCGTACGAAGAAGGGATGTTTGGCAAGGCAGGTATTAAGGTAATATTTGCACTCCTTTGTAAAGGTAATCTATGGAATGCAACCTACAGAGAAATCAGAACCGCAGCGGACGTCGCATTGGGTACGGTTGCAAATATTTTGAGAGAGTTAACTCAAAAAGGATATATTATTGAGCAAGAGATTAAACAAAAAAAACTAATCCGGCGAAAAGAGCTTCTCGACAAATGGACCGATGCTTACATTGGAAAGCTTCGACCGAAGACTATTTTCGGTCGTTATAAATTTAACAGACCGGAATTATGGCAACAGGCAGACCTGACACAGCGCGACGCTTTGTGGGGAGGAGAAACTGCTGCCTATATGATGACGAGATATCTTAAACCGGAGATCACTACAATCTATGCAAACAGACCTTTTAAAAATCTCATACTGGATTTAAAATTGCGCAGAGATAAAGACGGTGACGTCGAAATACGTGAACGCTTCTGGAACTTTGATACTATTGAAGAAAACCAAAACATTGTGCCGCCAATACTGGTATATGCAGATTTAATCGCAACCGGAGATGCTAGAAACATCGAAACTGCAAAGCTAATATTTGATGACTATCTCAAAAAACATATCGGGGAAAATTGAGGATTCGATTGTAGAAACAATCGAATCAATTAACGCAATTGTAGAACAGCGTGGAATACAATATTTTATTGTTGGTGCAAAAGCGAGAGATCTATTTTTCTCCGCTCTCTATGATATAGATACCAGGCGGGCAACTCTTGATGTAGACATTGGTATACATTCTAAGAATTGGGAAGAAGCTGCAAATCTGGTCGATGCTCTCATACAATCAGGTGGTTTTGAAAGGAATAAAAAGCTTCACTTTAGAATAAAACATATAAGCGGGGTACTCGTCGATATCATACCATTCGGTGACGTTGAAAATCCTAAAGGAGTAATACATTGGCCGGGAGACGAAAAGGAAATGACGACAACCGGATTTGATGAAGCATTTGAATCGTCCATAAAATTAAGGATCAAAGACGAACCGCCATTGGATGTTAAAATATGTACACCACCTGCTCTGGTGGTTCTGAAACTTATTGCCTGGGATGAAAAATATCCAGAGAGATCTGATGATGCTATCGACATCAAGTATATATTAGAAACATATATTGATGCCGGTAATGATGATCGTCTGTATGGCGATGATGACGATCTTCATGATGAAGATGATTTCGATTACACGAGGTTAAGTGCCCGGATTGTCGGAAGGAATATTGTTAAAATAGTATCACGAGATACGCTTGATACCGTATTACAAATTCTCGATTGGGAAACAAACGACAAGTCAGATTATAAATTAATTACCGATATGAACCGTTCTCATGGTTCTTTTCAAGGCGAATACTTTGATAGCACTCTGCAGCTATTACAACAACTAAAAAAAGGTATACGTGAAAGAATTACATCCTGAAACTATTAACAACATCGAAGCACTTGAAAAACGGCTCTATAACCCCATACCGATTTTTAACGTCTGAGTGTTACGGATATGAACATTAACCCCACCCACCCCTGGAACCTCACCCCCAAAGAAGCAATAGAACTACAAAAATCTCTACGTGAAAATGTCCGTTTCGTAAAACTCCGCAAAGAACCGAAACTCATCGCCGGGTGCGACATATCCTACAACAAACGGAGTACGACAATATATGCGGGTATCGTTGTACTCAGTTATCCCGATCTTACTATCGTTGAAGAAGCAACTGCCGTTACAGAAACCTCATTCCCGTATATCCCCGGCTTATTATCCTTCCGCGAGTCGCCGGCGGTGCTGAAGGCGCTGGAGAAGCTGCGTCAAAAGCCTGATGTTCTCGTAGTCGACGGACATGGATACGCTCACCCGCGGAGATTCGGGATTGCAGGTCACCTCGGTTTGCTTCTGGATATTCCCACCATCGGCTGCGCGAAAAGTGTTCTCACCGGTACGTATAAAGAACCGGAGAAAGAGAAAGGAGCGACATCCCCTCTAATTGATAAAGAGGAGACTATCGGTATGGCGGTGCATACGAGACGGAATGTCCGGCCTGTATTCGTCTCCGCCGGTCATCGCATAACAGTAGAGGAGGCGGTTAATATCATACTACAGAGTACAACAAAATACCGCCTCCCGGAACCCACCCGCCGGGCACATATATTGGTTAATTCTATCAGATTGAAGTAAATAGTTCATTACTACCAGTTAAAACATTTTCTCATATTGTTGACAAAATATAAATTATTTCTTAATTTAGGAGTAAATAGTCTGAAATGTGTGTACGCAACACTGATTAGAAAAAGATGCGGTTTAGATAATGAATACCAACCAATTTACCGGATCATCTCCCGTAGTTTTTGAGATTAAAAACAACCGGATACACACTTTTACCGAAAAACCGGCGCCACGGGTTAAAAAAATTCCACCCGACCTCCGGAAAAAGAAGATCGACTTTTCATCGGAACCCAACATCATCAAGCGCTTTGTCTGGAGACTGAAGGAAGATCATCAATTCCTCCGCTCGACCGTTCAGCTTGCGTTCGTCTTGTTATGTATCTGGATTGGAT
>PWTU01000344.1 GCA_003562775.1 Ignavibacteriales bacterium
GCCGAGCTTGTGTGCAGCGTTGAAAACACTTTATGACCCGAATCGGTAATTTCAAGCGCGGTCATAATCGTATCGGGATCGCGCATCTCACCGATGACGATAATGTCGGGATCCTGCCGCAGACATTGAACGGTTCCCTCTTTAAACGAGCGTGTATCGCGCCCGACTTCCCGGTGCCGGACAATACACCGATCCGATTGATGAACATATTCGACCGGCGAGGCAATAATGACAATGTGCCCGTCGACGCTGTGATTATTTGCATCGATTATACTGTCGAGCGTCGTACTCTTCCCCGAACCGGTAATACCCGTTACAAGAATTAATCCCGATTTATCGTGGGAAAGCGAAAATATCCTTGTAACATTCGGATGGAACTCCAAATTTTTGTAGGGAATGATAGAGGAATTTATAAGACGCAGGTTGAGTGCAAGGTTTTCAAGATCGTAGTAGGCGTTTGCACGGTAACGATACGTCTTTTCACCTTCGGTTACGGTGTAAGAAAAATCGAGATTTCGTTTTACATTAAGCGTCGATCGCTGCTGGGGAGCAAGCATTGCTTGAATCAACATACTCATTTCATCGCTTGTATACTTACCGAGCGATTTTTCCGGTCTTTTATTGCCGTGGATACGATACCATATATATCCCTGTCCGCCGTATCCGCCCATATCGACGTCGGATGCAGTTACCTGTACCATCCGGAGTAGTATATTATGCATATGCTGGCGCAGCGCCTGCTGTATGTGGACGAAGTTGTTGGATATCTCCTCCATCAACTCGGAGATCGCCATATGGCGTTCGAGACCGATTGCACTTTTCGGCAACTTTTCGATTAGCTGATGTATCAGTGAGCGAACTTTCTGACTGTACATATCGAACGTCTCAGAAGACGATGTCGCCTGGGCAGCAGCTATTTGGTCGGTTTTTATTTCATGCATAATATAACCGGTATATATACATTAGCAAAAATATAGGTATTTATTAATAAAAGGTCAACTATTACTTGACAATATTTTGTTTACTCCTTAGCGCATATATTATTACGCCCATTTTTACATGGGGGGTAACTGTATGCTCTCATACCAGGATAACACCCGGAATGCCGTCATTTCGGTGCCGGGAAAAAACAGCGGCCTGAAACTACTGTCCTCTAACCGCGTATCATAGCGGTAACGCTGAATCATTCCGTTGTTCTGATGCCGCATCTCACCGCGTTCATGCATAATGACGCTTCCCCAAATGTCCAGTGTATGCAACGGACGATTCTTATAATCTTCCGCTCTTAACTCGTTCAAAGCCAGCATTACGGCATGAATTTCAAAATCCTGTTCTTTATCTGCGATAACAATATCGTTGCCCGCATAAAGGCCGAGTAAATCCTCACCATGCGGTATCTGTGTGTGACGCTCATCTCCGTCAACGATGCTGATTAAGCTGTCGGTATACGCAGGGTCTGTTGCATATGTAATGTTATCGACAATAACCACATCGTTACCAGCGCCGATGGTAACTTTACCGTCGAGCACGCCTTTTATCAATACGTTCTCGGTCGTATAAATTGCGCCGTTAAAATCGTTAAGCGTAAATTGCTCATCCGGTGCAACACCCGGATCTGTAATTTCGGTATCCGAATACCATACATGTATGTCTTCCCCGTCGATCTCGATATATATATCCTGATTATATTCCCTTCCATTCGTTCCTGTTGCCGCGGTTATCAACGAATTAAAATTATCCGGTACAGTGATCTCGTTAGCGCCGGTTTGATACCCCCCGAGAAATTTCGCCCGGTTTCCGCCTACCGGTTGAATATTCTGAACGGCCGTTACCTTGCCGTGGAAAACCGGTACATTTTTATTTTGCGGAATGTTTCCCATATGAATGCTGCCGTTTGAGTGTACGGGACCCCAGATAATATCGTCGGCATAGAAAAATTGAGCATTGCCGTCTATGTTTGCTATCCAGCTAAACATTCGATATTCATTCGAGCCGCTTTTTTTAAGAAAAACAATGACCGTATCTCTGAGCGTTTCAAATCCCTGAACCGGCATTTCCGAGGCGACCCGTACTCGAACGATATCCTTATCCCACCCGATTGAATGAACTCTGAATTTTCCGCCTTTATACGCTCCCGTAGTCATCTCCTGCTCGAAGAGCAATCCCATATCGTGATGATCGGGATTTATTCTGAGGTGTGCGAGACCGGCGTTTGCGCCGATCGACGCCAGGTTTTTCGATACTGTTGCGGCATTGTACCATGCCATATTTTCGGTTGCACGTGCACCAAGCTCGATGATATTCATGATAATGTACATCAATATCATTGAAACTCCTACGACCAGAATAACGGATCCTCTTCCTGCCATTTCGATTTCTCCACTTTAACGTGTTTGAAAATTTTTTGAGCTTAACCGTGTCTGTCGCCATCGCGACGTTGCATAGAATAAATCGGGATCCCCCTGCCCCACATTCTTTTGATCCCTGTGCAGGGCATGCGGATGCTGCACCTCCATTTCTATCTCGATAAGGTGAATATTCCCCGGATTGATGAGCGGAACCGGAAGCTCATCGCCTTCTCTGTTGAAATATTTCAGCTTAAACTCCGTCACCATTCCGATAGTATGTTCAGGTCCGTTATCGACCGAACGATAAAGGGGGCGAACCTTCTCATTTTGAAACGAGACGTCTGACGGGTCGCCCAACCGGTACTCGATCTCATTGATGAC
>PWTU01000260.1 GCA_003562775.1 Ignavibacteriales bacterium
AAAAGAGCAGATCGGGTTGTATAAGCAGAGCGTGTTGAAGGCAGCGTTTAGTGGTAAGTTGGTGAGTGAGGAGATGGCGGGTGTCGGTGGTCGGAGGTCAGAAGTCAGAGGTCAGAGGTCAGTGGTTCCTATGGTAGCGGAGCCGGGGGGTGAGTATGGGGTGAATGATTTGCCGGAGGGGTGGAGGTGGGTGAAGTTGGGAGAGGTTACAGATTCTTTGCAATATGGAACATCCGATAAGGCTAGTACTGATTCAAGTGGGGTACCTGTAATTAGGATGGGAAATATTCAGGATGGAAAATTAGATTTTTCGAATTTAAAATATATGAGTAGAAGTTATTCCAATTTAGAAAAATATCTTTTAAAAGATGGTGATGTTTTATTTAATAGAACAAACAGTGCAGAGTTGGTTGGAAAATCTGCGATTTATAAAAAACACCATCCAAAGTCAATCTTCGCATCATATTTAATTAGAATTAAAGTTGATAAAGAAAAGTATATTCCGGATATGGTGAATTACTATATCAATTCATCATTCGGGAAAGATTATATAAGAAGTGTGGTCTCTCAAAATGTTGGACAGGCAAACGTTAATGGCACAAAATTAAAAAATATGCCGGTACCATTTATTCCCCTCGATCAACAACACCTCATCGTCACCGAAATCGAAAAGCGCTTCACCGAAGCCGAATACCTACAAAAATCCATCGACGAGGGGCTGGCAAAGGCGGAGGCGCTGAGGCAAAGTATTTTGAAGTCGGCGTTTGAGGGACGGTTGGTGAGTGAGTAGCGAATAGCGATTGGCGAAGAGCGAAGAGGAACTTTGAACGTTGAAGTTGATTGAAATAATTGTTTTTATTGATCTTAGGATTGTTTTAAAATATAATACGCGCCAATTTATTATACTAATAGCTTGTTAAGTATAATATAAAATATTATATTATACTATTGTTAGTTTGTGTATAATATGGTATGTTGTATTATACTATTAACCGGGTAATTATTTCCATGAATATCGCGGCCTTTGATGCCGGTACATACGTAGATCAGTTCCAATACCGCAGCTTTACTCCCTCAAAAATTAATTTTGAATGGACGTGGAGCGATCCCAGGATAAACACCTTATTGGCCGATGCAAATAAAAAACTCGGTGAATTAAATGCATTCTCTCTTTATGTCCCCGATATCGATTTTTTTATTTTTATGCACGTCATAAAAGAAGCTACATCGTCAAGCCGTATTGAGGGAACAAGTACCGGAGTCGACGAAGCTTTACTCTCCGAACAGGAAATCGATCCTGAAAAACGAGATGATTGGCGGGAAGTTCAGAATTATATCAAAGCACTAAATTATTCAGTTGCAAAGTTGGGGGAAATACCGCTTTCAACACGTCTCCTCAGAGAAGCGCATGCAATATTGTTGGAAGGTGTTCGGGGTGAATCAAAATTACCCGGTGAATATCGGAGAAGTCAAAACTGGATTGGCGGAGCGACGTTAAAAGATGCTGTATTTATACCTCCATCCCATACGGAAATACCGGAACTTATGAGCGATCTTGAAAACTTTCTCCATAATGACCGGATCGAAGTTCCGGATCTTGTGCGAATTGCGATCGGCCACTATCAATTTGAAACCATACACCCGTTTCTGGATGGAAACGGTCGTATAGGGAGGTTGATGATAACATTATATCTTGTCAGCGCCGGCATACTCGATAAACCGACATTATATATTTCTGACTTTTTTGAAAAAAACAGATCGCTCTATTATGATAATTTAAACTCTGTACGGACAAACAATAGCATTGAGCAATGGTTGAAATTCTTTCTCGTCGCTGTAATTGAAACATCAGAAAAAGGCATTACTACATTCAAAAATATCTTAAAATTGAGGGATGTTGTCGAAGGTGAAAAAATCATTACAATGGGGAAAAAATTAAAGAAAGCACAAAAATTATTACAGTTTCTGTATCAAAAACCCTTGATAAATGTTAAGGACGTTGAGCATCTGTTACAAATCACGCCCAGACCGGCAAATGAAATTATACAGGATTTTATCGGTCTCGGAATACTAAAAGAAATAACAGGGCACAAACGAAACAGATTGTTTTTATTTGAGGATTATTATAATCTTTTTGTTGATGGTTAAATACACCGCGGCGGAAATGGTATTCCATTTTCCTTTATTATAATGTTTTATAATTAAAGGAACAGGGTTATATTTAATTATAAAATTAGAACAATTGACAAATCATTTTTACAATTAATCAATAACAAATAACCATTAACCCTCATGACATCAGCATCAATCGTACAGCGCGTCTGGAATTACTGTCACACACTCCGCGACGACGGGGTGAGCTACGGAGACTACGTCGAACAGCTCACGTATCTGCTCTTTCTAAAAATGGCGGACGAGTATGCAAAACCGCCGTACAACAGAAAAATCGATATTCCAAAAGAGTTAAGCTGGGAGAATCTACTGTCAAAAAGCGGCGCGGAGCTTGAGACGCAGTATATCAATATCCTGAACGAGCTCGGCTCGTATAAAGGCATGATCGGTGAGATTTTCTTCAAAGCGCAGAATAAGATCCAGGATCCCGCAAAGCTTTACAAGCTCATCCACATGATCGACGACGAGACGTGGACGATCCTCGATACCGACGTGAAAGGCGATATCTATGAAGGATTGCTCGAAAAGAATGCCGAGGATACCAAGTCCGGTGCGGG
>PWTU01000472.1 GCA_003562775.1 Ignavibacteriales bacterium
AAAATCAGGCGGAACATGAATTAGCCCGATTACTTGAGCGCAGTCTGCTTGAACTCGGATTAGAGGTACCGGAAGTTGTCCGGTCAAGGATGTAATGGTTTTTTGGCGTTATTTTGTGCAGTACAGAGGAATTGCCCGTAATTTCCCTATGTATTCTGAATTTTAAATTCGATTAATCGTTTATCTTCCCGCCGGTATATCAAATCAGTCATTTAGATCATGATTCGTTACCTGCGTTTAGCTCGTATTTCTGTTCCCGTAACGGTTTTCCGAAAGCGGTTGACTCTACTTCTTTCGTTAATTTAAATCCGTGTCGCGTATATAATGAAGCCGCAGCTTCGAGTTCGTGTGTTGTCCAGAGATATCCTGAGGTGTACTTACGCTCGTAGAAAAATTGCATAAACAACTCCATCAGTTTCTTCCCGAGACCGATACCTCTGTAATCTGGATGGATCAGGAAGTAACGCAGCTGTGCCGCATTATTTTCACGATGCATCAGCAGTAGGAAACCGACAATCTTATTATCATGTTCGCAAATCCAGAAGCGGTCCTTCCCGGGATCGAAGCGCGTGTAGAAATCGAGTAGACCTTCTGCCACATAGATTTCGAACTCTATGCCGTAATTATACTCGGCAGCGTAGAGGTGCCCATGCAGATGAATGATATAACCTATATCCCCGGGAAGAAATGTGTTGCGAATGCCGATATCGTTAAGGTTGAGGTTCATTCATATCCTCCGTTCCTTATTAAGACATCCTGTATTCGTTGTAATATCGATATTAATTCGTCAACTTCTTCTTCGGATAAATGATCGATCATCGACCGGACGGCTTGTTCCTGGCGGCGTTCTATACGTTCATATACCTTCCTGCCCATTGCGGTAAGCGAAAGGATATACGATCGACGGTCATGTTTCGACTGTTTTTTAGATACAATACCCTGTTTTTTTAATTTTTCTATTGTACGGCTGAGATATCCCTCGTCCACCAGTAATAGGTTTTTAATTTTTCTGACAGTACTTTTCTTGTCGTAATAAATCTCGAACATAATTCGAACTTCGGTCAGCGAGAAGGGACTGTCAAGGAAGTGCCGGTTCATGACACCGATTATATTAGTGTAAAACCGGTTGAAGGCGCGAATTTCTTTGACGGCTCTTGACTTTTTCATAATAATTCAAGATAATGAAACTACTTGCTAAAAGCAAGTAGTTTTTACGGATAATGTACCGGAGAGGAACTTGCATCTATACGCTATTATTCTGATTGTCATTGCCGTCCTATTGCCAGCCGAACATACCAGCAATACTCCTTTCGCGGAGGACGATGAGCGTGAACGTAGTGAATACCGCCAGAGTGGGTTTTTTGCGGCGGTATCGGATAGGAATGCGAATAGAACTGCCGAATATTTCGACGAGTCAGCTGTATTGCATATTGCGAACAGACCTCCAATTGAAGGACGCAATGCAATTCGACAATTCTATGCCCGTATGTTCGAATTTTTAAGTGCATCAATCGCCACGCCGGAGACGACGAAAATTTCTGCGAGCGGGGATATGGCTTATAGCTACGGGCGGATGACGAACGAGTTCAGCAGTCCTCAAGGACCTATGGAATATACGGGCAAGTATGTTCTTGTCTGGGAGAGATCGGACGATAAATGGATGATAGTGTTTTATGGCATCAGCAGCGATCAGCCCGGCCCCGGCGGGTAGAATGAAACTTCCGGGTGATAATGACGTATAAATCTATAAATCATTAGCGGACAATATCGTTCAAATGTTTCGGTCACCCAATCAAATCCGAGCCGTTAATGATATAATATCAGTTGTACAATTTTCAACACACGTGATTTATTTTTTTGTATAATACGCTATGCACATATTCATGGCGGCGGACTCGATCTGCGAATATGTGATGATACCTTATAAAATGGATACAATGGCTGCAGTTGCAACAAATGCGAATCGATCTGTTGTGAATGTTCTCGTAGAAATTCATAGGGATTTAATCGATTGGGTATTCCGAAAACCTGAACGGGAGAGCGAGTATTCCTTCACGACGATGAAAGGAAATATCGCGCTGCCGTATCAACTTGTTATTACGATTCTAATTCCTATCGAGATAGTTTTAATTGCTTTTCTTATACCGTCGGATTATTGGATAATATCGATAACAATAAAAATCGTATCGATTGCGATTCTTATCCTGTGCTGGGGATTTTATGCGTCGTTGATTAGACGACCGATCTTGATATCGAAAGACAGTATCCGGCTGCGGTGGGGAGCGTTGATCGATTATCAGTTACCGGTTTCCCTCGTCGAAGCCGTAACCACGGTTCGGAGAAAAAATCCTACCGGGCAATTTGGTGTTATATTTTATCCCAGAAACGGCAACGATGGATATCTTACAAACTGTATGTATACAAATGTAACCCTTGAGCTCCGTTGTCCCGTACTTCTTCCAACCGGGGGCTTCGGTTCACCGCATTATATCTCGAGGTTACATCTCGGTGTCGATGATCCTTCGGGATTTGCACACACAGTGAATGAACGGCTGCATGCCGCACCAAAAACTGAAGTATCGTATGAATCGGCACATGATTTGCAGCATCCTCGTTCACGAAGTAGTGGTGTGGCATTAGTAGTGATTAATCTGGCATTTCAGGCATTTCATTGGTTCGATAAACGAAAAACGAGAGAAGAATTTCTTCGCATTTTGAAAGA
>PWTU01000003.1 GCA_003562775.1 Ignavibacteriales bacterium
AGAGTTTTGGTAATTTGAAATTGTTTAGGATTTAGAACATCAGTGCTTAGAGTTTATTCCCTGTATGACAATAACAAAACTCTTAACTCATTAACAGTATCAACCCGGTACGTCGGCTCCGATTCATCGATTTCTTCCTTCGTTGCGTAGCCGTACATAACAGCGATGGAATCGATCCCGTTTTCATGAGCGCCGAGTATATCATACTTACGATCGCCTATCATCACCGCGTTATCTTTGATGTCGTTTCCCATATTTGAGAAAACATGATGTATAACATCTTTCTTTTCGCTGATCGTACCGTCGGGCGATCCGCCCACGACAAGGTCAAAATATTGATTTAATTTGAAAATGTCCAACACCTGGTATGCGCCCGGTGTACGTTTCGAAGTTGCAACAATTAATTGCTTGCCTGCGCGTTTCAGATCCGCTAACAATTCCGGAATGCCTGGATACAGTTTGTTCTCGAACACTCCCTTCTCCGTATAATACGAACGGTAGTACGTTGCGATTTGCTCCGCACGTTCTTTCGTAATTCCATATACTTCCTGCAATGTTTTTTGTAACGATGATCCGATAAACGATCTGAGTTTATCCGTATTCTGCTCGTTAATGCCCGCTTTACCGAGTGCGTATGTAAGTGCGTTTATTATTCCTTCTTCAGAATCGGTCAGCGTTCCGTCGAGATCGAACAGGAGGTGTGTGTATGTTTTCATTGATCCGTCTAATGTTGATGTGAGCACGCATCTTCCAATGTTACTTCAGACAATTCCCTGTCGACGAACAAACGGACAACATGTTCGACCGTATCACCGTGACCGGCGCGAAATACCCGCATTCCTGCGGCGTGAATTTTTTCCAGCGCTCTCCGTCCGATGCCTCCTGTAATCATAGCATCGAGGTTATAGTTCTGAAGGGATGCAAGAGGGTTACATCGCCCGTGTTCATGATGTTCGTTGGCGTTGGAGACTTCTTCCATTTTTCCGGTATCGGTATCATAAACGATAAACCACGGTGCGCTCCCGAAATGCCCGTATGTTCGTGACTGCGCTCCGTTATTTTCTTCTACTGGTATGCATATTCGCATGGTGTTATTCCTCATTAAATTCATAACTCGATTCTGGAAATATGCTCACTTCCACATGATTGACAACAATGCGGACGCTCGGTGCCGAATTTTTCAGACCATCTTTTCTTACAATCATTACAAACGAACAACCGCTCGGTCTTCAGCATAATATTTCCGCCCTGTAACGAAAGCGCCTTCCCGTGAACAAGCATATCTGCAATTTTCATGTGTGCAGTTGCAAGAATATTCCCGAACGTTTGACGGGATACGTTCATCTTCCGCGCAGCATCCTCGTGGTATAATCCTTCGAGGTCCGCCAGCCGGATTGCCTCGAACTCATCCAGTGTTAACTCGATTTCCTGTAGCTGCCGGGCGGGTACTCCGGCGGGTTTAAAAATGAGATAATCCGGGGAGTATTGAACCCGTCTGCATTTTGTCGGTCGCGGCATGTGTCAGCGAGTTTTAGTTATTAGCATATGCTAATAATATGATTTATCGATGAGAAAGTCAAATCCGGGGACTTAAAATATCCGGTACGTTATACTTTTTACATCCTTCTCTGGAAATAATACGTGAGTCCGATACCGTAGCCGATTCCATAGAATGAACTATCAAGATCAGTGATAAACAGATCATGAAATAGATACGATATATTTCCGGAGAGTACAATCCGGTCCTCTATAAAATATTCGGCAGTAAACCACAAATGATGGCTTCTGTTCGTTATCCTGTTATTAATCATCTGCCGGGATTCGTCGTACCAGATCACCCTTAACTCATTTCGAAGAGTCGCCTGTAATAAAAGCCGGTCGGTAATGGTCCAGAGCCACGAGGGATTTATCTCAACCAACAATTGATCATCTTGAATTGTATCATCGGAAGATATCTTTTGGTAGAATAGTCCGTACGAACCGTTTGCGTCAATACCTATCTGATGCCGTAATGTGAGATTTTTAAAATACGATGCCGACAGATGCGGACCGATATGTTGCGTTGCTATCCAGAACAATGAGGACGACCCCCGGCTGGTGATTAAATTCTCCGTTTCAGTTCCGTTAAAATTATATTGTATTGTATACATCATACCTATACGTGCATCCCATCCCTCACGCCGGATGCCCGTCGATTCCTGGAAAATATCGGCAAGATAGAACATCTCGTATGCGGAAAGATCGCCGACAACCGGTTCGACAATCGAGAAAAGATCTCCCCAGAAATGACGTGCGGGACGCATATACACCCGGTTATATCCGAACTGCTGTGAGATATGTTGTGCAAGTTCCTGAATATGACCCGCATCGATAGCGTCTCCTCTTCCAATTGCTAATGCACGTTCACGGAACCGCAATGCACGAATTACCGGGGTGACGTTGCGTATCCGTCCTGTTCCGAGACCGGCACGTAAACTTAAGGTTACATTTTCATTCGTCGACCGGTCTATCCGGAGGTCGATATCTTCCTGCTTTCCTCGCGCATGTAAGTAGTTTAAATTTCCGCGTATATAATAGAAACGATTGTTATTAAAGTAGTTTACATAATCTCCGGATGACGATATCCCTCTTTCACGGGAAGTAGTAACCCGGTTTGACTGAGAAGGATAATCTTCATCGTCTTTCCTGCGCTGATAAAAACCGGATAGTATACCTTC
>PWTU01000103.1 GCA_003562775.1 Ignavibacteriales bacterium
CCTAAACGAATCTCATCAACACACCAAACCATCCGGGCTGCATCCCCGTTCATCCACGGAGCGCATCGTAGCCCTCGACATCCTTCGGGGTGTTGCCATCCTCGGTATTCTGCTCGTCAACATGGGAGTTTTTGCATATCCGTTCCTCGGATATCAGATCATGGGCGGTACACCGTGGGACGATACGACAAATAAAATAACCGAGCATCTCATTCGTTTCTTTGCCGAGGGTAAATTCTACTCCCTCTTTTCGCTGTTGTTCGGCGTCGGGATTATGTTGCAGTTTCAGCGGGCGGAATCGCGGAATGTCAATTTCAAACCTTTCTATCTCCGCCGGATCGGCGTACAGTTGATTATCGGAATTTTGCATGCGCTTCTATTTTGGATGGGTGACATACTCACGTTATACGCGCTGTGCGGGGTTGGTCTGCTTCTTTTTATTAATCGTAAACCGAAGACGATATTAATCTGGACGGTAATTTGCCTGTTGTTGCCGACCCTTTTTGTAGGAGCAATTTACGGACTCATGCAGCTTGCACAATCGGTACCGGAAGCTGCTGCGGATATGGATCAACAAATCGAAAGTCAAAAAGCGTTTGCGACATGGCTCATCGAAGGGGCGTATAACGCATACCGCGACGGTACATATGGGCAGATTTTTACGTTCCGGGCAATTGAATTCGGGATCGTAATGGCATCGGGCATATTCTGGTTCCCGAACGTATTTGCGATGATGCTTATCGGTATATATGCGGTAAAGAAAGATCTCATAAATAAAATGATCGTCGATAAAGAATTCACCCTGCGAATATTAAAACTGTTTCTTATTATCGGCATTCCTATCAACGGACTCTATACCGTGAGTTTTTCTCTGATGGATCCTATCCGGATGAATGTGTGGTACGTGTTGACATATTTTAGCTTTAGTTTCGCGGGACTAACTCTCTCGCTTGCATATATAAGCGGCATCATCCTGTTACTGACGAGCGAACGATGGCAGAAGCGGTGGAAACCGCTCGCATCGGTGGGGAAGATGGCATTGACCAATTACTTACTGCAAACGCTTATATGCACGACGCTGTTTTATAATTACGGATTCGGTTTATACGGTTCGGTGGGGCCGGTGGTGGGGTTGGGAATAACGGTTTTGATATTTTCGCTGCAATTGTATATAAGTCCGGTCTGGCTCCGGTATTTCCATTACGGTCCGGTCGAATGGGTATGGCGATCGCTCACGTATAAAAAGGTGCAGCCCTTCAGGAGGGATGAGTCTGAGTTTCGATAATAAGATTATTGAACTTTCAATAGATTTTTCATAATATTATTTCTGCTTCCCTTTTCAGTATTCGGGATGACCTTTGTTGGTTCTCGTTGTGACATATCTAGTACTATAACTACTAAGGAGGATTCGTTATGCGGCTACAAATAGCATTTCTCATGGCGCTTCTCATTATTTTCCCGGCAATGTCATCAGCTCTACAAGATGAAAACAATGACCTCATCGAATTTGCGGAGGGATTACTGGAACTGCTTGTCGAGGAGGATTTCGATTCTTTTGCTGCACATTTTGATGAGCAGATGAACGCAGCGCTGCCGGTTGAGCAGCTTGCACAAACCTGGCAGGGACTCCTGATACAGGTAGGTAAATTCAATGGCAAGATCGAGGAACAGTCGCTAACTCAGCAGGGGTACGATATTGTTATATTCCTGTGTGAGTTTGAAAACGCCAATATAAACGTACAGCTTGTGTTTAACGAAGAGAAAGATATTTCAGGGTTGTTTTTTAGGCCTGCGGAGTAAGAGTAAGCTTACGGATAAAAATGTTGTAGGGGTTGTCTAAAATGTAAAGGCGAAATCATTTTCGCCCGAGTATATGATAGGAAAATGTTTTAATTATTACCATTTTATAAATTAAATTCTTTGTAGTTATTTTCTATACACAACCCCCACATCATTATTTATTTTTATATTCAATGAATACAAGACCGAGAATAGAAATAAAACTTTCACCAACCGATAAATTGTTTGAAATAGCTGCCTGGGCTGCGTTTGTATTATTGTGGGCATTACCGATTGTTAGTTATCAAGGATTGCCCGAAAATGTTCCGATTCATTATGGCTTTACCGGACAAGTAACAAATTACGGAAATAAAGCAATCATTTTCGTGCTGCCGTTAGTTCATACGTTTTTATTTATAGGATTAACAGTACTCAATAAATATCCCCATATATTTAACTATCCGGTAGAGATAACGGAGGGAAATGCATTACAACAGTATAAAAATGCAACGCGACTGTTTAGATATTGTAAGTTTATAATCACATTGATGTTTTTTTTGGATTAAATATCAGACAATTCAAGTGTCTATGGGAAAATCTGAAAGTCTCGAAATTTGGTCGATTTGTGTTATGATTGGAGTGATTTTTATACTGATAATTTATTACCTGGTGAAATCAATTCGAACAAATGGGTGAATATTAATTTAATTATTCTTATTTGTGCTTATCGTCAAATATCCGTAGGAACAAGACGTTACCTGAATAACGGTTTCAGGAGTTTACATGAATATCGAAGTCTATCGAGAAGATCAAAAAGCTCGTCAGTGGTGGTGGTTTTTAATTATAATACCTATATCGGTCCTCTGTCTATGGATCGGCTTCACAATGATCCGGCAATATTTCGCAGATGAATTTCTGTCCGGCATGGTGTTGTTAATTGGTGGAATTATCATTTTTGCTGTGGGTGTCGGTTTCTTGTGGTTGCTCTATGCAGAAAAATTGACAATCGAAGTCCGAACCGACGGATTATATATTCGATATTATCCTTTTCAATTATCTTTCCGTAAAATACCTTTGGATAAATTAAAAAGTCACAAAGTGCGAAATGATATAATGGGTTTGGGTATCGGGTATCCGTTTCGCGGGCGGGGTAAAGTATATAATATAAGCGGCAATCGAGGACTCCAGTTGGATTTTGTAGATGGAAAGAGGTTGTTGATAGGATCACAAAAGCCGGAAGAACTCGCAAATGCGATCGATATTGTTTTAAAGAAATGAAACACACGTTTTCGATATTTCTATAAAAGAAACATATAAATTTTGAGCGAAACAAATCGGAATAAAAAGTCGGTTGATTATGATGTTATTAACTTGTACTTTAAGAAAAAAGAGATAATTCTATGAATACTCCTGAATGCTTAACAGATAAAGAGAAGAAGGCAATAGAAACGTTTTCTTCAAAGGTCAAAGAAAAACTTGGAAAAGAACTAATTTTAATAAAATTGTTCGGCTCAAAGGTACGTGGAGATTTTGACAAAGACTCTGATATTGATATTTTGATCGTGGTTAAAAAAGACTATCTAATTAATAAAGAAAATATTTTTGATGTTTTGTTCGACATAGACCCTTATTATGAAATGAAAATCTCACCGGTTATATATTCTGAATATGAATATGAAAGGAATAAAGAGTTGGAGTCCCCCTTTGTTGAAATAATACAAAGAGAGGGGATAAATTTATGAAAAAGGATTTATCTCAATATCGATTAGAAGATAGCAAGGAAAAGTTAGAATCATCGAAGTTATTACTTGATAACAGCAAATATAAAGATTCTATTTCAAGGTCTTATTATGCAATGTTTTCTGCTGCAAGAGCATTATTGGCCACAAAAAATCTGGATAGTTCAAAACATTCCGGCGTTATTTCTCTGTTTAATCAGCATTTTGTAAAAACAGGAATAATTGGAAAGGGGTTGAGCCGGTTATTAAGTGAAGCTCAGGAAGGGCGTGAAAAAAGCGACTACCAGGATTTTGTTATTATTTCAAAAGAGGAAGCGCAGAAACAATTTGAGTCGGCTGAGGTGTTTGTTAGAGAAATTGAAAAGACTTTAAAGAAAGTGTGTGATGAATCCCCATAGGTCTATCTGGTTCTACATTTATAGATGGAAAGATGTTATCAATAGGATCACAAAAGCCGGAAGAACTTGCTAAAGCGATAGATATTGTTTTAAAGAATCATTATGCCCATTCTTAATTATCGGCAACTATATCATATCACCATTATTCTCATTGTCATTATAGCCGTATTTCTTGTATGGCGAATAAGCGTCTGGCACACGAACGGGTATTCGGGGATATTATATTGGGCAGGTGCGGGAGAGATAGTAACGGTGAATGGTGAAGAAACTATCGACTTTACCATACCAAGTACCGTATCGAGAATTCAAAGAGAATCACCTGCCGAGCAAACGGGAATACAAATAAGGGATACGGTAATATCGGTCGATGGAATTTACAGCATTGAGGGTTTGCGCCTGTATGAACACAATAAAGGCGTAGCCCCCGGAGATACGATTACGTATGTTATACAACGAGACGGTGCTCAACAAACATATCGGATAGTCCTTGCATCTCCGTTACGTAACACACAGCTAATGGTAAACTTTTTTTCAACCCTGGTTTTATCGATACTGTTTTTCGGAATAGGTTTATTCATCCTCAATAAAAAACCGGGGGATAAGCGGGTATTGATATTCTTCCTTGTGTGCATATCGACGGCGATTCTGTTCATCTGGGCAAGTCTTGCAACCCCTGAAGGAATGCTCGGTACAGGCATGCCAGGGGATTTCTATCGGTACATAATGGTGTGGTTTGCCGGTATGGTCTTCGCTTATTTTGCAGCCGTTTTTCTGGTTCACTTTTCGCTTATATTTCCGAGAGAGAGGAAATTAAAGGTAAAACATCCTTCTATCTTACGATGGATGTATGTTCCGCCTGCTATGCTCTGCATGCTAATGCTCAGTCTAATGGCCGTCGGTTATGTTTACTTAACGTATTTTAAAAATATTATAATAGTTTCAGCACATGATTTTGGTCACATCGCAACCACTTTATTTACTATCTCATTTCCTGTATCGCAAAGCGCTTTCCTGTCGTTTATAGGTGTGATCTTTATCTCGTTTGCCGGTATGTTGAGCACGGTAAAGCAATTAAAAAAAGAGATTAAGAGTGGCGGTATTGTTCGGGGATTGCTGGGCAAACCGGAATACCTGGTTTTATTCTTTTATAGTACGATCCTGTTGGCGGGGGGTGTCGGGATAAGCTATGTCTATTTGTTTTTGCCGGAGCTTGAAATATCGATGCTGAAATATCTGATCCCTGCAATAGGAATACTTTTACCGATACTATTTCTTACCGCTCTGATTCTTATCTCAGCTCTCGTTTATCCGGTATTTACTATCGTGAATCTGTATTTATCGTATCGCGAGAGTGATACCGAGGGTAAACAGCAAATCCGTTGGCCGATGTGGGGGATCGGAACCGCAATTTTCGGTTCTCTTATTCTTTCGGCACCTATTGTCATTGAGGAGTTTGCAGCATTCCGGATGAGCAGGGCAACTTATTATCTACTCGATGCTTCAAGGATATTTGTATACGCGTTGATACCGGTCTCGATAGTTATTGCAATCATTAAATACCGGTTAATGGACATAGAGATAATCATTAAAAAGACTTTAACATACTCCATATTATCGGTTATTGTTGTTGCCGTGTATCTTGTTCTGGTACTCTGGATAGGCGGATATATTATCTCGGCATTGAACATTCAAACATACTGGCTTACTATCTCGGCTACGGTGGCAATTGCTATCGCGTTTATTCCGCTTCGAAACCGGATACAAAATATTATCGACAGGAGATTTTATAGAAAGAAGCTGGATTACAATACATCTCTGAAGCAGCTTCGCGATTCATTTATGAATGTTACGAGCATCGGAACAATAGAATCTACGTTTGCGGAGAACCTGCAATCCGCGCTGCAGAGCCGGATGATTTTTATTGCACAAATGCAAAAAGAATCTTCGACATTGCCGGTTACCGCAGCGATAGGATTACCCGAAGAGTTCAACAAACTGAATATTACATCAAACGATTCACTTATTATCGCGCAGCTCGAAACTCCGACAGAAACCGGAAAAATCGATTTATCAGCAGCACTTACATCGCAGCTAAACAAAGTACGTTGTGAGTTGCTGGCGCTTGTTATAATTAAAAATGAAGCGACATCTATTATTGGCATAGGCAGGAAGTTAAACGTTTCCCAATTCGACGAAGACGATATCGATTTCATTATCCGGGCAACGGAAGAGTTTGGGCGTGCCATCCAGGAATTGGAATTGCGTGAACGGGACGCGGATTATTCGCTTGCTCGTGAGATGCAGCAGGCGCTCTTACCCCGGTCAATACCGGAAATCGAAAAATGTACCATTACTGCATCGTGGCATCCCGCCCGCATAGTTGCAGGCGATTACTATGATATTTTACGACTCGGCGACCAGAAAGCAGCAATATGTATTGCAGATGTTGTCGGAAAAGGGATGCCGGCTGCTTTGTTGATGTCGAATTTACAGGCGCTTGTACGGGCATATGCATTAGAGAACGTTCCGTCGGGTGATCTTTGCAATAAAATTAATAATGTACTATGGAACAATATTCCGAAGGGGAAATTCATTACATTTTGTGTAGTTATAATCGATACTGCATTGATGGAATTACACTATTCGAATGCAGGTCATAGCCGACCGATTATTTTACGTTCAAACAATAAACTTTTCACATTAGAAGATGCTGGACCGGCGCTGGGAATGATGGAGCGATTTAAATATTCGCAAAGCACCGAATTGCTGAAATCCGGCGACCGTATTATTCTGTATACCGACGGCATCACCGAAGCTATGAACCGCGATCGCGAGGAATACGGAGAAGGGCGATTGATTGGCAGGATAAAAGAAAACAACAAGGTCGATGTCCGCACACTACATGACCATATCGTATCCGACGTAAAAACATTTTCAGGAAACGACCTCAGGGACGATGTGACGATGGTTGTGATTGAGATTCAATAACATACATCACATGCAAACAAAAGGAGTCAAGTACGAATATGTTGATATTGATGAAAGTTATAACAATGCTGCTTTTTTACAGTATATTGTTTTCCGGTTGTAATTATGTAGGCGTCCCTCAAAGTGAGCTTCTTGAGTTCGATCATCATTCGCTCGAGAAATACGAGTTCAAATGGAGTTTGCCCGATGACCTTTATTTAACCCGTTTATATGAAGAACTTGCGGTTGAAGAAATTATATCGGGGGCTGATACTGAACTGGAAAAAGTAAAGGCAGCGACAATTTGGACACATAACCTCTGGCGCCACGATGGATCAAATCAGCCGGAAGAAAGCGATCCTATTGCTATCGTAAGAGAAGCGGAAGAAACGGGACAGAATTTCAGGTGTGTGGAATATTCTATCGTGCTCAACGGTGTTTTGAATTCTTTAGGGATTCCTTCCCGCGTGTTGGCTCTCAAAACGAAAGATGTCGAGACCAGAAAAAGCGGAGCTGGGCATGTGGTAGTGGAGGCGTACGTGGAAGAATATGGCAAGTGGGTGTTCATCGATCCACAATGGAATGCTATACCGATTCTGGATGATATACCGCTGAACGCCGTTGAATTACAGAAAGCGTTGGCTGAAAGGGAGGCGCAGCTTACCATATCCGGGTTATCCGCCATACGGCAGAGGGTTTACCGCAACTGGATTTCCGAATATCTTTTTTATTTTGACGTTCGGGTTGATAATAGGTTTTCCGATGATACTTCGGATCAGAGACTTATGCTTGTTCCTATAGGAGCAGACAAGCCGCGGGTATTTCAACGCCGGTGGCCGGTTGAAAATATGAGCTACACCCACTCGCTTCCTGTTTTTTATCCGGCACCCTTTGTCGAAGATTGAATATTGTCCCATGCCACTTCCCGGCGGCGTCAATATCGTCAGCGAGGACACGAAGATCACGGTACGAGACTCGAGCGGTAACCACAACATTGAAAATGGGTCATCTGCTCGTTTACGTAAATGCAGGTGGTTTAGTGATTTATTTCTATATTACCTTCCACCACGGCGTCGCAAGTACCCCGTTGGCGATCCACTTAACGTTGTTGCCGGTATGAAGCAAGAGGGCAGGAAGGGCAGACTTACGGTACCCTTCCCTTGTGGTAGTTCGCCAGTACATTATATCTGCACCTCTGCCCGGTCCATTCCAGGCTATGAGATCGGAGAGCAAAAGGTTTTCTAAGTGACAACCGCGAGGATGCAATTCGCCGGCAAGATACATCGCAAGACCTGTGTCTGTCCAGTATACTTTTGGTGTTTTTATAAGTCGTTTAGTTCTGTTGACAGCATAAGCGGGAACCTGAACGAGTTGGTACGACGCTTCAAGCGTGTTCAGATGCCGTAATACGGTTGGTTGGGAAATGCCTACATCACGGGCAAGCTCTGTTTGGTTGACCACGTTTCCTAACCTAAGACATACGGCGCGCATTAGCCGCCGGAAATCCAGAAGCGAGGCAACTCCGGCTATATCCTGCAGATCTCGTTCCAGATAAGTCTTGGAATAGCCCGCATACCACGCTGTTCTATCGCTCTCATTCTTTAAATGTAAAGCAATAGATATAAATGTTGTTTACCAATATGCTGCATCAACGTACTCTTCCCGGCCTGTCTTGCCCCAGTCAAAACGACCACGGGGAAAGACTCCAACGCCTGTTTAAGCGATTCCTCAAGGTATCTATGGATGTATGCACTATTATTCATAACGTGAATGATAATCATTTATAAGAAGAATAGCGAGAGAAATACATTGTTTAATGCCGGCTCATACATTCCTTTTCGTCTTGTCGGGACTCGGAATGACACCCTCCACGCGGGATAGCTGTCACCCTGAGAGAGTATTCGATAATAATGATTTCATTGCTGTTAAATAAACACACCCCCGCCAACACACAAGCCGACGCACCCCCTCTTATCAGAGAGGAGTAACCAGCGCCCGCCCTCTCAAGATGTCATTGGCAGCGGAGTAGAAGGGAGAGTGCGATGGAAGAGCGTACAATTAATTATTTGAAACGTCGCTTATTTCTAACGCTCCTTTACCCATCTCCACATCTCGCGTACATCCGGCTCCTTGCCGTACATGAGCATGCCAAGGGTAAATATTTTTCCCGCAAGTTGCCTGAACAACAGCACCGTGCCGAATAGGAGCAGGAGGGCAACAACGATTTCCCACGCTGAAACGTCGGTGAGGACAAGCCGCACAGGCAGCATCGAAGAGGAGGTCAGGGGAAAAACACCAAGAATTTTTATTATTAATGTATCGGGGTTAATTAATGCGCCAAATGCAAAGCCCACCGGAACAACCGGCAGTAACATAAAGCCCGGACGTTCCGAAGTATTCGGATCGCTAATGGTTGCAGCGATGGCAGCGAAGAAGGAATTCCACAACAGTATTCCCAACAATGAAAATAGAACAAACGCAAGTATATTGAAAATATTAACCCGCGCCAATAATGCAAGTAAACCGAAATCGAAGTAAAGTGAGACTACCATACCTGCAAATAGTATGAGGCATCCGTAAAACAAAATAGTTGCAATTCCGACGCCGGTGATGCCGAGTATTTTTCCGTCTATCCACGTTTGCGGTGAAATTGCAGATACGATCTGTTCGGTGATGCGCTGTTGTTTTTCACCTGTAATAGCTGAAAACTGATATCCGAAACCGATTAACACCGCAACCAGCATTGCAACGATAAAGATAATTACAAATATTCGTTCAACGCCCCGCCCCTCGGCGGCTTCCTCGTCATAAAAGACAGTTTCCATAGAAAAGGATTGCAAAATGGTATTGAGCGTTTCATCAGGAATATCCGATTGAACAAGAATGGATTGACGTCTGAAATCGGTGAGTAGTTGGTTAAGCCGAAACATCCACGCACGTTCGTGACGGATATAAAGCTCTCCCTCGTCAATCGATCGAATAACGATCAATCCGTCAACATCTCCTGCACCGACACTCGCTATAACAGAATCAATTTTCCCGGTTTGCGCATAGGTTATTTTAAAATGATCGTATATAGTTGAATCGACCGTGATTATATCTTCATTGATGAGTACCAGTTCCGGCTTTTCATCTGCGCCCCGCCCTATCAGGAAGCTGATAAAGAATGCAACGGTTCCGAAAAGTATCATATAGGCGGCGCCTTTCAGCTCGTTTTTTAACTTATAAAACCTGGAGAATTCCCAACGCGCGACTTCTAATGTCAATTGCAATTTGTTCATAGTAAATTATTTCCCTATCGCTTTTACGTATATGTCATGCAAACTCAATTGTTCCGAATGTATGGATTGTACGTTGTAGTAGGTGCCGAGCATTTTTAGCAGTTCACTATACCCGGCGCCGGGTCGTATGTAGATAACATATTTCGAGTTGTTAATAGATTCGATATCTTGAACCGATCGATGATCCCCAAGTTTTACCAGGTCCGCTTCGCCATCGAGTTGGACGGTTACTTTATTTCCTGCTCCTGTTGCGCTCCGTATTTCTTCAAGTGTTCCACGTAATACCTCTCTCCCTTTGTTAATCAACAACAA
>PWTU01000433.1 GCA_003562775.1 Ignavibacteriales bacterium
GAAATTATTATCATCATACCCCCAATAAAATCTCACCTTGCGATTTGCCGATTCTTTTGCGATTAGCTCGAGTACAGGTTCACCGAGAGTTATAACCGGTACATTGGGATATGGTTTCAATTCCTCGTTTAGTACATCTATATTTTTTGCCAGGTGTTTTCGAAGTATATCCAACGTTTCCGCCGGAGGATTTGTATAAAAATATTTAAAGATATTGGTCGCATAAATATTATCCAGCGTAATTCCTATTCCATCACAAATCTTCGATAGATAGTTTTTCAAACTTCCCTCCCGGTCCAGATTCAATGTAATTTTTATTTGTTTTCTTGACTCAATATTTTTAATGGTAGGATCCTGTCCGAGAACAATCAACTTAATTGCTGAGTTACCTTTATAAGGAGGAATCATAGGCATAGAACAGTCGATGGGATTCTGCTGATTATCCATATTCTCTTTGAGGTAATCGCGTATTTTTTTCACTTCATCAAGAATATTCATTATTATTTCCCCGGCGCCAAATCAATCTTTAAGCTCATTAACTCCTCTGTCACATCTCCATCAAATATAGTGCGCAGCAAATTCAGCAAATCCTCCTGCCTCGGCTGACCGAAAACCATACGGTACAAAACAAGACTACGGTACAGGTTGTCAATTTGCTCCATTTCGCGGCTTAACGGAAGCGCCGGGATATGACGTATAATCTTGTACGATCCTTCACCGTTGAATATCCAGAACGGAACAAGATCGTTCTGTCCCGCTTCACGCACCTTACACGCTTCTTCAAATAAAATATACCAAATATCGGTAAAGACAGATATCTTCTCCGCAACAGACTGAAACGGAAACCGCCGGGCAATGTTGCGGCGTATGACGTGCCCTTTATAACGATGGACTCGCCCTTCACGCTGTTCGAAATCGACCGGATTCGAGGGGATATTCCAGTGATATACCGAATGACAGTACTGGTGGAAATCCAATCCCTCCTGTCCCACCGATGTCGTTGCAAGTATAAACGGCCGGAAAGGTGAGTTAAATGCCGAGCGTACCTGATCGGCACGCATCCCTCCCTTCCCTTCTTCATCTTTAAAATCTCCATATCGAAGGGCAAACCTGCAGCGGAGCGTATGCGGTTCAAGGGAATACGTTTTACCTTTTAATTGTATCTCATCGTAGTTGAAATTTACCGTCCGCAGAGAGACCGCCTTTGCCATTTCTTTTCCGAGTTCTGAAAAGAGCAACTCATCCTTGCGGTCAATCAAACCGAGCGATTCTCTCAATATGTGTGCGTATTCATCCATAACCGACTGAAGATTTCCGGAAACACAATAATCCAGTACATATCGCCAGAAGGGCAGTTTATCTTTTTCGTATATACTCCATATAACTGCAATCGTTATGGGGAGATTAAATAAAGTTCTGAAACCCATTGCAACACGGGCTGCCTCGGCAAGTGCATATTCCGTTATCCCGAGCGGTTCATTCACCTTGCTGACTTTCAACAATGCGCGGAGTGTTGTTACCGCCGGAGAGCCAAGGGTTACCACACTCAACACTTCAAGTATATCCTCCGGAGGTTTACCAAATCCATCCATATTTCCATCGAATACATCTTTGAAATCACTAATATGATTTTCAAAGTGCCCGGCATCGTCATCAGCCCGCTGCCGTACCATCTCAACCCAATGTAACTCCTTGTCATTTGTCATAAGCCACTTATTTACCGGTTTACGAAAATGCTGCCGGTCAAGCCACGCAAGTGCCGCCCAGTACCAGCGTTCGTCGACAGTGCGTTTTCTGTTATATTTTTTTAATAGCGGCTTTAACAATTTTTCAAGACCGGATTTGATATCATCGATCACTTGTTCCTTAGAAGCTAATTCCCCATTGTTGATGAGACCGGCGGCAATTTTGGCGGGATGAAAATGACTCGCGAGGGTGACACAGGGATATAACAGCGTAAATGCAGGCATACCGGTATTTCGATCATCCACTTGCGCAAACCGGAGCAACGGTTTTCTTCGCCTGGTTTCGGTATCGTAATTAAGATTTCTTTCTGACGGCCGGATTGAACGTACCGACGAACGCTCCGCTTCATAACTACACAACATAGCTATAACTTTTGGTACTATCTGCCATGAAGAGAAAACAAGTGCTTTTGTAAAATCTTTAAGATTAGATTCCTCAAACGGGCTGTCTCCGGTTTTATAATACGGCATCGAAGCAGGCACCCATAAGAGCTTCCATGCTCCGCGATCCACCGTATGTTTGAGTAAGGTGCGCAGCTTTGCATTTGAAGGATCGATTTTTCTGTACTTCTTAATATCGTTGTTGGCTAAAAGCAGGTCTGATTTCTCCGAAAGTGTCTTCTGAATTGAAATCCTCTTTTTATGCTCACTTATAGCACTGCTGAATTCCTGCTTTATCTTGTAACCTGTCCGATCCATAATATTCAGGATATACGGTGCGGATTTCCAGTACTCCACCGGATTTCGTTGCTCAAGTTTCATTGCCACCGAATCGACCATTGCATATTCCTTCAGTTCTTTTGGTGTAAACATACCCCGGTCATTCTGTGAAGTTGCAATCATACCGTCACGATCACCGGATACGCCAAGACGCTCGGTGCGAACCATTACTTTTCGAAGTAATGTCTCAATCTCATCCCGCGCTTTTTTCATATTTGCAAGTGAACCTTCACCGAACCGGTACAGGGAGTTACGATAAAGGTTGAGATTTTGCTGCAACCGTTCAAGTTTATTTTCATCATTAACAAGAAACTGAACCGTTTGCATAAAATCACGGTAATGATTGTCGTCTTCCGTTTCTCTGTTGAGCGTATACATTTTATATGGTGTCGCCGAGAGAAGCAGGACCTTTGCGCGTGAATCGGGAGAATCGAATAACTTACGGGCAAGACTCCCGATCTCATCCTGACCGTCAAGAATACTCCGGAACCGCTGAAATTCATCAAGGATTATTATATCGGGTTTGAGATATTCGATACACGTTTCGGCAAGCAAGCCTCGCAACTCGCCGATTACTGCACGCTGCTCCCGGCGTTGTCCGCGGGGTATATGTTTCCGGTAATGTGAAAACTTTGCGGCAAGTTTTTTGAATTGCTTTTTCAGCTCCGGTTTTTCTTTAAGTGCCTGGATAAATTTACGCTGAATTTTTTTATTTATTTTCTGTGATTCAAAATAATCCAATTCATAACGCCAGCGATCTTTACCCGCACCAGCCTGAAATATGTTCTTATATGCCGCTGAATTTCCGAACTTCCATTGTTTCTTCAAGAGATGATATAACAAAACGCGCTCACCGATAACACCGGTACTGGATTTTAAATCGAATGACGTACCGGGTGTAAAGGACACAAAATTCACGTGACGGTCAAACAGCTCATTATGAATAAGCGGAAGTAATGTAACACGAGTGGCATTTGCAATAGTCTGATCGCCGGTTATATTCAAGCGGTTTACATTCTGCCGGGCGATATCGCTGTTTGAACAAATATAAACAATCTCGACGGTCTCCCGTTTATTCCAGAGATGTTCTACCGCTTTTGCTATCAAACCGCGTGCAACGAGTGTCTTTCCGAGTCCGACCTCATCAGCTATCAGAAATTTATCAACGCTATCCGAATCGGTATATAATCTTCGAAAAACATAATCGACGGTATCACGCTGAAAATCCTTGAGACCGGCTAGAATACGTTTTGTTTGCGGTTTTCGTATACGGCTCACGTTTTTTGCTCCTCCGATCGCACCTGCCTGAATACTTCCCATACCTCTTCGAATCCTTTGGGCAGTATCTCGTTATCGTCTTCCAGCATCGTCAGGTCACGCACTATTTCATTAATGCGGTCGAGTTTTTCCGGTGAGCGGCTGTATGCACGGACCAACTCTTCTAGCAACGGTATCGTACGGGCAGCCGCGGCGGTTTTATCATCGAGACCGAACCTGTAACGTGCCATCAGGCTCATCATACGTGCAGGATCGTTTTCTTCCGATAATAGTAAAAGAATATATCGTATGAATTTACCCCGGTCGGAGATTATGCTTTGTAAGATTGCACGATCGCGTTCTTCGGGAATCCCTTCAACCGGCAGGTTAAGCACAAAATTTAACTGTCGCTTCTTACTTTTGTATTCGGCAGTTATTTCAAACGCGAAGAAACTTGTTATACTAACAACCGAAACCGACGGGAACGTTATGTTTTCATTCTTGATGATATCTTCAAAAGATACTGCATAATCTTTATCAAGAGTCACCGGATACACGCGAACATTTTTCAATGAATCGGTTTTTTCTGGCAATGATTGTGCATCCAACGTAATGACAAATCCTTCATTTTCATTTGCCTTAGTAACAACTGCCTGTAAGTTAGCCCGGATAATCAGCTCACGGGTTTCGTTTAATATCTTATCAAGTCTTTGCGCCGTATCGTCATCCTGTACAACCGAACGATCGCGGCGGTATTCATTGAGCATCGATGTAATACCATGTTTATCATCAAATGAAAAGAGCGTATCAATTGATACACTCTCCCTGTCGGCAGTCAATCCGATAAGAAATTCGGTATTCTTCCCATGTAAAGCGGCGTCTGTTGCATTCGCCGAGCCGAAATACATTTGTGTTTTATCATCCGATTCGGTAATGTATAATTTGGCGTGCAATCCCGTCATGTTTGTATCATCGAGTGAAATTTTATCATCATTGATTTCCTTGGCATCATTTACATCTGTCTGCTCTTCCTGTATATCTGCTTCATCGGAGAACACATACACTTTTGTGTTCTTCCTGATCTTTTTCAGTACGTCGGCACTAATTTTATCAAGTTCCTCAAGGCGTGATATCAGGATATTATTCTCTCCATGTTTCTCCAGGTTTTCGATAAATTTCTCTGACAAGAAGGGAGAAATAATAAGTAAACGTTCAGGTTTACCCAAAGTGAATCTATTGGTGTATCCGGGAATTCCAATAGGGATAAATGCGTGTATATCTTGAAACTCCTCGGGTTTCTCGAATATAATGCTCGGTATGTCCCGGACAATTTTATCAACTATTTTCTGTGTGTTAATCTGAACAGGCTGGACGGACAACCCGGGAAGTGATCGTATAAAATCCTGTAACGGTTTATTTTCTTTATAGGCATGCCGGTGATCTTCGATATATCCATCCAGGGTAAGTATTATATCCCAGGAACGGTCAAACGTCAGGTTACGGGATAGGCATAATAAGCGATAGACGGGATAGTCATCCTCAGCTGTAAACTTCATTATCCAGAGTTTAGGATGGAAGACGCCAGTCCGATTGGGTGAACGGACCTCTACGACCGTCTGTTCAAGATACCGATATAATCGGGTCTCCGTCCGGGGAATGCTTATTCTTCCCTGATGACAAAATATTGCCATACGGTCTGCGGATCTTTGTAATGCTTCGACCAGAGCGATCGGATCCTTCAAGGCTTCGTTTTTGTCCTGTGCTTCCGACATGATCATAGACAACGGAGCCATTAGAAGTGACATCAGATCGAGTGAGAAGGTTGTCGCAAGCGCACATTCGAGCCGGTACCCATCAGGTGGTTGCAGGTTTTCTAGATAAACCGATCTATTTCCGGGATCAAACATTATAGATTTTTTCTTTAATATTATGAAGCTTCAATAATATCTTTAATAATTACACCGGCATTATACCACCGGTAACTCAACTGAGCGGTACCCGACGCGCCGCCCCATATTTCAAGAGCACGCTGGTTTTCAAGGCGTGCACGGTTACCCTTAAGTCGCCGCTCACGATTATAAATTAGCTGCCGTGCATTGTCGTCTTTTTCAATATCATCGATGACACCATTCTTGAATACTATTGAAAACCATCGGCTGACAAATGTCCTTGTTAATAACGGTACCTGTCCATTTATTAATGCATCCGATTGCCACACCGAAGGATACCAGTTTTTAAATTCCTGTTGACGGAGAGAGATTTTCTGTTTCCATTCTTTGAGCATCTCACCGTACTCGTCCATCATATGCTGTACATTCCGTTTTTGTGATAACATATAGTTATACAATATCGCCGCGCCATGTATAGACTCGGAGAAATTTTTTGCATGCTCTAATTCGTTCTGTAGTTTTGGGGTTACATTTTTAACGATCGGTTGTTCCCAAGGGAACTCCGATTCAAAGAGCGTACCTTCAATAAGGAATTGGGCAAGCAAACTATCCCTGTGACGGGTAAGAATATTTTGTTTCAGATAATCAGCTTCATCATTAGTTAACTTAAAATGGGTCTTTTCGAGAAAATCGTCCTGTTGTGCAGGCATCACGGGATCCCAATTGGCGATAATATTCTTATATTCGTCCAGGTCATCACGACCACGTGCACTCCTCATGCGTTTGTAAAAAGAATCGAGTGATCGGTGATATTGTTCTTTCGTTCCGTTAAAGAGACGAACACGAAACTCACTCAGAGCAGACCAGTAAATCTGACTCGGTAGGATCTTCAGTTTATCTCCGACATCTTTCCCGATAACTCCCTCATCTTCACCACCCTCTTTCAACGCATCGATCAATTTTATTTCGAGATCTCGGGCACGTACGGCTATTCTGCCCGAAGATACATGCTTTTCTTCCAGCGTTTTATATATACAGGGTATAAAGAAAAAATATCTTGCTCGCGTATGAATGGTACTGGTTCCGGGAAAGAAGTAATTTGCAAATGCATCGCGTATCGAGCCAATACCGAGTTCGTCACGTGTATCCCGGTCACGGAAGAGTTTCACAACCTCAAGCATCCGCTTGCGTTCGTTGTCGTCGTAATCTATCCAGCTAATGAAGGAGGGCATATGGTATTTTCTTTGACTTTATTAGTTGACAGTATAGATAGTTTTTCCCATTGTTTACCTTATGCGTCATAATTACAATTAGTATCGAAACAAAAAGCCTCTGAACAAAAATGTTTGGTATGTTCCAATGGCTTAAATCCCCCTGCCGACAACATCGAAACTCCTTGTTCAGTAAAAACAAAGGGAAGTTTCCGTGTCCCTCCCCATCTTGATGTTCCAAATTGGAACTTCAAGTTTGTGAATTCTTCATTCGAAAGTTGAAACATGAAATCCTCAGGGAATCTATCAATGTTTCGACGGACAGCCTTGTTAAGATCTCTTGTTTGTACACCATATAATTTAGCAAGGTCCCGATCCAGCATCACTTTCTGACCGCGAATAAGGTATATCTTATTTTCGATTACTTCTGTGGGTATTGAGATTTGTTTCTGCCGGGTCATGCGACGTTTACTCACATTAATAAGACTAGATTATGACTGGCATCTTTCATTGCAACCGTTCAGTAGATCATTGTATTATCTCTGTCCGTTACAACTCCCAAAGGGGTATCCGAATGGCGAGCGCTTCTCCCCTTTTGCTTCCGTGATATCTAAAAAGATAGCAAATATTTTGGTATTTGCAAGGAAAATCCTAAATTTCTGGCCTTTTTAAGCCCGGAAATCACGTCAAATAATCAAAATGACGGGCATTAACAATGAATGGACTTATCTAATTTTTATAATCCTCACCTTTTATTTTTTCTCAGAGCGACTTCCGCATCCGTTACTTCCCGTGCGCCCGGTACGCTTATAAGAGAATGACCGGTAAAACGCTTCTCTTTACCCGCCGGGACCGTCAATATATTTGTTGTTGTTGAGTCGATCACCGCTCCGCCGGAATCGAGATATCTAATTTCCGCTTTTACCGATGTATCCCTGTCTGTATTATTTCGCAACTGCAGCCGGTATGCATACCGCCACCACATATCGGTTTGTATCGATACCCAATACTCAAAATCGATTACCTCAATTTCACCGTTATACTCATTGCCGGATTCGTTATGGGCGGGACGCTGTTGGCCGATATTAATGAATAAATAGAATAGTATCACTATAACTACCGCAATAATCCATAGCAAATACCATAGAGTGAACCGGTAAGATTTCTCCCTCATGCGTATAATTTCCCCGTGATTTGTACTATATTAATCGATGTTGTGCACAATAAATTCAGCATCCGAACAACCACATTATTATAAAAGACAGAACCACAAATCCTATAACAAATACGAACGAATTAAAAGCCTTCTGAAACTGCCTGCCTTCGGGTGTCATGTCGGTCAGCCGGTCCGGCGGTTGCGTGGTTTTCTTTGTGCGGGTTGAATGAGATCTCATTTTCACCGGTCCGGGTGAGAGTGAGCTTCTGTATCGCTTATTGTGCTTGTAATAGTTACTCATATCCTTCCCCGTTTAATCCGGTAAAATTTAAGAATTATCAGTTCGCTTATGTATGAGTATTTTAAATGCTTCTCATCCTACACCACATCCCTTACTTCCCTTCACCTTTCCGGACTGTTCCTCCGAGTACAAGTGCTGCGCCGATTATGACGAGATTTTTTATTATGTACTGTCCCTCGACTGTGAGTGCGTACGGAACATGCACGAACGTTACATCGGGCAGCAGTATGAGGGGAAGAAATGTACCGGGGATTTGCAGAAATAACAATAGAATTGCGATCCGGATGAGCGGTCTGAACAGAAGCGTTACACCGATTGCGACCTCCCACCATCCGAGAAAGGGAACGAAAAAGTCCGGATCCAGCCAGTACACCGTTCCGCGGACGAGACTCTCGGCGGGACTCAAGCCGAGCGGTTTCAATAAACCAAACCAGATAAATATGATTGCAATGGAGATTCGCAGGATGCTGTACCCGTACTGCTCCATCCATCCCGCTATTTTCTTATCTATTGTATTGAGGGTTCCAGTTTTAAAGATATTTTCCATTATGAGTTTGATTATGAGTGATTTGTTCTTTGGGATCTTCGATATAAGGGAATTTCTGTGCAATCAAAACATAACTCTGAATTGCCAAATTATTGAAGTACATAATGTGTCCTTCTCCCCTTTCCGGGGCTGCTCGTGATTCTTGAAAATAAAGTAATATTCCAGGCATAAGCAAACATAATCAATTTTATCGCCCGGCACCACGGTAAGAAGTTACAGGTTAACTGCAAGTTTTAGAAGCCCCTCTCCACTTCGTGGAGAGGGGTTGGGGTGAGGCGTGAGAGGGTAACACTGACATTCTTATCTCGCATTATAAACCTGTCGCTCACTTCGTGGGTTCGAAGTTATTGTCCAATATCAATCGACACTCTCCTCAAAAAGTGTCAATTGTATATCCGATCGTTCTTTACCGTCATCTGCATCTTTTTCCCCTTCACGCTGAATATTTTCAAATGTCTTCCTGAGCGTGCCATGCGATTCGATATCCGATAAGGACAATTTGTGTGCACCTTTTTCGATAAGTAAAGTATTTCCCGCGGAGACATTATCGTCGTATCTCACAAACAACGGGGTCCAATTTTTATTAATATTTTCGACGGCGCCTGCCCAGGTTCCGCCTCTGTTATCCGATGAACTTACTACCAACGCCCAATCCGCGAGCGTGTAGATATACTTGTTGCGGCTCATCGCATTACCGACATTAAATCCCGCATCCGGGTTGAACGGAGAGATCAATACCCCGCGCCCGTCTCTCATGGAATTCCGGTAGATTCCCGACAACGCCTCTTTCGCCAAACCGCCCGCCAATACGCCGGTGTATGCACCGCCGTAGCTGTCAACTGTTATCATCGCCTCCCGATCGATACCCTTCGCACCGCCTGAAATAATTTGTATATCTTCTTTTGCACACAACCCGGATATTCGCTGCGTAAATTGCAATGCTTTCTCGCCGGGTTTACGCGACCCGACCACAGCCAAACCGCCTTGATCGAGCAAATCTTTATTACCCGCTCCGTATAGAACAGGGGGTGACGAATTTCCGAGATGTTTTTTTATTCTTCCCGGATATTTTTCGTCGATTCTGCTGATAATCCATAAACCCTGATTAAACCACTTTTCGAGCGTCAGCGCTAATTTACCTCCCCTGTCAAGCAGCCGATTAATACGGTCGATATCTATTTTTAGATGTCCGGAATCCTTTATACCCTGCAGTACATTATCATCAAAGATATTTTTCGGATGAAGATTATTTTCCGATAACCACTTTGCTATGGAATTATACTCCTTAAGCGTCAAAGGCTGGACGGACTCTTTCTTGCCGATATTCGCAGTCAATAATAAGATCGCCTGCACATCTTCCGACAGTATGTAGTTATTCAAATCCATATCGACTCGTCATTCATTATTATTCAACCGGCGTCGTCATCGCCAGTGCAACCGGAAATACAGGTCCGCTTCCGCTCTTTCTCAACAACGCAGCAATGATTGTCAACGTCCATCGTGAATCGACCAGATCATCGATTAATAATACGGGCGCCGGTTTTACCCGTTCCTCATTAATCTTAAACGCACCGGCTATATTTCTCGCTTGCCGGTAGCTGTTTTCCATTGTCTTCTGCGGCTGTGTATCTTTGATTTTTTCGACAC
>PWTU01000082.1 GCA_003562775.1 Ignavibacteriales bacterium
CCTCGAAAGTGAATTCCAATTCCTCACCCGGCGCCAGCGGCTTAAATCGATCGGTTGGATTGATTTTATAAAAATCGCCGTTGATATGTGTTAATTGCAAATACGGCGGAACGCTTGCAGCATCGACCATTCGCATAAAGTTGAAATAAAGCGTCCAGTCGTTTTCAAGGACTTCATTGCTTCGATTAACGAGAGTCAATCCGGAGCGAAACCGGTTGCCGTCAAGGTAATTGGTTTCAACGCTCCAGTGCAAATGATAATTGTCATCACTAACGATTTTTGTCTCGTTATCACAAGCAATAATGAAGATGAGGGTTAATAATAAAATGGATAGAATAAACAGATTTTTCATAACAGATTCCCGGTTATTTGTTGGTAAAATGATAGAATTAAGATAACCGAAAAACCTGAATTATTCCAATAGAATCTCCTCCTGTTTACAGTTCAAATACCATGTAAGCACTCATGGATTGAGCGTGTTACTCTCTTCCGTTTGAACTGATGGTACGAATTCTACATAAAATCGGAATAAAATCAAATGAACTCAATATCTCAATATATGGAGAAAAAATTAAGCGTTTTAATTATAAATAAAGGACAAAAGAATGTGAAAAGTTGTGAAAAACTGTAATTTTCGCACACATTCGCAATGTATCCTCTATACATCCATGTCATTCTCCCGGCCTTCCTTGCACCATCAACGGACCTTCTTTTCCGATATTCGCAAAAGTGGCGACTGCGGTGAAGTCGGTATCCCCTTCGTTTATTCCCCGCATTATCGTACCTGCAGGAACGAACACTATATCGCCGGCACGAACCGTATGTTTTTCATCATCCAACCAGAGCGATAACTCACCCGAAAGAGCTACTATATTTTCATGATATACCGGATGATGATGTTCCGGAATTTCGGCTCCGGGTGCGAGATGGATGAAAACCGAGACAAGATGTTTCGTGTCAACCATTCGGGTACCGGTAAACGGAGTATCGTGTTTTTTCATCAACTCCGATTTATGATATAATTGAACTCCCGAGTTTTGTTCTTCATCGATGAGGGCGCTAAACAAGAGAAGGAGAATTGAAATAATTATGGATGGAATCATGGCATCCTCCCGATTATATTTTCAGGAAAATTTTATGTATTTATGGCCTTAATGAATCGCACTCTTAGATTATAATTGCTATTGTGAAAGTATACATAATAGACGGAATAAAATCAAACATTCAAAAATAAATATGAAATGCAAAACATCTTTTAGAATCGGTTCAGGAAGTGCGTGAGTTACATAACGGATACGCTCTTCTCATACCGAATGATACAAACATCGTAGAAGCCGCAGGTGCTTTCATCGCAAAAGAACGGCTGCTGCCATCACTACATACTGATGTGAAAATATATTGATATCTAAAATTATTTATTTCTATTTAAACTACCATCTTGTTTTAAATCTAAATTCTCGAACTATAAATGGACAATAAAAGAATTAATTTGATTATCAATTTTTAAGGTTTTGTTACTTTTCTTTTTGCTCGCCCAAAAAGAAAAGTAACCAAAAGTCCCGCTGTACGGGATGCCGCATCAATAATAACTTTCAATAAATATGAGCGGCAAAAAAGGCGCCAAAATCGAAACGCAACGATGGTTTCCCAACCCACGGTCCGTTGATTCCCGTACTAAACAGCAGTACGGGAATCAAAACGCACACCATCGTCTCCACCGCTCAAACCCGTCGATTTTGCTTCTCAATTTACCAACAATTCTAATCCCATTAAAATTTTATTCTGGACAAGAATGATATTATTCAAAACGTATAATCATACTTAAGCATCAAAGCCCGGTTGTCTGATAGGGGCAGACGCAGTGCAAATCTGTCGCGATTCGTGTTTACCGTTTCATTGAAAACAAGATAGAAATTGTTTCCATCTCTCGGATTATACCTGAAGCGAATATTCAAGACTCCCAGATCATTGGCACTGTTAAATTGGATGAACGACGAAAGCGTGAGACGGGTATTAAAGGTAAACTCGGTTCTTAATCGTACGATATGTGCGGTTAACGCCTGTCCGCGATCGGAAAAATCGACTTTGTTAAACTGATAAAAAAGGTCAAGATTTACTACTCTTGACGGATCCCATGTTGGTTGAATGCTCGCGGTCAAACGGGTTCCGTCGAAAAATCCGCCGCCGCCCGTTCTGAAAATTGCCCGCAATGATTTTCCGCGTGGTGTATGATAACTTACCTGGGCTTGAGGAAACCGGTACAACCCTGCGGGTACTTCCACATCGGCCGATAAACTGAATGCCGAAGGGATATCTTCGGTAATATACAGAATCTCGGCAGTGGCATAATCACCGCGCTTCCAGGTAAATTCCGCCGATGGTCCGAATTCGGACGTTTCAACTTCCCCATCGGCATTGCTTATATAAAGTACACCGTTCATCGAAACACGCATCCGCTGTAACGGCGACTCCGTGCCCTGCTGCCAACCCCATGATATACGCTCGCCGAACCGGGAATAGTTACTCCGCAACTGAAATCCCATAGCGGGGTCGTACTGTTTCCCCGAATAGTTGTAGGTGAAGTTATAGCTCAATCCGGTATAACTTCGTCGCTGCAACCCTGCTTGCAGACGGATTGTTTCGTGATCGAAACCGGAATCGTTTAAATCACTATCAATTGTTTGTGCAATACTAA
>PWTU01000210.1 GCA_003562775.1 Ignavibacteriales bacterium
ACGGGGATTTGCCGCTGTTTATTTTTCGAAATTTCTATGATTCCTTTAATTCCGTATGCGGCACAAATTGCCAATGCAATGTGGACGAGTATCAATATCATACTCGGTACCCTGAACTTATCGAACATCGGGGCATAGTGATACATCAGGTCGTATAAGACTGGGAATGTCCTGCCGAATGAAATAAGAAGCGCAATACCGGTCAGGAGCATCAGGTATTGTACAAATGGCTCCTTCCGGTACATGATCATTCCGATAATTCCAAGAGCAAGAAATACGACCCCCATATATACGGGTGCAACGGTGAAGGGCATCTGTCCGAAATACGTGTTGACGCGTACCGGTTGATGGTCGGTGAGCGGTCCTCTGTATTCCCATGTTCCGTATCCGTAAAAAGACGGGATGAGAAAGGTAGTCAATTCCTGCGGACTGAACGACCAACTCGTGGCATAGTCGTAATCGAGACCGCCGCCGGGGGTACCGGTGGTTTCGTCGGTCTCGATAAGAGGTCCGACCCCCCGTATGGAGTATTGATTATATTCGAGCGTTGAAAAATACCTGTCGGCTTCCATAAAGAACGCAAATCCCGCACAAAGGCCGAGAACGGCGCCCGTTTTGACAAGTCCCATGACGCTTTCTTTTTTGATGAGATTTCTGATAAAGAAGAATATGAAATAGATTACAATCGCCATTATTGAGTAATAGACCATCTGGATATGCGGCCCGTGCAAGTGTACGAGAAGCACCGTCGCGAGTATGTGCCACATTTTTATACGGTGTTTCATCTGTTCGAGCAGCAAAAGCAGCAGCGGCAGCGAAATAAGTGACCGGGCTTTGGTGTAATGGCCTTCCATTGCCCAGATAATTACTCCCAGGCAGAATGAGATCGATATCGCAGCAAAGAGAGACGCTCCGCTGCTCCGTGTCTTTTGGTAGGCGAGTGCGTACACACCTACGCCGAAGAGGATGTGAAACAATATAACGACAAAGATATATCTATCCCAGAATATAGATCTGATTAAATTATATATTGTACGAAAAGCCTTATGCGTAAAATCGAACCACCGGTCACCCGAAACGATCATACTTGCATAGCTCGGCAGACCGCTGAACAGATATGGCGTCCACAAAGGAAAAAAGCCCTGTTCCTCCGCTTTCTCGATGAACGGTTGATAACTGATAGCCGCTATATAATCCGTTGCAAGAAAGTCCTTATCGTTAAAGAAAAGCTGGTTAAAATAAACGACAAAGGATAAGATAATGACAAGGATCGCAACCCAATGAGAGTATTTTTGAGGAATAAGAGAATCCAGTTTTGTCAGATCGTTATACTGTTTTTTCTGTGTCTTCTGAGTTTTTTTCTTTTTTGCCATGTTCGATTGCCAACCTTATTGATGATTTAATATATCATTGTACAAGTTTATGTGCTTTTTCGCAACAATTTCAGGTGAAAATTCCCGTACTGCTTTTTCGCGGGCATTACGGGCAAGCATTCGGTATCGATCTTTTTCTTCAAGTATCCAGATAATTCCGTTTCCGAGGTCTTCAGTGCTGAACGGTTCTGCAAGGTAGCCCGTGTTTTGATGTTCGATAAGATCGGGCAGGCCGCCGATGTTAAATGCAACCGACGGCGTACCGCATGCGGTGGCTTCGAGCACCGTATTCGGAAGATTATCCTGAATTGAAGGAGCTATAAAGACATCCGCAGCAGAGTAAAGGAGCGCGAGTGTTACTTCATCAGATACAACTCCCCTATAATGAGTTTTAAAATTGCTGTGTGTGTCATTGTGCGGGCGTGAAGCTCCGAAGACAACGAGTTCTGCATCCGACATAATTGAATGATAAGCAAGTTTATGTAAAGAGGGCTGTAGATACGAATACCCCTTCCGTGAATCGCTCGTCGAGTGTATTGCACCGAATAGTATTAACTTCTTTTGTGACGGTAATTCTAATTTTTGACGCGCTGCTTTTTTATTAAATGGTTTGAAAATATTAAGATCCAAACAATTTGGAATTATTGTTACGTGCTTGTCTTGTAATAAAGTACTTTCTCTTACCGCCCGCATCATCCAATTATTTAATGCGACAATTTTGAAATCGATGTTTCTCCAATGATTATATTTACGTTTCCAGTTCCAGCGGCTTATATCAAATTCGCGGCGAGAGTGTAGTTGCGGACACATTCCACAGTTCTGTCTGTATCGTGTACACGATAGTGTGTAGTGGCAACCTCCGGTGAATGCCCACATATCATGAAATGTCCAAACAATGGGTAAATTAATTTTAGTGAGTGATGAAATCGGCATTAAATTGTTACCGACCCAATGCAGGTGAACGATATCAGGATTTTCCGATGCAATATCCGCATTAATTGATCTTGGGAACCAATTCAGATTCCAGTTATTATAATTGGCGGCCCGGTAGTACAATAACGGAAGCTTATCAATAAAGAGAATAAGTTTATTCCAAACGCCGAAGATGGTGCTTTTTAGTCCAATAACCGTAGGATCATTGCTATATTTCTGCTGGACGAGCATGCGGGAGTCAATCCCGGAATCCAGTAACGCTCGGTGCAATCGATAGGCCGCCTTCCCGGCCCCGAATTTAATGTCATCTGAATTGAGATGGAGTACTTTCATCATTAATATATTCTTTTATCCGCGTCGGTCCGACTATTTGTCGGGGAGGTAGTTATTTCTTCGCTTCTATAAATAGAGATGTTGGATCGTACACCAATCCATCTCTAACATCTAATTTATATATCTCCCATCTTGGTATATTGCTTTCAAAGGGGTTTTTTACCTCAATATCTTTGAACCCGGCATTCTTTAACAATCGTGTGAGTGAATATCTGTCATACATCCACATATGAACTTCTCCCCCCAATCTGAAATCGCCGATCCTGTATTTTTCACCCAAAATAAATATCATTATTTTATGACTTATGTATGCTAATATTTTCTTACCCAAACCGTATAATCCTAATAATTTCATATCTCTTGTAAGTTTATTCCTCACGGATTTATCAGACCCCGATAAATAGTCCTCTCTGATTGAGCGACCCGCATGACCTGTTCTTCCGAAGATATAATCTTCGTTTATTATATCTTTTTGCTGTAAATATTTTGCCATCATGCCGCCGCTATAATTACGAACAGTTTGGTCGTACATTTCAAGCATTATCCAATCGTAATTCGCATCAGATATGCGAGTGGGGTTGCTTATGTTTTGTTGTAAAACATTGATATATTCGCGTGCAATATTTTCTAAATCTGGGACGACAATTCTAATAATTCCGTCATTCTTCAATACTCTATAACATTCTTTCACAAAGTCGAATGCCTTTTCCTTTGGAATGTGTTCTAATACTTGCGAATGATATACTATTTCAAATGATTCATCCGGAAACGGTATTCCTTTTAATATGTTACATTTAAGTACATCTGAACTGGGAGAATACATATCTATATTGACCCAGTCTTCATTATATTTAGTACCGCACCCAATATTGAGGTAGGGCAGCTTATTTGCCATAAAATCCTCTCTTAAAGCAATTATTTTTACCAATGAACCGATATTTATCAGAACCCCGGAATATATCGGTATATACGAAGGACCAATTCTCTTAAAGTAAGATATACCCGTCCTTTGTGAACCGGCACATCGAATGGTGTTACATAATTAAATGGTACGTTTTCTATGCGACATAATCGATACATATTAAGGAGATGATATCTGTATACCTGGAATTGATTATGAGCTAATTTCCCGTTATACCATGGGGTAAGAAGGTGATCGATAACAGCTTCATTAATAAATGCAATAATGTGTCGAGTATTGTCCGGTGATATTGAAGCATCAGGTGAATGTGTCAACCTGATTTTTTTCTTAATCTGTATTGATCTTCTATTTGTTATAGTAGTACCTGAATGATTATAAGGTAAATTATATTGATGTAATGTTTCTAAGAGTTGTTGTATAGACTCGGAGGTTTCGTTTTCTATCTCGTTGCTGATCGTTGATAGCCCCCCTTGATTTAATTTAACTTTTTTTCTTATCAATTCACTTTTTTTAACACAGCGTTCACTATTATCGCTTCGCACCCGTAATGCATCAATTGATATATGGAGATTTTTTAAAATGAGTAATACTTTACGAAGAGATTGTGGGGCAGTGCTGTATAACATATTTAATGATATGGAAAAAATATACGATGCCCAGATCAAACTGAGGTATTGTTTATAATCGATGTGAAGATTGTGTGGGATACTCGACTTTTTATAAAGCCACCGTATTGAGTGCAGTGTGTGAAGATACGGCAGATGTGTACACATTTTTTCGGTAATGAATAACGGTGGGTGGAAAAATAAATATTTTTTATTCACATCCAGCCTTCTCCAGGATAAAAATGATCTGTATATCTGCTTTAGTTTTCTTTCCCTTACCACTATAATGCAATCTATATCCGATATCCCCGGCTCGGAGAGCTCGCCGATCTGTCCAATTGATATTACACAATCGTGCGAATGAAAGTACTCTATCAATTCATTGATAGTATTCCGGTATAATTGAATATTTATAGTTCTCTCGATATCGTCAATGAGTTTCATTTTATATACGACAATGATTCTTCAATAAACGAATTCACGTGCAGGGGATCGAGTTTCGGCAGTGCGATTTTCCGTATATCGATAGAGGGTGCAATTCTATTGACTATTTTTCTGTATAAATGCGGATTACGAACCGCTCTCATAAGTACGGAGAGATACAATTGATCTACGGTTAATTCCATAATACGATCCCATGAATATCTATGTTCAGTTGACCATTTCAAGCACATGAGGGCGTTGGTTCCGAACAGTTCACGTGCACGAAGAATGCCGGTCTTTTTATCCACATCATCCCCGAGATATTGAAAAATAAATGCAGGCATTAAGACAAATGATCCGACCAGTCCCTTCAATTTGAAGATATTAATTCTATTGTTATTATACAGATAATGTAATGACTGAATGTTTTTACACATAGATTCGATATTCTGATGCATGCCATACTTCGTTCGTTGGATATCAACTTTATACCGGATTGTTTTGGGGCCCTGTATGCGCACGGCTGTATTGAGAACCGATAAAGGAATATAGGAAGCATTATAATTTTCTAAAGATTGCTTGGAAATCAACCAATGCCCGTGGTGTTGCAGCGGATCAAGTCGGGTAAATCGTCTGTCTACCCGGATGAGCTTGCTTGCAAGCGTGCATCGCCGGCTGCGGGTCAATTTTGCAGTATCGACAATAATTAAATCATCATAATCAGAGAATGATGTTGATGTATTATCGGCCCGACTTCCATGCAGGTAAATCCAAATATCGGGTATATCGAGAATCTCTTGGAACAGGGATTTCTGATAGTCCGATGCTTCGTTTTGTATTGTTACTTCCTTTTTATGAAGTACCGATTTGATTGAATCATCTTTATTAAATGTCCCCTCTCTTTTTGTCAACGTATTTTTTAAAAATCGGATAAAGCATCCTTCAGGGTATGGTATTCCATGAATACTGTTGTTATTCATTTTTTTTGAAAAGAAAGATATGCCGGGTTCTATTCTCATTTACCCACTCTCTAACGGGAGTAAACGATTCGTTTTCAAAAGATTCGAGAAAATACTCCCGTGAATACGGCGTCGGATATTTCCTCTTCTTTCGAAGCCATTTAGCGACGTGTGGATCCGTGAGAGCCACATATTCAGTTATAATAAACTTATTGGAAAAATGTTGTATCATGTTTGCAAAAGCATGAAACGGCAATTTATTGAAAAATGCAAGGTGGTGGCTCAGTGCGAGTGCTGCAACGACGTCGGATGCATATCGATCGAATGCATTGTCTTTTAACAAACCGAGGCCGAGTCTGGGTGTAGGATGACAAATATTTAATTTGATTGTTGAGAGCGGTATATCCTCGGCATGAGCCTTTTTTCTTAAAGCATCGAGCGATGGTTCATCAATATCGGCGACGGTTACTTGTTTTCCTTTTTTTGCCCAACTATACGTGTATGTACCTTTATTTCCACCGATGTCAAAAATGGAGGAGAACGGTTCGCATTCCAATATAGCTTCTTGCACTGCCTTTTCCTTCCAGTTCCCGATCGATGATGAGTAGCTTGTCCATTGAGTCTTTATCGGCGGCACAATGTTGATTCTCGATAGAAACTTGACTGCTTTAAAATAGATCGACCATTTCTTTGTCAGGTATCCGGTAACGTATAGAAGATCGATAAGCAACATCGGTATAACAAAGGGGGTAAAATAGTAGTATTGTTTAAACGTGCCGTGATTGGGCTCTTGAATGACGCTCTCGGCAAGTTTTTTAAACCCTAAATTATGAACCAGTAACGGTAATATAAAATATTTTTTAAATTCAATGTGCCAGTGCAGCGGAATATTCATATTCGACGAAAGTATTCGTAGTGAGCTGAAGTCAATAAACGTAGGTTTTCCGTTGTCGAATAATATGTTGAGCGGATGAGCATCGTGGAGCGAGAGGCCGACTTCTCTCAGCTTGATATTTAAATCACAAAACAATCCTAATGCATCTTTCCACATTTTCATCGTCCACTCCTGTGGGTAAATTACCGGTTTAACACGTTTATGGCGGACGATTGTTTTAAATTTATTGTGATCAATATTTTCGTTTAATTCTTCTGTATATATATAACCAAAATCACGTAATTTTGAAAATCCTACCCGTTCCTTAATATAATCGAGTAATTGCATTCCTTCTTTTGTGAGGGCCCGATAAATCCATTCCGGATCTTCGGTTTGTAATAATGTCCCGTACGGATCGAGCCAGCTCTTCGGATCGGGTAATATATTATCGTTCATTTTTTGAACCAACATATTCTTTAAATAAATTGAATACCTGAATAATACTTGTTATAACAACCAGTGCGGCTATGATAAATTGAATTATCGGATTGCTCTGAAAGTAAAATATCATTCCGATAAGTATGCTGCAGATGAGCAAAGGGTTTATAACGCTTTTCCATAGTGTGAATATCGATCGGATATCATTGCTTAATAACGGTATAATAAAACGTAATGTATAAGATATTGCAGTGGCTGCCGCGGCTCCCAAAGCTCCCCACCGCGGGATAAAATAAAAATTAAGGATAACGTTTAAAACCGCCGTACTCACCGCAGAAAGAAGATTAATATATGTTCGATTTATTATTATACATAATTTTGAGAAAAAGTATCCGATAAAAACCGATAATAACGAGAGAATATGAACGGTAAATACCGGAACGGATTCATTGTATTCTTCACCGTATAACAGTAAAAATATTTCACTCGAAAATAATATGCAAACAGATATAATGATAGCCGATATCCACGTTGTTGCTTTAATATAATCGATTGCGGATTTATTGAACTTTTCCGGTTCATGGAGCTGAAAACGAACCAACGCAGGAAGTATCGAAGATACGATTATTACAGGAATAAAGTAAAACGACTCGACAATCATAACCGCAACTGCATATATTCCGACTTCATCCCGGCCGACCATCTGACCGAGCATAACCTGGTCAATTCTCAAATATATTGCTGCGGGCACAGCCGCAAGGATGAGCGTCCACGATTCCCGTAGGGTTGCTTTCCCGGTTTTCCAATTAAAGGTCCACGACCGCGTCGATTCACGGTTTTTATAATACACTATCATGAGTGCGATTGAAAACAGGAATGTTTCCAGCAGTACAGCGACGGCAAAATAAATGACCGGTAGTTCGAGAATTATAAAAATAACTTTCGTTAACGCGGTTATAAAAAGTGCCCCGACGCGAGCCCGTACGACAAATTTTGAAAGTATTTTTGATTGGAACCAGTAGTCTATTACATGAAAGGAATGGAAAATTAATCCCAGACACACGATGAGTACCGACATTCGTACTGTGAAGTCGTGTTCCGTTGACCATATCAAAGCCATCGCAATTATAAAAGTACAAATCGATGCACCAAGTTTAAGTATAAAACCGGTACCGAGTATTTCCCGTGCATTATTTTCATCCCGTGCGAGATTGCGTATGATAATACTTTCTAATCCCAGTCCTGCAACCGGAATTAGCAGATTAAAAATTGCGATAGCATAGTTTAATGTTCCAAATGCCTCGGGCCCGAGATAGCGTGCAACCCAGATGCTGACAATAACACCGAAAAGAATACGAACAATTTTATCGATGAAGAGCCAGCCGGTATTGAGAATAATTTTTTGAAGAGTCTCACTGATGGGAAACCTTTCGATAAGACTTTCGAGCACTGAACGTGACGGCCGATTTCTCATATTATTCTAATAATCGTAGCAAATACTCAGCATACTCTGTCGGGCCGATTTCCTCGGCCAGGTTTCTTAATTTTTCTGCCGTTATGTACCCCTTCCGGTACGCAACCTCCTCGGGACAGCCGATCTTCAACCCCTGACGTTTCTCTATGATCTGTATAAAGTTACCCGCTTCGAGCAGCGATGAATGCGTTCCGGTATCGAGCCATGCAATCCCGCGACCGAGAAATTCTACCTGTAATTTTTCTTTACGTAAGTAAGTATTGTTTACATCTGTTATCTCCAGCTCGCCGCGGGCAGACGGGCTAAGCTCCTTTGCGATCATAGCGGCATTCCGGTCGTAAAAATAAATTCCCGTCACCGCATAATGTGAGCGTGGCTTGACCGGCTTTTCTTCTATGCTGATCGCTTTATGTTCACTATTAAATTCGACAACGCCGTACCGCTGCGGATTATTGACATAGTAGCCGAATACGATCGCACCATCGGTTAACGTTGTCGATCGTTCCAGTAGTTTTATCAATCCATCGCCATAGAAAATATTGTCGCCGAGAATGAGGCAGACCGGTTCGTTCTTGTAAAACGGCTCGCCGATAATCAATGCTTCTGCGATACCGCGGGGTTCGGATTGGGTAGCGTATTGAATCGACACTCCCCATTGGCTTCCATCGCGTAAAACTTTCTCGAACAAGTCGCGGTCCTGGGGCGTCGTTATGACAAGGATTTCCCTGATGCCGGCTAACATAAGCGTCGTGAGGGGATAGTAGATCATCGGTTTATCGTAAACCGGCATTAGCTGCTTGCTGACTGCTGCCGTCAACGGGTAGAGCCGCGTACCGCTGCCGCCTGCGAGTATGATTCCTTTCATGTTTTCTTACCCCATGAGAATGTCATAGCGCGTAGTGTTATTATAAGGTGATTGACAAAATTCGGCACGATTCCGAAGTGATGCTGCAATACTCGATATCGATCAATAAGCGATCTGACATGAAACTTTTTAGAATGTCCGCCGATGAGATATTTCGAAAGAACCATACCGGTATTGATTACGCGTTCACTTTTTTTAAGACATCGGATGATCCAGTCGATGTCGCCGCTGTGCGGATATCGAAGGTCGTATTGCGGTGCTATAGTTCGTTTTACGATAAATGACTGATGACATACAACCATTCCACGGTTCATCTGCTGCCATCGCAGTCGGTCTGGTAATTCATGAGGCGTTACTTTGCTTCTTAAACCAATCTCATTCATTTGATGATCGATATACATCGCTTCTCCATAATATATGTTGATGTGCAACTCGAATCGGTCGGATAGGTTTTTCAGCGTGTCGGTATCATAGATCTCATCACCCGAATTAATGAACCAGACGTAATCACCTGTCGCCGCGCCGAGTCCTTTATTCATAGCATCGTAAATACCCCGATCCGGCTCACTTTTCCAAAAAGAAATAAAATCATCGTATTTTTTTATCACGTCGACCGTGCCGTCGGTCGAACCGCCGTCTATTAAAATATATTGGATATCCGTGTATAGTTGATTTTGAATGCTCCGTATAGTGCGTTCTATGTTCTGAACGTCGTTGTATACGACGGTAATTATACTGATTGTCGGAGATTTTGGTTTTTTCATTTTCGATTGAATGATCGAACACTTTCAGCGATCATACCGCAGCCGTATGCAACGAGTTGAATAATGAACACCACCGGGATCAACATCGCGCCGGTAATATCTTTCGTATACCGGCTTCCGTTCAGGATTAGATATATACAGAGGATGAGGAACCCGAATATAAGCACTGTCATTAACTGACGCACAGTGTTGCTTACAGTCGATAAAAACATCATGCCAAAGAATAACAACACGAATATTGCCGGAGCGAAATGCAGCGGCTCGAGCATCTCCCGGTCTATTTTCCCGAGCTGCACACGTGCTTTCCCCATTTTAAATATCTGCTTTGCAAATGCAGCAGGCGAAGAACGGCGTTTATGATAGACATATGCATCTTCAAGATATACTACCCGGGCGCCGGATTTGATAATGCGGTGACTGAACTCGATATCTTCTCCGTAATGATAAATCGAT
>PWTU01000518.1 GCA_003562775.1 Ignavibacteriales bacterium
CGAAATTCCGAGACGTGTTTCTGCGTCTCAAGGATATTCGCCGTTGGGGTGTCCAGGATCGAATTGAAGAAACCGGTGTTATTGCTGCATGGCGTGAAGACCTCGAACATGATGGCGACGGCGCCATTCGCTTTGAGGTCGAGCTCTGGTACCGAGGTACTGACGGCAAACGACAGGAAGCACGAAACCAAGTCGAACAACTCATTTCTGGTCTCGGGGGCACGGTGCTAACCGATTGCGTCATCACGGATATCGCTTACCACGCTCTCCTTGCGGAAATCCCGGCAAGCGCAGCCCAGCAAATTACGGAACATCCAGATGTAGACCTGATCAAGTGTGACAGCGTAATGTTCTTTCGCCGGGTCGGCCAAATGGCCACGGGAAAGCAACCGTTAGATGGGGAACTGTCAGAGCATGATGCAGAAGAGGCTGATCTCCCGACAAGAGAGCCCATTATTGCGATTTTGGATGGTCTGCCGCTAGCCAACCATGACCTGCTGAGAGATCGACTGGTGATTGACGATCCGGATGACTATGCCTCGGCATATACGGTTGAAGACCGCATACACGGAACCGCAATGGCTTCGTTGATAGTTCGTGGCGACTTGAGCATTGAAGAATTGCCGAGTGCACGGCTAGTGTATGTCCGGCCGATCATGAAGCCTATTCCGTCCAGTTACTCACCTCGGCAGGAGCAGGTCCCCGAGGACATCCTCGTTGTTGATCATATTCACCGGGCAGTGCGCCGCATGTTCGAAGGTGAAGGAACGGCTTCAGCATCTGCACCGACAATCCGGGTCATCAACTTTTCGATTGGGGACCCAAGTCGCCAATTCACACAGGTGTTAAGCCCATTAGCGAGACTTCTCGATTGGCTCAGCGTTAAGTACGGCGTCGTGTTTGTCATCAGCGCGGGCAACCATGTTCAGGAAATCGAGACCGGTATTACGAAAACCGAGTACATTGACTTGTCGGACAATGATAAGGAAGCGGCGATTATCAGAGCCCTGTATGGAGATGCCCGACACAGAAGAATCTTGTCTCCCGGCGAAAGTATCAACGGCATAACCGTAGGCGCACTCCACCGTGATAGCGCCGCAGTCAGCCACGTTAACAATGCGGTTAATCTGTTCGAAAACGTCCTACCGAGCCCCGTGTCGGCATTCGGGAGTGGGCACCGCAGATCTATCAAGCCTGACGTATTGTTTAATGGCGGTCGTATGCTTTACACCAAGCCTTACGGCACGACAACGGATGCTACATTCAAACCACGACACCTGAGAATTCCCCCTGGCAATAAGGTAGCTTCGCCGAGCACCCAAGCGGGCGACACGAGCAAAGTCGTCTATTGTTGCGGAACAAGCAATGCGGCCGCCTTGATCACGAGAATGGCGGCAACATGCCATGACGCGCTTCTTGATGTGTTTGAAGAACAGGCATCGGAGATCGAAACCAACTCATACATCGCCCCGTTGCTCAAAGCAATGATCATACATGGGTGTTCTTGGGGTAAAGTCGGAAAGCGACTTCAAGCCGCTCTCCAAACAGCGGACAACGGGCGGCATATCCGAAATTTGATCAGTCGTTGGTTGGGTTACGGCGTGCCTGACACTGAGAGGGTTCTGGCATGCACCAATCAACGGGCGACACTGCTCGGGTTTGGACAACTCGCTGATGAAGAAGCACATCTGTTTACCTTGCCTTTACCGCCTTCGCTCGGCGCTCGTCGAGAATGGAGGCGTCTTACTGGTACACTGGCCTGGATGTCTCCCGTTGCCGCTAACACACAACGTTACCGCACTGCGAACCTGTGGTTCGAGGTCGAAGACGGTTCTCTCGCCACTGACCGTCAGGATGCGGAGCGGAGGGCCGTTCGTCGCGGAACGGTTCAACACGAAGTGTTCGACGGAGAGCAAGCTGTTCCCATTGACGATGATGCGAGCCTGACGATCAAGGTCAACTGCCGCAAAGATGCTGGCAGGATTCAAGAGCCGGTTGCCTACGGACTCGCCGTTTCTCTCGAGGTCGCGGAAGGAGTCAATATCGCCGTTTACGATGAGATTCGAACGCGCATTGCCTCTGCCGTCGAGATTAGGACGAGAGAATGATTATAAATACGATATCTTGATTTAAAAGAAGTGACTCCTATTCTTACATTATCGAGACCACAGTAAAGCCTATCTGTATAATAGATCCTCAAGAGGCACAGTTCCTATTTCACTGTAGCGCGGAAAGAGAGCTAAGGCTATATCTGCTGAGTTTTTCGCTCGCGTCACCGACATCTGCAAGTGCTTATTCCTCCGGCTCTTCCCACAAGCATCCAGACCTTCTTCAGAGAAAAATCTGCTTGGATTTCAGCAGGGAGTCTCATAGTTCCGATAGATTGCCTCAACCAGATCTCGACTGTCCCAAAGTCTCACCGAGAAATATCCTTGATTTGCCTCTTTTTGCAGGGCCCGGTTGAAACCACCCCAGCAGACCAAGAGAGACCATGTTGTGCACAGAGAATCCGAATCACCTTGGCGTTTGCTATAGGCATATCAAAAGACTGGTCTTAGTCTTAGTGAATCACCAAGCTTCATCTACACTTATTAATATGCAAAGCGCATTTCATCACTATCGGCAAACAGTGCCTAGTCAATTGAACGCTTCCTCCGAAGGCTAAGCACACTAAATCACAATTACG
>PWTU01000116.1 GCA_003562775.1 Ignavibacteriales bacterium
CAGGGCGAAGGCGGCAAAGGCCATCAGTACATAGACTTCAACCCAGGGGCGTTCAATGCCATGTTGTTGCCAGGCTAGGTACAAAAAACCAAGGCCCAGAAGAACATAAAATCCGCCGGCAATCTTAAGCCCGGTCGCAGACGGCAGGCGGGCGGGAAACAGTAAAAAGGCGAGAAAGACGGCGAAGGCCAGATGGATCGAACGAGCCTGTGTCTCCGGTACGATGCAGCAACCGATCTCGTAAGGGATGGGGGAGACTATCCAGAGCTGGAACAGACTCCAGCACAGGGCGGTGACGTAAATCAGGGTTTGGGGCCAGCGACCGGGGTTACGCGCCCCGGTCTCCATGTGTTCCAGCAGTACCGCCGCTTCGGCGGGGGGGATGGGGTGTTCTTCGCGGCGGTGTTTTTTCACGGTGATCCCCCCTCACATGTTTAGATTGTGACTTAGTCTATTAAACCCACTTCTTGGAGGTAGCGCAAGGCCCCTTCATGCATCGGTGCCGATAGCCCCTGGGTAGCCATGCTTTCGGCATTAAGGACACCGAAGGCCGGATGCAGCGCCCGGAAGGAATCCAGGTTTTCAAAGACTGCACGGGTGACGACGTACACGGCATCCGCATCAGTGCGAGTGGAGGATACGAAGGTTGCACCAACGCCATAGGTTTGCACGTCTTCTTCGTTATTGTACATGCCGGCTGGAATGGTGGCATGGAAGTAGAAGGGCGTCTCAGCGACTAAGGCATCAATTTCCGGACCCGCCAGGGGAATCAATTGCGCATTACAGGTGGCAACGGGTTCTGCGATGGAGCCGGTGGGATGACCGACTGTGAACAGGAAGGCATCAATACGGCCGTCACACAGGGCTTGTGCCTGCTCGCGGGAGGGTAATTCCGAGGCCAGGGAGAAGTCGCTCATGGACCAGCCCATGGTATCCATCAGTACTTCAACCGCTGCACGCTGACCTGAGCCGGGGTTGCCGACATTAACGCGCTTGCCCTTGAGATCATGCAGGCCGGCAATGCCGGAATCGGGGTGAACAACTGCTGTCAGCGGCTCGGGATGCAGGGAGAAGACCGCACGCAGTTCTTCGTCAGGGCCGACATCGGCGAACTGCGCCAGGCCATTCAGTTTGTTAAATTGGACATCGGATTGTACGACACCAAAGTCCAGTTCGCCTTGGGCGATGGTGTTGACGTTGAAGACCGAACCCCCGGTACTTTCTGCCGAGCAGCGGATGCCATGTTCGGCACGGCCCTGGTTAACCAAGCGGCAGATAGCCCCCCCGGCAGGATAATACACACCTGTGACGCCTCCGGTACCGATGGTGATAAAGCGTTGATTGGCGGAAGCAGCCATGGCCATGGTGGCGGCTAAGGCGGAAACGGCGACTACTTGGGCAATACGCCCGAATCGTGTATTTCGCATCGTTCTACAATCTCCTTGGTTCTGTCTGGTGTGAAATATTATAAGGCTGTTTGTAACTACTCGCCCCGTAACCGTTTGCTATAGACTCAAGGTGGTAGCCCTTAGAGTAGAAGCGGCTTCCAGCCGCTTTGTGTTGCTGGCACGCGCCAGGATGGCGCGTCTACAATGTCGGCGGTACTCAGGCGACACGAGGCAAGTAGTTACGGCTATTTCTGGAAATATACTGAGCAACGCAACCATCAGTGATTTTTAAGGTTATCAGCTATCAGCTATCAGCTATCAGCTACTGATTATAGCCCTTACTGACCACTTCCCACTTCCCACTTCCCTACCATCCTACCCACCTTCCCTGAACCCCGGCTTAACGCCCCTCCAGATAACGTGCATCCGAATAGGTCGCGACCCATTCAGGACGAAACATCACCAGGGCGGTGATCACCATGCCGTTGAGAACACCTTCCGGCAGCACCAGTAGCAAGGTGTAACGGAAATACTCGGAGATGAGCACATCCCAGGTGATATCCGTTAAGACTCCGAATAGCAGTGTCTTGGCGACCATCACCACTAAAACACTCAGGGCACCCCCGAGAAACCCAACGACGTATAAATAAATGAACAGATGCGGCGGTAAACGCTGCTCACTGAGCCGCAACAAGCGCCAAACTGCCCAGATTGGCAATACGCCATTCAGTAAAATGGTGAAGGGTATCGCCACCCAGGGAACGATGCCCAAGGCAGCCAAGGCCAGTACCGTGACGCTGACCATAAGCATAGCCAATTGCCAGGAAAATACCAGCGTAATAATGGCAATCCCCAGAAAATGCATGGCCAGACCATCAATGGCCTCAACCCGCATGGACCAGATGATGATCAACCCGGCCATCGCTACCAGAATCTGTTGCACACGGCCCGGGATAAAAACATCGTCCCAGGTCATGGTCCGCAGCAACCACACCAGCAGGGCCACACCCAACACCCAGGCGGCAATATGCACCCACAATGGAAACGCAACAGCAATGGCTTGCATCATCTTAGCACCTCATACCGTAACCGTTCAGATCCCCCCCTTGGGGCACTGATCATTGGAGAACCCCGGCGGTGCTAAGGCGACACGGGGAGGACCTAGCCCGGACCGTTCCGTCGCCAGGGATGGCGACGGTCGAGCGCCCCATGGAAGGCTTGAGCGCGTCCGGGATCGCGTCCTACCGGTGGCGCCTATACCCCAAACGCACCCAACATAAGGCAGGGGTCTGAACG
>PWTU01000336.1 GCA_003562775.1 Ignavibacteriales bacterium
ACAAGTCATATATTTGACTGGGACTGAATTATAAAAATGCGCACGTCACGGGATTAGAAAATAAAGGAGATGGGGATGCACTTAATAGTCAAAAAATATAAACAATCTCGTTATCCATTAGAGGAAACCCCCGTACTGTGGAAAGAAACCATTGATATTGAACTTCCAAACCGTGGTGCAACGTCCTGGGATGTATTCCGGGAATTGAGAAAAAGATACGGCACGGACGATAACCTAAGCTTCCAAATGGTTTTGGGTTCCAAATGACTGGCACTGGATTTTATAGAACTACCGGAGAAAGCCGAATGATAAGCGTTTCGCTTATGGCACATAAAGAGCGCGAACATTACCTGCCGGATATATTCAAATCGTTAGGTTTTGAATGTCCGGTATCTTGGGATATTAACGGGAACCGGTGGGACACAGGCGCAAGGGCTTGGCGGATGTACGATCCTGAATCGTCACACCATTTAGTTTTACAGGACGATGCGATTGTACCGCAGGGCTTGCTATCGGCGATTGAACGGGCTGTTGAGAAAGTACCCGATAAACCTATATCATTATTTTACCGGAATAAAAAAAGGTATGATTTGAACATGATGGCAGACGCCGCACATAAGCAGGGCTGTTCTTGGGTAGTGCTAAACCGATTAAATTGGGGCGTAGCGATATTACTACCCGTGAAACATATTGACCCGATGTTGAAATGGGTGGAAAATAATTGTTATATTAATAATTATGATTTAAGGATTGCCTTATATTATTTGCATAAGAATATGCCAGTATACTATACCTTGCCGTCATTGGTGGATCATCGAACTGATGGAACATCGATAACCGATCCGGCATTTCGCATACCGGGCAGTCAACGGCACAGATATGCAAGGTATTTTATAGGCGATTCGGCGGCGAGTTATAGTCCGTCGGGCGATATTTATTATGAGACTGCCCGTAGTTTGAATTTTTATTATAGGAAACTATTAAGAAAAAACCAGAGGGCGAAACTTGCAATTAATACCTAAAGAAATATTTGATAAATTTAACTTTAGCGGTGAAGTGTTGCACGTCGGGGCGCACTTAGGCGAAGAAGCTGAATTTTATGGGAAGTTAGGATTTTCGAAGGTATGGTGGATAGAGGGTAATCCGAATATTATATCACGGTTGGTGCAACAAGTCAAGAAACATAAAATCAAAGGTGAAGTTATAAGAGCTGCAATTGCGGACGGTGTCATGTCTGCACAATTCCACGTAACGAATAATTCTTATTCAAGTTCAATATTGGATTTAGGTGAACACAAAACTCAATATCCCGAAGTGAAGTACGTAGATAACATCCCGGTTGAGACCACGACGATAAATTTACTGAATAAAAAACACGATTTTTCAGGTGTCAAACTTATGACATTGGATATTCAGGGCGCGGAGTTAATGGCACTGCACGGCGCAACGGATATATTGCCTACCGTAGATTTTATTCATACGGAGGTAAACATAAAAGAGATGTATGTCGGGTGCGGGTTAATTCAGGAGGTCACGGATTTTCTAAATAAGTGGAATTTCAAATTGCATCATAAGGTGGTTAAGCGGTTCGGATGGGGCGATGCGCTGTACGTAAAGGAGAAAGTAATATGAAAGTTTATACTTTAATTACCGGTACACACCGGATATTATTGGAGAGATATTTTCTGCCGACATTTCCATTTGAAAAAGATACTGAGCTTATAATCAGGTATGGCAATCAAGACACAGTGGATGGACGATTTGATAGTGCAGGATTTAGTGAAACGATGCGGCAGAAGGTTGCATTGGTATTGGATGCTATTGCTAAAAACAAGGGGGGGGATACCATTATTTATTCAGATGTAGATGTTCAGTTTTTCGGCAAAATAAAATCCGTAATAGATAATTATCTCGTAGATTATGATATATGTTGTATCGACGATTCACCGTCAAAGAATAAATATGGCGCGGGTTTTTTTGCACTACGTCCGAGTCTGCATGTAGCGGAACTGTTTATCAATGTCTACAACAATCTTGATAATTTCCGTGACGATCAACCGGCGCTGAATCATTTTATTGCAACATCAGATAACAAAGTAGGATTATTGGACAAAAAACTTTTTTGGAATACATCCGGTAAAAAGGATTACGAGGCGCCGGGGGGCGTATTGGTGCATCATGCCAACTGGGTGATTGGTGTTGATGAAAAGATAAAATTATTGGACAATGTAAGGAATCAAATCAATGTGGAAACCAACGAAGTTAGGTAAAGGATTTGCTGAAGTTCTAAAACCGCTTGATCCCAAACGAGGCGCTGAGGTGGGGGTATATATTGGTAATACTTCCGCTACGTTACTGGAAACATTCCCGGCTTTACATTTATTCCTGAAAGACAGATGGGGTACACCGGATCGTTATTATATGACATTGGATAACTTAGGATATAATGCACACAGGGCGGCGTTGTTACGAGGCAATTCCTGTGATGTGGCAAAGTATATACCGGATTGGTTCCTTGACTTCGTTTTGATCGATGCTACTCATACATACGAAGCAGTTAAAGCTGATATATTCGCTTACGATAGGAAAGTAAAACCGGGCGGGTGGGTAATAGGGCACGATTATGGACATAAGGATTATCCGGGAGTTGCAGAAGCTGTGCATGAAATTTATG
>PWTU01000065.1 GCA_003562775.1 Ignavibacteriales bacterium
GAAGAGATCGATGGTGCCTTTCCGTCTACCACCTCCTTCGTCAGATGGTCGGGAAATTGGGAGTCCCGATATGAATGCTGGTTGATTGATGATCCGGATGCCCCCACCGGGATTTTCGACATCCGGCGTCTGGCAGCAACGGGAACAAGGTTTACTCAATAGCGTTCCACCTGGATCGGGCCAGGAGTGACTCGCGTATCTATTCTTTCCGATCCTAATAAGGCCGTAACGTTGTCGGCTGCCGAATCGAAATCGCCCGCGTGGAGCGATAACTGCAACGAGGACTAAATGATCAGTGTCCCGCATCTAGGTCAGCTGGTAAGGCGCAACGTAGGCACCATCAGTATCTTCCACGCTGTTGGAAATGTAATGGAAACATACGATTTCGGGTTTTATACTGACACCAATTGAAATGGATACCAAACTCTGTTAATAGGCAACCAATGTTGGATGACGAAAAATTTAAGACAACTAGATACCGGGACGGAAGCATTAGACCGAATGTAACAGGTGATGAAGAACGGGAAAATTTAACCACGGGCATATTATGATAATGATCCCTCGGACGATGTATCGTTTGCTAATCTATATAACTGGTTTGCAGTGGGTGATTCCCGCGGTTTATTTTCTGAAGGTTGGCGTGTGCCCAGCGAATGCATCGGGGTGCGGAGGCACACCGCACAATAAACCGATTAATGAACTATAATTAAGATGGTGGACTGTGTTTAAATCTGAGAGATCGAAATTTCTGTAAATAACATCCCATAACACGTTGAAAGATGAAAGTGAAGTGCAAAGTTGATAAACGATAAGAGCATTGAACGGAATATAAAATTAATGATATACTTTTCTGTTGAGTAGGAGCTTACATCATAAATCTGATACTCAATAATCACGGAGGATATCCTGTATAAACCTAACATTATAAAGTTAGTGCTGGCAACAATTCTTGTTGTATTATGTACTATGGATCGGAATATATTGTATGCTGCTGATGGAGTAAAATATGGGATGTCTGCAGGTTTGGGTTTTTTAAATATTCAATATAAGACTGAGTGGGATAATGATTTTTCGTGGTTATCGAGACGGGGATTCTCTTTTGGGGTGTTTATTAATTTACCTATATCGGAAAATATCAGGTTGCAACCGGAATTCAATTATGTACAAAAAGGCGCTAGATTACAAGATATTGGAGAAGAACATTATGGTACAAACATTTATGAAAAATGGCATTGGACCAGCAGAATAAGGATAAATTATATCGAGGTTCCCATTCTGGGTGTACTTACGTTCAGTGGTAGAAATTGGGGCGCTCAACCATTTTTATTTCTTGGTCCTTCGATTGCATTTCGGCAAAGTGCTGAGGACAGATGGGAAGAAGAGTTTGAATATAGAGAAGATGACTATTTTGAGAGAGATACAGATAGCGGAAAAGAAGACTTAAAAGAGGTTATTAAGGGCAATGATTTCAGTTTTCATATAGGAGGCGGAATTAGTTTTGGTCGCGATAGTAGAGCGGTAAAATTGACGGTGCGATATATACTTGGTGCATCGAATATTTTTGTAAATGAAGAAGATGATTTTTATGATGAGTTTGATATTAAGCGGCCAACGGCAAAAAATCGGGGGTTCCTCATAACAGCAGGGTTTGGTTTTTAATCTATAATAAATTTAATATTTAATAAATACATATTACGGAGGAAACGACTATGGCACTCCATCGAACTGTATTACTATCAATCCTCGCGCTTGTTTGCTTTTTGAACCTAACAGCGCAGGATACATCATTGGAAGTGTTTGTCCACGATAATTACACAGAAAAGCCCCTGGAGTCTGTGCTGGTTAAAATCTTCAGAGACGGCGTCGTTATTGATTCTGCGTATACCAATATAAACGGTATAGCCAATTTACGTACCGTTACAAGCGTGTATGAAGGTGAGGGGTTACCATCTTCGATTACCCTGAGCCATAATTACCCGAACCCGTTTACGGAAGATACGAACGTGGAAATCGGTGTGCTTGAAGCACAGACCATAACGGCTGCCGTGTATAATGTACTCGGTCAGCGTGTTGCGTCCGAAGAATTTCCGGTTTCCGCCGGATACCATACACTCAATCTGTCGCTCGGTCATCTGCCGACCGGTGTTTATTTTTTACGGATAGACGGAATAGAATCACAGGCCGTTAAATTATTGAAGATGGGGAGCGGCATTCATCATTCGGGGCCTCTGTTTTCAATTTCACAAATCGGCGCCCCTGATCGTGTTACAGTCGGGGAAAAAGCAGGCAGCGAATTAACAATACGTGCGGAGAAAGACCGCTACGATGTGTATGAGTCTGTACTACCTATGCCCGAAAACAGAGAAGTTGCAATCCCGCTTTCCCGCAATAATGTGGTCGAGTTTATTATCGTTGATGATCGGGAAGCCAGTATATCCCTGAACCTGCAGATAAGAAATCACGACTATCAAACGGTAATAACAACTCCACAAACACTAACCCTCAAATCCGGTGTTTACAATGTGAAAGGCGGTGTATCGATCGACCGCAATATCGAGATTGCATCTGTCGATACGACTATTGTGCTGTTGATCGATCAGGAAATAGTTCATCTTGCCGATGCCGTCATCGGAAATGGGGGAGGTATCCTCACCGCAGAGAGTTTCACGATGAC
>PWTU01000358.1 GCA_003562775.1 Ignavibacteriales bacterium
TCGGGTTGATCGGCGGACTCATTGGCTCGGCAGTTTATAGGCCGAAACGTGATAAGATAATCCAAAGGTAATGCTACATAAAGAGGTTTATCAAATACTCACTACATCTTTGATTAGCCCCACCACATCCCACGGATGCCTCGACACCGCCCACTCCCATTTCCCGAAACCGCCGTGGGTGTTAACGGCTTTTCCTCTTGCACTTGTCATAAAATATGCGTAGATTAATTAACATAAATTATTATTATATGTTAATTATAAATAACATAGTTATATGAAAACAAAACATGATATCCGATCGGCTCTTATCGAATCGAATCCGTGGTGGAAAACTACCTTCACGGTAGAATTTAAACCGCGGGATATATATGGAGCAATAAAAAACTATTTCAATGAACGTCAAATCCTGGCGCTTACCGGCATGAGACGGACTGGCAAATCGACTATCATGCTGCGACTTGTTCAGGATTTGATTGAAGGTGATGTCGATAGTGAAAATATCCTCTTCTTCTCGTTTGATGATTTCAGGACATCGGGTGTTAAAATCATAATAGAAACATATCAGGAAATTTTTAATAAGGACTTTCGCAAAGGTTCCTATTATCTCTTTTTCGATGAGATACAAAAACTGGAGAATTGGCAGGATCAGGTAAAACGCATATACGATCATTACCCTAAATGCAAGATTATACTCTCCGGTTCGGAATCATTATTCATCCGCAAGAAAACCCGGGAGAGTCTTGCGGGGAGATTTTTCGAGTTCATGGTCCAACAACTGACGTTCAAGGAATTCTTGTGTTTTAAAGACATTGCCGTCACCCAACCGGGTCTTTACCGGGACGAGCTTCTGAGGCATTTCAATGAATTTATAATAATGAACGGATTTCCCGAACTAATCGATAAAAATAAAGACTTTATTCAGAAATATCTAAAAGAAAACGTACTGGAAAGAATTATCTTTAACGACATACCGGCAACATTCAAAATCCGTGAGCCGGCCGTTCTCTACGATGTGTATACTATAATCATGCAAAATCCCGGTGCAATGATTCACATTGAAAGTCTGGCGAGGGAAATCGGGATCACGCGTCAAACCCTTTCCTCATATCTTGAATATTTAAGCCAATGTTACCTAACCAGGGTATTATATAATTTTACCAGAAATTTCCGGAAGACGAGAAGGAAATTAAAAAAATATTACCCTCAGGTACTGCTTCCAAACATAACACAGGATCCCGTACAGTTCGGCCGGGTTTTCGAAACGGTCGTTGTTCATCAACTGAAAGGAGAATTTTTCTGGCGGGATTCATACAAAAACGAAGTTGACATAATTAAAAAGGATAATTCGGAAATTATTCCCTATGAGATAAAATACTCCGGAAAAGAATCGAAAAGTTTGCGTTTGTTTATGAAAAAACAAAAAATTGAAAACGGATTTATTATATCGTATGATAAGGAAGCAGATCACGGCACCGTGAAAGTAATACCGTTTTATAAGTACAGTCATCTTTATCTTTAAACATTGTAAGTTTATGTCGGTATTACTAATCAGCGTGCCGGCTGTTGATTACTCAATCTCCCTTCTTACTTGTTAATCACCCATAAAATCTTTTATAATCCCTTCAACATCCCGCGGATGTGTCGATACCGCCCACGTCCATTTCCCGAAGCCGCCGTGGGTATTGACGGCTTTTACCCATTCGTCAAGGAACTCACGTTTTGTTTTGTCCTTTTGTGAATCTTTCCCTTTTGTTTCAAGAACAAGATGAAGTCCGTTTTTAAGACGAATAATAAAATCGGGATAGAATTTGTGTATTATGCCTTCGTAGGTATAGGAAATGAAAAATCCAAGGTGGTCGTTCTTTGCCCACGCTGCGACGTTCCCGTTGCGGTCGAGTTCGAATGCTTCGGTGGCTTCCCATTTACTGTCGAAGACGCAGAAGTTGATGTGCGATTTGCGTGCTACCTCATACGGCTTGCTCGTGTACCAGGTACGCATATCTTCCGTTGACCGTATGGGATAATCGGGATCGAAGACGGGAACAATCGACTCGGTGTTTTCAAAACGGATTGCCTCCCATACGTGCTGCACGATCTTGTTCATGTTTAACGTAAATAAAATCCTCCGTCTCAATTCGTCCTCGCCGAATGATTCGGGGGCGATCCTGATCTTATCCGTCTTCAGAAATTCCTCGACGATTCCGATCAACTGAGCGAGAAGATATTCCTTTGTGCCGTTCCAGTTCGGTTTCATCTGGTCGTAGATATCGACTGCCGTTTCAAATACTATCCTCTGCATGCGACGTTCTTTAGCGGCAAAGCTTTCGAGATCGATTGTGGAGATGCGGGTTACGTCGGGTTTACCTTCTACAACGGGTGCAAGCTCTGCAAGAGTCGGCGTTTGATAAGCATCGATTTCAAGCGGTTTTACGTTATCTGTTTCGAGCTTTAGTTGAGGGGTATAGGTATGATCAATTCGGATTATATTCGGCCATGAAATTTCGTATTGCTTCTTCTCCGGAACAGGTTCGATGGATATTTTCGGGGTCTCTACTTTCGGGACAACTTCGCCGGGATCTTCGTGTGGGAGAAATGTAAACGGCACGCCGAAGATGTTCACGTATTCCGCCTCGAACAAACCGGTTTCTTTATCCACTTCATACGA
>PWTU01000355.1 GCA_003562775.1 Ignavibacteriales bacterium
AGCATTCGTGTCTGGGGAATAAATCAATGGGATGAGGCATTTCAGATGGCAGAAAAGTATGATCTTACAGTCTGTGCAGGTTTATGGCTCGAACAGGAAAGGCAGGGATTTGATTACGATGATCAGGAAGCAGTCGAAGCCCAATTCGAAAGTTTTAAATCCGCTATATTGGAATATAAAGATCATCCTAATTTGCTTATGTGGGGTGTTGGTAATGAACTTGATTTGCTGTATGAAAACCCGAAAGTCTGGGATGCGGTGGAACAGGTGGCTTCCTACATAAATGAGGTTGATGGCAATCATCCCATCATGACGGCAACTGCATTTATCCAGGAAGATGTAGTAGAATTAATAAAAAGCAGATCTCCCAGCATTGATATTTTAGCAGTCAATGCGTATGCGGGATTACCGAGAGTGGCAGAACTTATCCGTGAATACGGGTGGGATAAACCCTATATACTGGGTGAATGGGGAACAATCGGACACTGGGAAGTGCCCCTTACAAGCTGGGATGAACCGATTGAATTAACCAGTCATGAAAAAGCGCAGGTCTATGAAACCGGTTACAAAGAACATATTGTATCAGATCCCGCCTGTCTGGGAGGGTATGTGTTCTTATGGGGGGCTAAACAGGAGAGAACACCTACCTGGTACAGTATGTTTTTGCCGACAGGAGAAAAGACAGAAGCGGTGGATGTGGTTTATCAGTTATGGCAAGGTGATGCACCGGAAAACAGAAGCCCGATATTAGACTCTCTCCGTATAAATGACCATTGTGCGCATTCAGATGTCACACTAAAACCATCTTCTGAAAATGTTGCCAGAGTATGGGCTACTGATCCCGATGGTTATGAGTTAAAACTGAAATGGGAAATACTGCATGAAACCACAGATAAAGGAGAAGGCGGTGAGCCAGAAGAGAAGCCCGATCGGGTAGAAGGTTTAAAGAATAAACAAGTTGGTGATAAGCTATATTTTCAGGCACCTGATAATGAGGGTCCGTACCGTTTATTTATTTATGTGTATGATAATCGCGGCGGCGGTGCCCACGCAAATATTCCTTTTTACGTGAGCAAGTAGACGGACGGTATTCAAATAGTATGGTATCGAATAAACTATATATAGGATCGAACAAAGCTGTGCAGGTTGAAAAATCTGTCAGCGGAAGCATTGTTGATTTCTGGGAAGATGCATATTATAAAATTTCCAATTACGATCGAATGCCTCCGTTCCTGATAAGCATTGTCAGTGATTCTGATTTATGGATGTTTATCTCCAGCAACGGTGCTTTAACCGCCGGACGCAGGAATCCTGACAATGCTCTGTTCCCGTATTATACAGACGACCGTATTCATGATTCTCATGATATTACCGGCAGCAAAACGATCCTTCTCGTTACAATAGATGATAGAAAATATTTGTGGGAGCCGTTTTCGTCCAGATACCAATTTGTGTATAACAAAGAAAATAATCTTTATAAAAACATAATCAGCAATCAAATCGTATTCGAAGAAATAAACCACGATTTATCTATGACTTTTAGATACGCATGGACAAATTGCGATTATTACGGATTTGTAAAGAAATCCCAAATTATAAATCATAGTAATCATGCTGTCTCCATACGAATGCTGGATGGAATACAAAACATTCTGCCCTCCGGAACGGATAGAAAATTTCAGCTTGAATACAGTACACTTCTTGACGGATATAAAAGAAATGAATTATTACCGGAATCCGGTCTGGCTCTTTACACTTTGAGCTCCATTCCCACAGACAGAGCTGAACCCAGCGAATCGTTACAATGCACGGTCGTCTGGTCTTTGGGATTGAAGGATAAAACTATTTTGTTGTCCGATGATCAGGCAGCATCGTTTCGCCGGGATTTACCGGTTGAACAGGAAACTGATGTGAAGGGCAAACGGGGAACATATTTTGCGGAGACCTCATTTGTTTTAACTCCTTCGCATATGAAAGAGTGGTATTTTGCCGCTGATGTAAATAAAGATACATCCGATGTGATCTCGCTGTCTAAACGGCTTGCCTCACAATCAATAACTGCTGAAACTATCAATTCGGAGATGCAAAAGAGCAGGGATAATTTAGCCGCTTTAATTTCGAAAGCCGATGGGTACCAACAGGGTCAGGATGTATATAATACTTTTCGTCATATTTCCAATACCCTGTTTAATGATATGCGAGGGGGAATTTTTGACAATAATTATACGGTAGATAAAGAGGATTTCAGATTATTTATTTCTACAGCAAACAAAAAGATAGCGGAAAAATATAACGATTTTATATCCAAACTGCCTGACGATATTGATCACCATGATTTACTGCATCACGTTGAATCCTTACAAGACTTGGATTTTGAAAAGCTGTGCTATGAATATTTACCGATAACATTCAGCCGGCGTCACGGTGATCCGAGCCGGCCCTGGAATTATTTTTCAATCGATATCAAAGATGAAGACGGACGCAAAGTATTAAACTATCAGGGCAATTGGCGGGATATTTTCCAGAACTGGGAAGCCCTCGCTTACAGCTATCCTGAATATATCGAGAACATGATTACCAAGTTTGTCAATGCCTCAACTGCCGATGGATATAATCCGTATCGCGTCACCCGTGATGGGTTTGACTGGGAGGTGCTTGACCCGGATGACGCATGGTCGTACATCGGGTATTGGGGCGACCATCAAATTATATATCTTTTAAAATTATTGGAGTTATCCCGATATTTTCATCCCGGTAAACTTGAATCATTATTATCGAAAGATATTTTTGCGTATGCGAATGTGCCGTATAGAATCAGGAGTTTCGATGAAATTCTTGCCGATCCGCAGAATACAGTTGATTTCGACCCGGATTTACATAATCAAATTCATAGGAAGGTAGAAATAATCGGAACCGATGGGAAATTCCTTTTCACAAAGGATGATGAAATTTACCATGTAAACCTCACTGAAAAATTACTGGTTCCGCTCCTTGTTAAATTGTCGAATTTTATTCCCGAAGCCGGAATATGGCTAAACACGCAGCGTCCTGAATGGAATGATGCCAACAATGCACTGGTCGGGCAAGGCGCATCGATGGTGACCCTTTATCATCTCAGAAGATATGTTGCTTTCTTAAATGATTTGTTGAAAGAGCACACTTCAGATTCAGCTCCGATTTCGAAAGAGGTTGCCGATTTCTTTAATCAAATAACAGAAGTGCTTGCAGATTTCAGGCATGTGTTGAGCGGGTCAATTTCTGATTCACAACGAAAACAAATTGTGAATGAATTAGGAGATGCCGGCAGCAGGTACAGAGTCCTTTTATATAATCACGGATTTTCTGATTGCAGAACAGCGATAACGAATGAGGAGATAATCTCTTTATTACAATTGGTTCTGGAATATATCGATCATTCTATTAGCGCAAACAAGCGAAACGACAATTTGTATCATTCTTATAACCTGATCAAAATAAATGACAAAGGTATTTCAATCCGACGGTTATATGAAATGCTCGAAGGTCAGGTGGCTGTTTTGAACAGTCAATGTTTATCCATTGACGGGGCGCGTTCACTTCTTAAATCACTGAAACAAAGTCAACTGTACCGGCAAGACCAGAACAGCTATATGCTCTATCCAAATCGTGGCCTTGCACGGTTTGTCGAAAAAAATACTATACCGGAATCTTTATTGAATCACTCTCGGTATTTGTTAAGAGCGATTGAGAGTGATGATAGGGCACTGGTAAAACTCGACGTGGACGGAAATGCGCATTTTAACAGCAGATTCCGGAATGCGCGTGAGTTACGAAACACAGTCGAACAACTGGCAAATAATGGTCAAACTATTTCAAAAGAAGAAATAGAAAAAGTACTTGAAATCTATGAGACTGTTTTTGATCATCAATCTTTTACAGGTAGATCGGGTACATTTTATAAATACGAGGGATTGGGAAGTATTTACTGGCATATGGTTTCCAAACTGTTACTTGCCGTTCAGGAGACATTTTTCAGGGCTGTTGATGAAGGTGCCGATACGTGTGTTCTCAATGAACTTAAAAATATATATTTTGAAATTAATGAAGGGATAGGAGTTCATAAAAACCCTCTGGATTACGGTGCTTTTCCGACAGACCCCTATTCGCATACTCCCGCACATGCAGGCGCCCAGCAGCCCGGTATGACCGGTCAGGTAAAGGAAGATTTAATCGCGAGATGGGGTGAGTTAGGTTTATTAATCAGAAACGGTAAGATTCATTTTTTACCTTCGCTTTTTAAAAAGAATTGGTTTATAGAAAAATCTCAGGTTTATTATTATTATGATCTTACGGGTAAAAAGCAATCGTTAATGTTGGGTGAGAACATGTTTGCGTATACTTTCTGCCAGGTACCCGTCATTTATATTTTATCTGATCAATTTAAAATTTATCTGGATTTTAAAGACGGTTCAGAAGTAGAAATACAGGATAACGAAATTTGTGATTCTATTAGTCAGTCAATTTTTCGGCGTGAGAATAAGATTAACAAAATAAAGGTTATGCTTTACCTTTAAGGGACGCAATTAAGGTGAAAGGAGAATACCATGAAGAAAATTATTCCTATTATATGGCTTTTGATATTTGTGTCAATGCAGATTTTCGCCCAGAATGCACGAATCACCGGTAAAATTACCGATGAAGGTACAGGTAATCCTCTGCCCGGCGCTAATGTCATGATTAAAGGCAGCTATTTGGGGAGTGCTACAGACGGTAACGGTGATTATATAATCCGGAATGTTGCTCCGGGCATGCATACACTTCGTGTCACCTATATTGGATATGAAACCGTTGAGGAGCAGGTAGAAGTCGGTGTGGGAGAAACTGTTGAAATAGATATAGCATTGACACTCAGAGTTTTGGAAGGTGAAGAGGTGGTTATTACAGCACAAGCTGAAGGCCAGGTGCATGCTATCAATCAACAAATTTCTGCTCTCAGTGTTCAAAATATCGTTTCTGCCTCAAAAATTCAGGAACTCCCTGAATCAAACGCTGCCGAGGCGGTAGGCAGATTGCCGGGTATATCTCTGCAGCGTGAAGGAGGAGAAGGAAATAAGGTGGTGATTCGAGGGTTGTCTCCGCAATACAATAAAATTCAGGTTGATGGTGTATCGTTAGCGGCAACAGGCGAGGCTGACCGCAGCGTTGATTTAAGCATGATATCACCGGAAGTACTTGACGGTATTGTTGTAAGTAAAACAGCAATGGCTGATCAGGAAGCAGACGCGCTGGGAGGTACGGTGAATTTCGTATTAAGAGGTGCGCCTTCTCAACCCACTTTAAATTTGAGTGCTGAAAGAGGGTATAATGATTTAAGAGGTGAGGCACAAAATTATAAATATAACATTGGCGCCGGCAGACGATTTCTTGATAACAGAGTCGGAATATTTGCAATCGGAAATATTGAAAGAGTAGACAGAAGCGACAACAGCGTTTTTGCCAATTATCAAATGTTCCAGGACAGCATTTCCATTGCCAATGGAGTGGGTTTTCAGGATGTAGACCGCATAATCGAGCGTCTGGGCGGTGTTGTGGTTCTGGATTACACTACATCGAATACCCATCTGAAATTCTCAAATATGTTCAGTAGAATTGATGAGGATACATATCACAGACAAGAATATCTGGATGGTGTAGCCAGACACCATCGCTATATTGGAGTCCATGGAAATGAAGATATCACCGTCTCAATGAATTCTCTGCAGCTTGAGCAGTATATCGGAAGGGCTCTATTAACGAGTGGCGTGAGTTATTCCTACTCCAGAAGTAATATTCCTGAACAAATAATAATTGAAGCAAACGAAAACCTTGCATTCGTTAGAGGGTGGAGTTATACTGAGGATTTTCTCCATCCTGCAGATTTCACTAAAAAGGCAGTGAACGATACATCAAGGATTTATATAGAATGGTTCAGGGAAAGAAATGCGAAAGTTTCAGAATCTGAATTTTCAACAAATCTTAATCTTGAATGGGGATATGAAACTCCTTTTGCCCAGATAAACTTTAAAATAGGCGGTATGTATAAGCATAAAGTTAAAGAGTATGACAATGAAGAAGCAAGAATACCGCTTGCATGGAATGATTTGGTTCTGGCAAGAAGGTATTTGGCGGATGAATTCGGATTAACGGGGTATGATATCGATGATGATTTCCCCTATTTCCCATTTATTGACAGAGGATATGATCCGGGAAGGTTTATGGCGGGTAACTTTTCTATTAATCGTATCCCCAACCGCGATTTGGTAGTAAAATATTATCGTGCAATTAAAAATTTAGAGTCTGTCAGGGGGTCGCCTGTCGGGAAAACGGTGTTTCGGGATTATACTGCATCTATTATGAATGACTATGATGGTTATGAAGATTATGTTGCCGGTTATATACTACCGACAATTCGATTCGGTGATGTTTTAACCGTTATTCCCGGCGTACGTTACGAACATAATAAGACCACATACAGCGCGAACAGAGCGTTCAGCGCTGCACGATGGGCAGACCCTATTATTTATGAAAGAACTACTTCTATTCGGGAAAATGATTATTTCCTGCCTATGTTTCACGTAAAATACCAGCCATTGGACTGGTTCGATATTCGCGCCAGCTATACTCACACACTGTCGCGACCCAGTTATGAAAGGATTATTCCAACCTGGGCAGTATGGGAAAGTAATATCGCCTACAACAACACATCCCTTGTGCCTTCGACATCAAAAAATACCGATTTGTTCTTTTCATTCTACAGCAATCAAATCGGACTGTTGACTATAGGCGGATTTCATAAAAATATCAGAGATTTCATTTTTGAAACAACCACATGGATTATTGATGAATCGTATCTTGATCCGGAATGGCCGGCATCGGTTAGGCCGGGCGGAAGAGCATACGGATTTATAAATAATCCGAATATAGCAACGCTGTACGGTTTCGAGGTTGAATGGCAGTCAAATTTCTGGTTTTTACCGGGTGTGTTGAGAGGAATAGTATTATCGACTAATTATACCTATACACATTCCAGTCTCGTTTATCCCCGCGTCGAGGCTGTGTGGGGATATGTTCAAGTCGGTCCTATCAGAGTGCCCAGAGTTCTTGACACAAAGGACGGCAGCTATGAAGCGCGGCTTCTTGATCAGCCGACACATATATTTAATCTTACATTGGGATTTGATTATAAAGGATTCGGTATCCGATCATCCGTGCAGTTCAGATCCGATGTGTTCGCTGGAGTTCACTGGCATCCTCAGATGCGGTCAAACACTGATCCGTTGACACTTTATGATATGAAAATCCGGCAAAAATTACCTATCAGTGGATTACAGATATTTTTCGATATCAATAATATTTCCAGAGCTATCGACCAAACCACAAACAGTGGAACAGGATGGTTTTCCTATAATAGTTATTACGGACTGACTATGGTCGGTGGGATCCGGTATGAATTTTAAATAATAGATGTAATACGAAATAACAAGAATGCCTGTTTTTATTCGAAAGGAGGTGACCGAAAACAAATTAAGGGCATTGTGGGAAGTGAGAACATTTTAAATTTACCAAAAAGGAGAAATTACAATGAGAAAGAAAAAGTTGTTACTCGTTTTGGGTTTGTGTGTACTATTTTCGGGATCGTTATTTGCCCAATCGGATACTTTATATGTACCAGCTCTGACTGATGACGGAGATTTTTATATAAACTCCTTAATTAAATATGTGGTTGAAGATACCAGTGCAGCAGGTGAGCAGTTGCATGATGTTTACAAACTGGAGCGTGGTCAATTTTATGTGCTGGATACACCGATGAATCTAAGAAATCCTGTTGAAATATACGCGGATCCGCCTGAACCCGGTGATTCGGATAAAGTACCGCCCAAAATTATATCTAACGTAACAGTAGATGGTCTACCTGCAACCGGCAACTTGATTCAATTGTGGGCAGATTTTACAATCAAAAATGTATGGCTTGCAGGGACTAGTCTGCAGGGAGAAGAGCGTGGATGGGGGTTTGGGCAAGCAATTGCCGTACAGGATTCTTTTGTGACTGTGAATATTGACGGTCTCTGGCTTGATTATAACGGTTGGTCAATGATTGCAACTGAGGCGCCTCATACCAGTTGGTTTATTAACGGGTTACACGCAAGGAATCAACAAAACCCCGGTGATCAATGGACCACTTTTGCGTTCTTTTTTGAAAATGCGGCTGTCGTCGATACCTTTGTCGTAACAAACAGTACCTGGTTTCAGGCAAATAGTTTCTTTCTGTTCCCGCCACCTGTCGTGCAGTATCTCAAGATAGATCATTGTACATTTGTTAATACATTGAAGTGGCCCCTCCATAGAACACAATGGCAGAGGGAAGCTTATATAACAAACAATATCTTTTATAATGCCGGCGCTTTATCTTTGACAGAGGAAGAACAGGAAGGTCAGGATTCTCAAAGCGCTGAATTCGGACTTATCAATATTGATACGCTGGCAGCCAATGCCGATCCTGCAATTGATCCCGGCAGATGGACAATCCCTGAAGAAGATCGCATCTTCCACGTAAAAAATAATTTGTATTATTTTAGTGACGGTGTTCAGGATTACTGGGATGATTATCCGGCTGTAAAACCTGCTCTCTGGATGAATGCCCGGACAGAGGCAATGTTTGCGGATAATGATACCTGGCCCGGTCTGGTTGCTGAAAATAACTGGAACCAGGATCCCGAGTTCGATGATTTTCCTGAGCTTGCCGATGCAAATGCGGAATTATACGCGGTTTTAAGAAGTATCAGAGATGGTGTCACGTATGAATGGGATTGGGATATTAATAAGGGAGAAGATTTTTACCGGCTCATTCATGACCATCCGCTTCCGGAAAATTTCAGATCATATACCGGACTACTCGGTACAGACGGACTACCCCTGGGTGATTTGAGATATTATGATGATCCTACAAGTGTAGACGAAAAACGTGCGTTGCCGGTTGCGTTCAGACTCGAGCAAAATTATCCGAACCCGTTCAACCCGAGCACCACGATTAACTTCGCTCTTCCACAGCAAGCGCAAGTTACACTCGAAGTGTACAACATGCTCGGTCAGCGGGTTGCAACCCTTGTTGCAGGTGAGGAACTCACTGCCGGACATCATAACGTTGTCTGGAATGGTCGAAATCAAATGGGTAATCCTGTGGCAAGCGGTGTCTACATCTACCGCATCCAGGCAGGTGACTTTACGGATGTGAAGAAAATGCTGTTCCTCAAATAGTATCAAATGATACGAGGTGTGGTATATGTTATAAATATACGCTGTCATCGGTCAGGAGTCAAGCAGTAGAATAATAATACACTGCTTGACTTCTGTCTGTGAAATACTCGATGACAACTGATACGAGTTTTGTTTATACCAATATTTTTTCTATTATTCTGATATTCTTCAGTTTGAGAAATGAAAGTAAAATCTTGCACAATATCTGTATTAATTGATAGCTTACCAGTCATTACAGTTAATTGATCAGAAACTGATTTCTCAAACATATAGTATCGTTAGTTAAATTAAATAACCATTTAGTAAATTATCAACCGTAGCTAACCGATCGATCAGTATAGGTCTGTGCTGCCTCGCTGTCGGTTTATCGATCGGCGCCCGAAATAAAATTATATCAGGGTGTATCTATGAGGTGCATTTCTCCTTTCTCTTCCGGTATCGTTAAAAATAAACACCGGATAAGATGGTACCTCAAAGCCCCCAATCAGTATATTAATTTCTACATTCGTTACTTATTTCCTTGTATAATATTTCCCATTTCTCGATTGTAATAATTTTGAAAGGAGTGGTGACTATGACTTAATCATATCGATAAATCTTATTTAATTCACTAATTCAATCTCAATTGAAAGGTATACCAATGAAAAAGCATGGTATAATTTTTTTCACGGTCCTATTTATCCTATTGATCGTTTTTCCGGCAAACGCACAAACGGATCCCGATAGCATCGCCATAGTAGAGCCGCCGGAGGGTGATGCATCTCTGTTACAGCCGTTCCCTCTGGTATTCAATATGGATACCGATGTTGTCGACTGGGAAGATTATACTTTCTTCCCGTTCGCGGGTGCTGAACTGGCACGAATCGTTAATCCCGATAAGTCTGGTTTGAATGAGACAGACTTTGTTCTGGAGTATACCAAACCAGAAGGCAGCGATGCATGGGCAGGATTCTTCTATCATCTGGAACACCCGATCAATCTTACCGATGAGTCGGTATTCAAACTGAACATCTGGTCACCGCGAGCAGACATTGATGTTATCCTGAAAC
>PWTU01000381.1 GCA_003562775.1 Ignavibacteriales bacterium
TATTTCCTGTCCAAACTGTGAGAGAATATCGGCAGAAATTCCGTATTCAAGATTTCCCTGCAATGCTTCGCCGCTGAGCTTCAGCATTATTCGTTTATACCTTGGTTGCTTTATTGCCATACCGGTTGCCGTGTCAGAACAAAAAGAAAGGTCTCACAGCCGGAGACCTTTTGATAAAATAGTTATTTTGAATTTTCACCAAGATGGAACGTCTGAAATCTTGAGATCCTGATATTTTCACCGATCTTTGCAGTTGCTTCGTTCAGCAAATCCTTGACGGTTTTGCTTGAATCTTTAATAAAGGATTGCTCGAGCAAACAGACTTCCTGATAATACTTTTCGAGCCGTCCCTCTGCAATTTTTTCGGCGATATTATCGGGTTTTCCATCGTTCTTTGCCTGCGTTTTATATATCTCGATTTCTTTCTCCAATTCCGTTTTATCGACGTCCTCGCGGCTTACATACCGGGGATTCATAGCGGCAACCTGCATTGCAATATCTTTCGCCAGTCGCTTGAAATCGTCTGTTTTCGCCACAAAATCCGTTTCACAGTTTAACTCAATCAACGTTCCGACGCGACCGCCGGTATGAATATAGGATTCGATAACACCCTGATTGGCGGCTTTATCCGATCTTTTTTGTGCAATCGAAGCACCTTTCTTTCGCAGGTAATCTATTGCTTTATCAAAATCGCCGTTGGATTCTTGTAATGCTTTTTTACAGTCCATCATGCCGGCGCCGGTTTTTTCCCGCAACGCCTTTACAGCTTCCGCAGTAATTGCCATAGTATTGTTATACCTCTCTTATGTGTACTCTTATAAATCTTATGATTCGTCTTCTTTCGATCCGGATTCTTCTTCGTATTCCATTTCCTTTTCTTCAATCGCCTCGTTAACCTCTTCGTCGGTCGGAATTTGTTCCTGATCTTTTTTCCGGATGTTTCCTTCTATCACCGCATCGGCTATCTTCGAGGTGATCAATTGAATACTTTTTGATGCATCGTCGTTTGCGGGCATTAAATAATCTACCTGATCGGGATCGCAATTCGTATCGATGATTGCGAACACCGGTATATTTAATTTATTTGCCTCGCTGACCGCCAGATGGTCTTTCTTAATATCGACAATATATACGGCGCCCGGCAAGCGGCTCATTTCAACGACGCCGCCGAGCACGCGCTCCAGCTTTTCTTTTTCACGTAGCAGCATCAGCCGTTCTTTTTTCAGCAGATTATCGAACGTGCCGTCGGTTTCCATTTTCTCGATGTTTGTATACCGCCGGACGCTTTTCCGGATCGTGCCGAAGTTCGTAAGCATTCCGCCAAGCCAGCGTTCGGTTACGTAAAATGCCTCGCACCGTTTGGCTTCTTCTTCTATAATTTCTTTTGCCTGTTTCTTTGTTCCGACAAACAATATACCTTTGCCCTCGGCAGCAATATTGGATATTGCATTGCAGGCATCCTCTATATACGCTTGTGTTTTTTTCAGGTCAATGATATGAATTCCGTTCTTTTCCATAAATATGAACGGCTTCATCTTCGGGTTCCACCGGCGCGTGATATGGCCGAAGTGCGCCCCGGCAGCAAGTAACTCGGTGAGTTCTACTCGCGACATTTTTCTTCCTCTTTTAAAGTTTTTGTTCCTCTACCCTCGTCATACTGAGCGGGAATCCCGGCTTTTTGCCGGGACACTCCCCGTTCAATCAGAGAGTATGTGTTTTATTAAAAATTACCGTTTGGAGAACTGGAAGCGTTTGCGTGCTTTCGGTTGTCCGTACTTTTTACGCTCGACCATTCGCGGGTCTCGTGTAAACATCTTTGCTTTCTTCAACGAATCGTGATGGGATTCATCGAGCCGCAGCAACGCTCTCGCAATTCCGAGACGGATAGCGCCCGCCTGACCGGATCTTCCTCCGCCGCGAACGTTCGCTATAATATCGTACTTATCGAGTGATTCGACGATCTCAAGCGGTTTTAACACGTCGCGACGATGATGTTCCGTCGGAAAATATTGTTCAAACGATTTTTTGTTGATGGTCACGGTTCCCGATCCGGGCACCAGCCGAACACGCGCGACCGATGTTTTCCTACGTCCTACAAAAATCTGAGGTCTTTGCATTCAAACTTCCTTACTTTATATCTCAAGAGTAATTGGTTGCTGCGCCGTGTGCGGATGCTCGGATCCGCTATACACCTTTAGCTTTTTTCTGAGCCGGCGACCGAGGCGATTATGCGGAAGCATGCCGCCCACGGCATGATGAATTACATACTCCGGTCTTTTGCTCATCATTTCCTTGAATGATGTCTCGGTATCGCCGCCCGGATAGCCGGAATATCTAAAGTATGTTTTCAGATCCGGTCGCTTACCGGTCAACCGTACTTTATCGGCATTCACAACTATCACGTAATCACCGGTATCGGTGTTCGGTGTAAAGATCGGCTTATGTTTGCCGCGTAAAATACGTGCAATTTCGGTAGCTATTCTACCAAGCACCTTATCTTCGGCATCAACCACATACCATTTTTTTTCAACTTCTTCTTCTTTAATGAATTTTGTTGCTTTTCCGCTTTCCACTGAGTTAATTCCTCCGGCGGGTTATGTTACAGTTTTTAAAAATTATTCAAGCTTTAAAAATACTTAAAAAATGCCTGAATGTCAATATCATAGCAGTGTCAATATCGGATATTCCATCATTCTTTTGAAATCACGCAGGAATTCCGCTCCGACTGCACCGTCAACCACCCGGTGATCGCACGACATTGTAACGTGCATTGTTTTTCCCACGACGATTTGTCCGTCGCGAACCACCGGTTTCTCCACTATAGCACCCGTCGCGAGAATAGCGCTTTCCGGCGGGTTGATAATAGCAGAAAATTCTTCAATATCGTACATACCGAGATTGCTTATTGTTATGCTTCCACCTTCATATTCCTCCGGTTGAAGTTTTCTGTTGCGGGCGCGGTCGGCAAAGTTCTTCGATTCTTTTGATATCTGAATTATACCTTTCTTATCGCAGTTTCTCACAACGGGTGTAATAAGTCCGTCGTCGAGTGCGACTGCAAGTCCGATGTTTATCTCACCACGACGCTTAATACTATCTTCCGCCCAATACGAATTAACTTTGGGGTGTTTGAGTAATGCTTGCGCGGCCATCTTAATCATAATATCGGTAAAGCTCACCTTATTTTCGCTTTGCATCTCATTGATTTTTTTTCGCATATCAACGACACCAGACATATCGATCTCAACGGTCAGATAGAAGTGAGGTACAGTCGATTTGCTTTCGACCATCCGTCTCGCAATCGCTTTGCGCATACCGGTAAGCTCTATCGTTTCGGCTACCGGTTCGGCGGCTGCAACAGAGGGTTTCTCCTCAACAGCGACACCCTTCTCCATAATTGCTTCGATATCACGTTTTACAATTCTTCCTTCCGGTCCCGATCCGTCGAGTTTTTTAAGATCGATGCCGTGCTCATCAGCCATTCTGCGTGCAAGCGGCGACGCTTTGATTACACCGTCTTCTCTCAGCGTCTCTTTTCGCGGCTCCTCATCATGCTTCTCCTTTTTCTCTTCGGGCTCTTCCTTCTCATCTTTTTTTTCTTCCGCTTCGGCTTTCGGTTCATCCTTTTCTTTTTTCTTATCTTCCTTTTTTTCCTCTCCGTTTTCCTTCAGAAGATCGTCAACGTTTTCACCTTCATCTCCGATAATCGCTATCACCTGACCGACGCCTGCGCCTTTTCCTTCGGGTACGACTACCTTCAATAACGTTCCGCTGTCGAACGCTTCAAGTTCCATATCTGCTTTATCGCTTTCAACTTCAGCAATAACTTCACCCTGTTCAACTTTATCCCCTTCTTTTTTCAGCCACTTTAATATTTTCCCCTCTTCCATTGTGTCGCTGAGCTTCGGCATTTGTACTTTTATTGCCATGCGTTACCTCATTCTTCTATGTATAAAACCTTTTTAATTGCTTTTTTAACCCGGCGGACGCTCGGTAGCGATGCTTTTTCGAGATTCGCTGCATACGGCATCGGGACATCCGCCTGATTGACACGTTCAACCGGTGCATCGAGAAAATCGAACGCTTTTTCTTGAACGCGCGCGGCTATTTCGGAGCCGACACTCGCGAAGGGCCACCCTTCTTCGACGATGACCAGGCGGTTTGTCTTCTTCACCGATTCGATTATCTTTGAATCGTCGAGAGGACGTATCGTCCGGGGATCGACAATCTCAACGTCGATATCTTCATCCTTCAATTCATCGGCAGCTTGCTCTACAACATAATACATTTTCGACCAGGTTACAACCGTTACGTCTTTCCCCTCGCGTTTCACTTCGCTTTCGCCGATCGGGATTGTGTATTCTTCTTCCGGGACTTCCCCTTTCTGACCGTACATTACTTCGCTTTCAAGAAATATCACCGGGTTATCATCGCGTATCGCAGATTTAAGCAACCCCTTTGCATCGGCGGGAGTGGACGGGGCGATTACATATAAACCCGGTACGTGTGAATAAAACGATTCGAAAGATTGCGAGTGCGTTGCGGCAAGACCGTGTGCGGCGCCGTTGGGTCCTCTGATAACCATGGGTACTTTGAATTGCCCGCCCGACATATACCGCATCTTTGCAGCATTATTAAATATCTGGTCCATTGCAAGCATTGAAAAATTAAATGTCATCATTTCGACAATGGGTCGTAAACCAACCATCGCAGCGCCGATACCGATTCCGGTAAAACCGGCTTCTACGATCGGCGTGTCTATAACACGCTTTTCTCCGAACCGCTGCAGCAATCCTGCGGTTACTTTATATGCTCCCTGGTATACCCCGACTTCCTCACCCATAAGGAATACATCTTCATCCCGTTCCATCTCCTCCGCCATTGCCTGATTAAGGGCTTCACGCCATGTAATAATTGCCATTCTTTTATTTTCTCCTTATTTACTATCTGTTTCAAACATTACTCAACATAGACATCGGTGTAGAGATCTTCGAGCGGAGGTTCTTCGCTCTTTTCGGCAAACTCAATGGATTCATTAACAATCTTTTTGATCTCATCGTCCATATCCTTCATCTCATCCTGATTAAAAATCCCTTCTTTATTTAAAAGATCGCCGAAATTCAAAATTGGATCTTTGGCTTTCATTTCTTCGACTTCTTCTTTTGTCCGGTAATGACCGTGAATCGGATCGGACATTGAGTGGCCGCGGAAGCGGTATGTTCTCGCTTCGAGCAGCGTGGGTATGTGTTCCTCACGCGCACGGTCAACCGCCTCTTTGGTTTTCCGGTACATATCCAGAACATCCATTCCGTCGACGACAGATCGCGGCATATCGTATGCCGATGCACGTTCGTAAATATCCCACACGGCAAATGCCCGTTCGAAAGCCGTTCCCATTCCATATCGATTGTTTTCACATATATACACAACCGGCAGTTTCCATAATGCAGCCATATTCAAAGTCTCGTGAAAGACACCCTGATTCGCTGCCGCTTCGCCGAAAAAACAAACGGTTACATCGTCTTCTCCCTTATACTTGGAACCGAAAGCAAATCCGGCAGCGAGCGGAATATGTCCGCCGACAATTGCGTGTCCGCCCATCATTCGCTTATCGGCATCGAAGAGATGCATTGATCCGCCTTTTCCCCTTGAACATCCGGTGACCTTACCGTAAAGCTCCGCCATAACTTCATTCGGTGTAATGCCTTTTACAAGAGCATGGCCGTGATCCCGGTATGCGGTAACCATATAGTCGGACTCCCGCATCGCAGCATTCGCACCGACGGCAACCGCCTCCTGTCCGTTATAGAGATGGCAGAACCCCATGATCTTTTCCATTCCATACATTTGCGCCGCCTTTTCCTCAAAGCGTCGTATGAGCAACATTTCACGGTACACTCGGATAAGATCATCGCTCGAGAGATCTATATCTTTCAGCGGATTCTTTTGATCGGCTAATCTTTCTTTTTTCTTATTCTTCGTTTCTTTTTCCTGTTTCTTTTTTACAGCAGCAGTTTTCGCCATTCCATTCTCCTGAAAAATAAATCGAATTATTTTAACTAAATTATACGTGCTTTTCGGCGTGATATGAACTCCGCACCAGCGGTCCCGATTCGACATGTTTAAATCCCATCCTGTACCCTTCCATCTGGTAGATGGAAAATTCGTCGGGATGCACAAACCGTTCGATAGGAAGGTGATTCTTGGTCGGTTGAAGATACTGTCCGATAGTAATAATATCACAATCGACTTCTCGCAGATCGCGCATCACCTGGAGCACTTCATTTTTATTTTCGCCTATACCCACCATGATACCACTCTTCGTTAAAAAGCCGCGTTTTTTTGCGCGATGTAAAAGTTCAAGCGATTGCTTGTATTTTGCTTGCGGACGCACAATCCGGTACATACGCGGAACCGTTTCAATGTTATGATTTAAAACATCGGGCTCTGCATCGAGTACAATATTGAGCGCCTCTTCCGATCCCTTAAAATCCGGTATCAACACCTCAATCTTGCATCCGGGAACTTGCTCTCGTATCAGACGAATCGATTCCGCAAATATCGGGGCACCACCGTCTTTTCGTTCGTCGCGGTTAACCGATGTGATCACGGCATGCCGTAAGCCCATTTTCTTTACGGCGTCAGCAACCCGTCTTGGTTCATCCCAATCAAGCTCTCCGGGGCGTCCGGTTTTCACAGCGCAAAACCCGCAGCTCCGGGTGCAGGTATCGCCCAGTATCATAAAAGTTGCGGTGCCTGCATTCCAGCATTCACCCATATTCGGACATCGTGCTTCTTCGCATACCGTATGCAAACGCTGCTGCCCGATTAGGTTTTTGATAGTGGCATATTGTCCGCCGCCCGGCACGCGTACCTTCAACCACTCGGGTCGTCTTCTTTCGGGCTCTTTCTTCGCATCCGCCTCATGCATAGGCGATTCTTGAATTACAAATGTCATTTATTTGTTTTGAGTTTGGTGTTTTGGGTTTCGTGTTTTTTGTTTTGTGTTTCGTGTTGTATGTAGTTAATAGTTATTTGTAATTGGTTCATGGTTATCGGTTAATTGTTCTGTGAACGCGAAAGCCTGCAAACCAATAACCATTAACCAATAACTAAATATTCTGTTTATCATCAAAATTCTCGAGCAGCTTAACGATTTCCTGGAGAAACATACCGCCGAGTGCTCCGTCGATCAGCCGGTGATCATACGACATGCTGATATACACCATCGGTTTAATGGCGATCATATCGTCGACGACAACGGGGCGTTTCTTGATTGCGCCGACGCCGAGAATCGCAAGCTGCGGCTGATTGATGATGGGTGTGCCCCACAGGTTTCCGAATATACCCGGATTAGTAATCGTAAACGTTCCTCCCTGTACTTCCTCGGGAGTAAGTTTTTTGTTCCGCGCTCTGACCGCAAGATCGTTTACCGCACGCGCTAATCCGGTAAGATTTTTCTCATCCGCATTTTTAATTACCGGCACGATCAATCCGTTCTCAAGAGCCACCGCAACACCGATATTAATGAATTTCTTCATCAATATTTTATCACCATCAATCGATGCATTGATAAGCGGATATTTCTTTAATGCTTTGACAACTGCATCGACCATAAACGGTGTAAAAGTAAGCTTGAATCCTTCTCGTTTTTCGAACGCGGATTTATGTTTCTCACGGAATGCATAAATACGCGACATATCGGCTTCGGTTACCGAACTTACGTGAGGAGAGGTCTTCACACTTTGCACCATGTGTTCGGCTATCTTCTTACGCATGGTATCCATTCTAATAACCTCTACACCGTCACGCGACACTTCAATCTGCGTCGCTTCGGGGGTGCCGACAACGGGACGTTCAGCTACTTTACCGGCTTTCTTGTCTTCGATGTAGTTTAAAATATCCTTTTTTGTTACCCGACCTCCGGCCCCCGTTCCGGGAACGTTTTCAAGCTCTGACATACTGACGTTCTCTTTTCGTGCGATGTTCAGCACCAGCGGTGAGTAAAACCGATCTTTGGGTTTTTCATCTTTTGCCGGCGCTTCGGAGGCAACGGTAGCCGATTCGGCTTCAGTTTCTGCCGTCGGTTCGACCGGTTCCGGTTCTGATTGTACAGTAGGTTCCTCTTCTCCGGGTTCCTGTTCCACCTTTACGTCACCTTCTGTTTCAAGGTGGGCAATTACGGTCTGCACTTCGACGGTCTCGTTTTCCTGTACGAGAATTTTCTTCAGTGTACCGCTCGCCGGCGACGGAATTTCCGAATCAACCTTATCGGTGCTTATTTCAAGCAGAGTTTCATCCTTTTTCACCGGATCGCCTACCTTTTTATGCCATTTGACGATTGTACCTTCCGCGATACTTTCACCCATCTGGGGCATAATAACTTCTACAGTGGCCATAGTTTTGGATTTTTTATTGATGAATTATTATTGTTTATTTTATAATTAAAATTCCAACAGCTCTTTCAACAGCGCCGTTACTTTTTTCTTCGTCGGTACAAATTCTTCTTCAAGAGTCGGTGCATAAGGAACCGGAGTATCAACTGCACCTAACCGCCGGATAGGTGCATCGAGATATTCAAATGCATGTTCGGTAATATATGCCGATAATTCACCGCCAATACCGCCGGTCAGTGTATCTTCGTGAAGAATCAGCACCTTGTTTGTTTTCTTTACACTCTCAAGTATACTCTCTTTATCAAACGGTAGTAACGACCGGAGATCGAGCACTTCCACTTCAAATCCATCGCTGCTCGCAATTTCTTTTGCAGCTTCGAGTGCAACATGAACAGTCGGACCGTAGGTTATGATCGTCGCATCTTCACCTTCACGTTTTATGTCGGCTTGACCGATCGGGACAATATAATCATCTGCCGGCACATCCCCCTTTATGCGACGATATAAATATTTATATTCAAAATACAGTACCGGATCCGGGTCGCGTATAGCTGCTTTTAATAATCCTTTTGCATCGTACGGGGTTGACGGCGCCACGAGCTTCAATCCCGGTTGATGGAAAAACCACGCTTCGGGATTACGCGAGTGGAACGGTCCGCCGTGAATATTTCCGCCTGCCGGTAAACGCACCACCATTGGCACAGGCAATCCCCACCGGTAATGTGTTGTTGCAGTATTGTTTACCAATTGGTTAAATCCGCACGTGACAAAATCGGCGAACTGCATTTCGGCTACCGGACGCATACCTACCAACGCAGCGCCCGTCGCCGCACCGATTATCGCCGCTTCAGCGAGCACCGTATCGATTACACGATCCTCACCGAATTTTTCAAGGAATCCCTTCGTTGCCTTAAACGCGCCGCCGTATACACCGATATCTTCCCCGAGCAAAAATACTTCCTTGTCACGTTCCATTTCCTCCCATAGTGCGGCGGAGATTGATTCTATGTATGATTGAACTGGCATAACCACGGTTTTGCAAATACTCCTTCGGTTACTTCTGCTCCGTGAGGATACGGTTCGTTCACCGCCTCTTCGGCGGCTTTTGAAAGTTCACGGTTAATTTCGTTATATATATTTTCCTTTAGTTCATCGGTCAGCATTTCCCATTGAAACAACTTCTTATCGAATTGTTCGACAGGATCGCGTTTCTTCCATACCTCCAACATCTCCTTCGGCACGTACGAAGCGTCATCGTGTGCTGAATGACCATGCATTCGCATTGTCACCGATTCGATAATCGAGGGTCCATTGCCGGCGCGTGCACGCTCCACCGCTTTCTTCGTTTCAATGTACACTTTTAAAACATCGGTGCCGTCGATAGTCACACCGGGAATGCCGTATCCGATTGCGCGATCGGATAGTTTATCACACGCATATTGTTTACTCACCGGTGTGGAATATGCAAACTGATTGTTTTCAATTACCAATATCAGAGGTAGCTTCATCACCGAAGCCATTGCAAGCGCTTCGTGAAAATCCCCCACATTACTGCCTCCGTCGCCTATATAGGTCAATACCACCGCATTTTCTTTTCTGCTCTTTGACGCGAGTGCAACACCGTTCGCAACCGGAATCATCGATCCAAGATGACTTATGTTTCCGAAAATCCGGAGTTCCGGATCGGCATAATGTCCAGTCCCATCGCGTCCGCGCGTTAATCCGCTGCCGCGCGCGAGATGCTGAAGATACAACTGAAGCGGAGTCTGTCCTTTCACAAAGTGCGCACCAATGTCACGATGCATCGGGAACAGGTAGTCGTTTTTCCCGAGCGCATAGCAACTCCCGACAGATGTTGCTTCGTTTCCATTACCCGTATACGCGCCGCCAACAATTTTACCTTGCCGGTATAATTTTAATATGGAATTCTCAAACTCACGTGTCAGCACCATAAAATAATATAATCTCTCTGCATCTTTCGAAGTGAGCTTACTCTTCTCAAGATCCGTAACCGCAGTTTGTTTTTTCCTACTTTTAGTTTCGATAAAATTCATTTTCAATTAGAAATCGGCTAACTCTCGTAATGCTTTTGAAATATCCGCCTCACCCGGGAGCATATCCTGCTCAAGCGGGGGTGAATACGGTACGTGTGAATCCTTCGCTGCAACGCGTTTTATCGGTCCGTCGAGATGCTGGAAACATGTATCGGCGACACGAGCTGCAATCTCACCGCCGAATCCTCCGGTTAAAGTATCTTCATGTATTATGAGTACTTTCCCGGTTTTCCTGACCGAGTTATAGATTGTCTCTTCATCGAGCGGATTTAAAGTACGTAGATCGATAACTTCAATGCTTACATCTTCAAGCTTCTTTGCTGCTGCGAGCGTACGGTGCACCATCATACCGTAGGTAACGACGGTAATATCTTCTCCCTCCTGCGACAGGCCGGCGACGCCGAACGGCATAAGGTAATCTTTATCGGGTTCGGGCGCCGCGGCAAATCCCTGGCGGTACATCCCTTTATGTTCGAGAAACAAAACCGGATCGTTTTCACGGCAGGCGGTCTTCAGCAATCCTTTTGCGTCTGCCGCATTCGATGGAAAGACGACGCGTAAGCCGGGAATATGAGTGAAGAACGATTCGATCGATTGACTGTGATATAATCCGCCCCGTATATAACCGCCGACCGCAACACGAACGACCATCGGACAGGCAAAGTTACCGTTCGATCTGTATCGCAGCATAGCGACTTCGTCTCTTAGCTGCATAAAAGCGGGCCAGATATAGTCGCCGAATTGAATTTCAACCACCGGCTTAAACCCGCGGACTGAAAGTCCGAACGCCGTTCCGACGATACTTGCCTCGGCGAGCGGCGAGTTGAATACGCGGTCCCATCCGAATTTATCGGTTAATCCTTTGGTTGCGGTAAATACACCGCCCTTCTTACCGGCTACATCCTCCCCATACATTAACATTTTAGGATTATATTCCATTTCCTCGGCAAGTGCGTGGTTAATTGCATCAACAAGGACAACCGGTTTACCTTCGGTTGCTTCATGTTCCTTATAATCTTCCTTCTTGACAACAAATTCCGGCGCGTAAACCTGAAGTTGTGAAGTTTCCGGTTTCGGCAACGGCCGCGACTCCGCCCACTCTGCCGCCTTATCGACACGATCCTTAATTTCAGTTCGAATAGCATCAATATCTTTATCGGTGAGTATTCCTTCGGATAAGAGGAAGTTCTCCATTTTCGGGATCGGGTCCCGCTTTTTATCCGCTTCGATCTCTGCCGGATCGCGGTATTTTTTATGATCGTCAGAGGATGAATGCGGCAACAACCGCACAACGTCGGCGTGGATCAAACTGGGACCGTTGCCTTTGCGCGCCTTCGCAACAGCCTCCCGGGCAACGTGATACGATTCAAAAAAGTTTGTCCCGTCAATCATATAACGGTTCAACCCTTTGTAACCCTTTACCATTTCAAATACCGATTCACCGGTGGTTTGTTCTCTTCGAGTAACGGATATCGCATACTTATTATCCTGAATAAGAAAAATCACGGGAAGCAACTCCCGGCTTGCCCAGTTTATTGCCTCGTGGAATTCACCCTCGCTCGTAGTGCCTTCACCGGCAGAAACGTACACAACTTCGTCGGTACCGTCTTTAACCGCACCCATCGCAGTGCCAACCGCCTGTAAAAACTGGGTACCGGTCGGACTTGACTGCGCCACGATACGAAGTTCTTTATCGCCGTAATGTGCAGGCATCTGTCTGCCGCCGGAGCTTTTGCCTTCCGCGCGATGCATAGTCTCAAGAAATATATCCTCGGGAGTCGAACCATATTGTAATGCAAATGCAATATCTCTGTAATACGGGTATGCCCAATCGTAACCCGGTTTTAATGCAAAGGATGTGGCAATTTGTGCTGCCTCGTGTCCCGATCCGCCGATATGAAAAAAAGCTTTACCCTGCCGCAGAAGGATCATTGTCTTATCGTCCATCATACGGGATGTAAGCATCGTCCTGTATATAGAAATAATAGTATCCCTGTCGAGCCCCAGATCCTTTAAAGCTTTGATTGTCGCCTGACCGTCCTTGCGCTTTACCGAAGGCGCTTCGGCTACATTTTTATTTGTCTGAGCAGACATTAATAACCTCCCGATTAATAAACAATGTTATTTAAATCGTCTGTTGTACGGAATGCCGCACAAACTGCATATCAATTTCCGATTTATCCATCGATCGCAACGTAACATGAAACACCGATTCAAATTCCTGCAGAAGCACAGGCGAAACATTCGAGATAGTGATATCTTCTTTGAGTATTTCCGCCATCGATGTTACGCCTTTATGAAATATACCGCACGGGATTATCTTACCGAAATATGCTAAATCCGGGTTCACATTGAATGCAAACCCGTGCATAGTCACCCACCGACTTACTTTGATCCCAAGTGCTGCAATTTTCTCACTGCCAATCCATACACCTGTTTCGCCTTCCGAACGAATTCCTTCCATATCAAAGTGTTTCAATGTGCGGATTATAACTTCCTCAAGCTGCCGCAAATACCAGTGTATATCTTTTTTAAATCGCTCAAGGTTCAAAATAGGGTACCCGACAATCTGTCCGGGACCGTGATAGGTTATATCACCACCCCGATCGATGCTATAAAACTCGGCGCCCGCTTCGGTTAAATCACTCTCGCCGGCAAGCAGATGATTTGCATTGCCGCCTTTCCCGAGTGTATATACATGTTCGTGTTCGTTAGTAATGAATATATCCTCAAAGCGATTTTCAGCTACCGCAGTATGAATAGATTTTTGTAATTCCCACACCGATCCGAACCGGGTTCTCCCGAGGTTACAATATCGTATACTATTTTTTTTGTTATCCACTACGGCATTAATCCCTGAATATTAGAGATGTATCGCTTCACCGTACGCGTCGCCCGCCGCTTCCATAATCGCCTCTGCAAGGGTCGGGTGTGCGTGCACGGTTCGAATAATTTCTTCTTTGGTTGCTTCAAGAGTTTTCGCCATGCCGAGCTCTGCAATTAACTCGGTTGCTTCGCTGCCGACGATATGCGCACCGAGCAACTCGCCGTACTTCGCATCGAAAATAAGTTTCACGAACCCGTCGGTTTCACCTGCAGCGATTGCCTTGCCGTGAACCCGGAACGAATACTTCCCGATTTTAACTTCGTACCCTTTTTCTTTTGCTTTTTCCTCGGTAAATCCAATCGATGCCACCTGCGGTTGGCAGTACGTACAACCGGGAATATTATCATAATTTATCGGGTGCGTATCAACCCCGGCTATTTTCTCCACGCAAACGATTCCTTCGTGTGATGCAACGTGAGCAAGCCAGGGCGGACCGGCAACGTCTCCGATCGCGTAAATACCTTCCACATTCGTTCGATAATATTCGTCCACCTTTATATGACCTTTATCGGTTTTGACGCCCAATTTTTCCAGACCGAAATTTTCGATATTGCCCTGAACGCCGATCGCCATCAGCGCAACATCGGCGTTTAAATCTTTTTTCTTTCCATCCTTATCCGACACCGTAACTTTTACTTCTTTGCCGGAAGTATCGATTTTCTCTACCTTGGTCCCGGTGAGAATATCCATTCCTGATTTTTTAAACTTATCCGCGACGACTTTTGTCACCTCTTTATCTTCAATCGGGAGAATTGTCGGCATCATCTCAACGAGCGTGACCTTGGTGCCGAATGCATTATAAAAATATGCAAATTCAACCCCAATAGCGCCTGCACCGATTATGATCATTGATTTCGGAAGTTCCTTCGGAACCATTGCTTCGAAATAGGATATTACTTTTTTGCCGTCGATTTTTACATCGGGAATCGAGCGCGGACGCGCACCGGTAGCAATAATTATATGCTTTGCAGTGATCGTCTTTTCGTGCTTTGAATCGTCCGGTTTTTTGTAAACTTCGACCTTCCCTTTTTGAGGGATCTTCCCGTATCCTGCTATATGTTCAATCTTATTTTTTTTAAAAAGATATTCAACCCCCTTTGAAATACGCTCCGATATCTTTCTGCTTCGTTGGATCACCTTCTCAAAATCGAACGAAACATCTTTCACTTTGATGCCGAATTCATCGGCATGATTTATTAAATTATAAAGTTCGGCGTTCCGGAGAAGCGCTTTCGTCGGAATACATCCCCAATTCAGACAAATTCCGCCTAATTTATCCCGCTCTACCACACCGACTTTCATACCCAATTGACTCGCTCTAATCGCAGCGACATACCCTCCGGGACCGCCTCCGACAACAACCACATCAAAATTCGTATTGTTTTCTGCCATAACCGTATTTCCCGTATTGATTTATTGTAATTAGTAAACAAAAAAAGGGAACAACTTATTCCCTTTTCCTTCAAATTAATTTTCAACGCCCGCAGGTAGTTTCTGATGACAAATTTTCTTATCTTTTATGTTACGAATTTTTAAAACCAGAAGAACAATTAATATACTGAAAAAGCTCTAAACTGTCAATCCAATGAGTTCAAACGGAAGTAACGGTAAACAACGGGTTATAATAACAAATCGAAAAGCGCGGCACGAATATCACATCGACGAAGTATATGAAGCGGGTATTGTTCTGAAGGGGACCGAAGTTAAATCGCTTCGGCTCGGCAATGCAAACCTGCAGGATAGTTACGGGTTTGTGCGGGCGGGTGAGGTATTTCTCGAGGGTATGCATATCAGCCCGTACGAATTCGGGAATCAGTTTAATCACGAACCGAAACGCGAGCGAAAGTTATTGCTTAACAAAAAAGAAATTCGTAAACTTATCGGAAAAACAAAGGAGAAAGGATATACACTCGTTCCGCTCAGCGTTTATTTTAAAAACGGAAAAGCAAAAGTAAAGCTTGCACTTGCACGCGGAAAGAAAAGCTACGACAAACGGAAAGCAATCGCCGAACGCGACGCGAAGCGGGAACAGGAACGGGAAGTTCGACAAAAATATTAATGAAAGGATCAGAAAAACACAGTGTTTCCATCCGTAAATGAACAAATGGATATCATCCGGCGTGGTGCAGAAGAAATCATACCGAAGGACGATCTTGTAAAAAAAATAGAAAAATCTATTAAAGAAAATAAACCGCTGAATATCAAACTGGGGTGCGACCCGAGCAGGCCCGATCTTCATCTCGGTCACTCGGTGGTGCTCCGAAAACTGAGACAGTTTCAGGATCTCGGGCATAAGGCAATTCTCATTATCGGTGATTTCACGGGAATGATCGGCGATCCGTCGGGAAAAAGTAAAACCCGCCCGTCGCTGACTCTGGAGGAAACAAGAGAGTACGGCAAATCATACTACGAACAAGCGACGCGCATTCTTTCAACGGAAAACATACGTATGGTCTACAATTCCGAGTGGCTCGACACCATGACATTCGCCGACGTGATAAAGCTTGCCGGGAAATATACCGTTGCACGAATGCTCGAACGCGACGACTTTTTCAAACGCTACAAAGAAGGCACGCCGATCGGAATTCATGAGTTTCTCTATCCGCTTGCTCAGGCGATGGATTCAGTTGCCATCGAATCCGACGTCGAATTGGGCGGAACGGATCAAAAGTTTAACTTACTGGTCGGCAGAGATATACAACGTGAATTCGGAATGGAACCGCAGGTCATACTCACCGTTCCGCTTTTAACCGGCACCGACGGTGTAGAAAAGATGAGCAAATCGCTCAACAACTATATCGGCATTACCGAACCGCCGAATGAAATATACGGCAAAACGCTATCTATCCCCGATAAATTGATATACACTTACTTCCTTTTAACGACAGACGTGTCGCTTGAGAAGTTAAAGGAAATAAAAGCAGAGTTAGACAACGGATCATCGAACCCGCGCGATATTAAACGGGAGCTTGCACGAACACTTGTCGGTATGTATCACGATCAGGATGCAGCGAAGCGGGCTGAAGAAGAATTCGACCGCGTGTTTGTAAAAAAAGATATTCCAGACGATATCCGGGAAATTTCCGTTGAAATAAACAATAACGGGTATGCGATCGTCGATCTTATGGTAGACACTTCTCTCGCCTCGTCGAAAAGTGAAGCGAGAAGATTAATTGCGCAAGGCGGCGTAAAAATTGATAATGAAAAAGTCGGTGACATTAATGAGCGTGTTGTAAAAAAAGATACGTTTATCCTTCAAGTAGGCAAACGTAAATTTATTAAAATAACACCCAAGAAATAACTTTGAGAAGGAGACATAATAATTGTACGTTCCAACAAGGATATTTTTCACCAAAGGCGTCGGCAGGCATAAGGACTACCTGCAATCCTTCGAGCTTGCACTTCGTAACGCGGGCATTGAGAAGTGTAATTTAGTGACGGTTTCGAGCATCTATCCCGCTGGATGTAAGCGTATCTCACGCGAGGAAGGATTGAAGCAATTGCAGCCCGGTGCTATTACATTCTGCGTTATGGCGCGTAATGCAACCAACGAACCGAACCGCCTGGTAGCGGCATCGATCGGTGTTGCACAGCCAGCCGGGGAGTCGCAGTACGGATATCTCTCTGAACACCATCCGTACGGTGAACCGGCGGATAAAGCCGGCGATTATGCCGAAGATCTTGCAGCAACGATGCTCGCAACAACACTGGGTGTGGAGTTTGACCCGGATACCGGTTGGGATGAACGAGAACAGATCTATAAAATGAGCGGGAAAATTGTGAGAACATTTAATATAACGCAATCTGCAGAAGGGGATAAACACGGGCTCTGGTCGACAGTCCTCGCATGTGCGATTTTACTGCCGTAATCAGCGAGGGATGATTGCATTATCGAATGAATCATCCCTCACGGAGATAATAAATTATTCGAAAATCATTTTATAATACGAATAATACCCCATCACACTTTCAACATAGTTTATGGTTTCGGGCCATCCGTAAAAGTACCCCCCCTCCGGTCGACCATTTTCCCAAACATAGTTATGAAGTGTATAATAACGTCTCGATAACATCGGGAGTAAATCTCTGATAACCTCCCATTGATACGGATCCAACCCGAGATATTCTGCAAGTCGCTGTGCATCACGCACTCTTGTCGGGCCTGCATTGTACGCCGCGAGGGAGAGCCGGATTAAATCTCCTTCGGTTGAACTTGCATAATCTTCCCTGCTTTCACCGGGCGCATTAAACATCGAGCGAACACGCCAAAGATAATATACCCCACCGGCAATGTTATCTTCAGGGTGATTTACACTTTCAATTCCGAGAGCGGTCGATACATCTCTGCCCGTTGTCGGCATAATCTGCATCAAACCATATGCCCCGCGATGACTCACCGCCTGTATGCGGAATCTCGATTCCTGGTTCATTACCGCGAGAATTAACTGCCAGTCGAACCCGTAGCGGTTTGCATAGCGCTTGATTGTTTCTTCGTAGGTATTGAGTATTCGCTCGATTCTCGGGAAACCGAGATCGGCTCTAACAAAATAATCAAGTTCCGAGATGTCTTTGAATATCGATTCATCTTTGACTATAGTATCGGTAAAATATTCACCGGCAGTAATTTCAATATCGCTTGTTGTGAAATTAGCATAAGCAGATAATTCCGATAATGGTTGATCTGCTTTCGATGGAATGAAGGTATTTTCTTCTGCCGTATGGTTGGTACATCCGTTTATCGCAATTAGAATAATTGCTATACCCGTTATATGCCCCCATTTCGTTTTCATTTAATCCCCATATATTAGTTTTACAATATTCAGCTAACAAAAACACAAATTTTAAATAATAATAAAATTGTTCATCATAGTAATCATACGTGAATTCTTATCAATTAAAATAAACTCATATTAGATTAAAAAAGTTCACGATCTCCGCATCAGTTTCCTTCCCGGTAATCAAAACAATTTAATTTATATTAAGGGCAAATTATATGCCAAAAGGTGTAAATTAATAATTTCGGCTTTTTGGGGCCGTATTTACGACTTTTTTGAACGATTCACATTAAATTTTAATCGTATTTTGACACTGGTTATTTTTAACAACCGCATTCTGTAAATATTACATTCGGCTAAAATGAACTGCTCTTCAATTTAAATTTGCTGTCGATACCTTCTATAATGCATTCCTCAATTCTTCTACGTATGTATCCAGCTCTTGTTTCAAACGTCGCTCGGTAACCGCGATCATAAGATCGTTCGGTCCCCCTTCCCACTTACTGAGCGGTATACCTGCGAGAATTTTCTTCTTCGCCAGCTTATTTACCGTTGCTGCGGCGGGGTGTGGAAGTGTAATTACAAATTCATTAAAAAACGGCTTGTTAAATTTTAAAGTACATCCGTCAATTTCATGGATATTTTCTGCGAGATAATGACTTTTTTGGAGGCATAAGTTTGCTACTTCGTGTATACCCTGTTTACCAAGCATCGCCATATACACAGTAGCAGCAAGCATCATCAAACCTTGATTTGTACAAATGTTTGAGGTCGCTTTCTCGCGCCTGATCTGCTGTTCCCTGGTTTGCAGAGTCAATGCAAATCCTCGATTTCCATCAGCATCAACCGTAATTCCGGAAAGCCGGCCCGGAATTTTCCGTATTAAAAAATCTTTTACCGCAAAGATTCCGAGGTATGGTCCGCCAAAATTCAATCCGAGGCCGAGAGGTTGCCCTTCACCAATGGTAATATCCGCCCCGTATTCGCCGGGAGCACTTAATATCCCCAGAGAAATCGGGTTGACGACGGAAATATAAAGTGCGTCTTTCGATTTCGCTATCTCACCGATCTCAAACACATCTTCAATACAACCGAAAAAATTCGGTTGTTGTACAACGACTGCAGCCGTGTCGTCAGTAACGGCTTTTTTCAATGCATCCAGATCAGCAGTCCCGTTGTCAAGCGGGATTAGATCAACGCTTATATCCTGACTTTTACAGTAAGTACGCACGATCTTCAAATAATCCGGGTGTAAAGCGCTTGCAACAATAATCTTGCTGCGTTTTGTATGGGCTGCTGCGAGTATAACGGCTTCGGCAAGTGCGCTTCCTCCATCGTACATTGAGGCGTTCGAGACATCCATGCCGGTTAAGCGGCAGATCATTGTCTGATATTCGTAGATCGCCTGCAACGTACCCTGGCTGACTTCCGCTTGATACGGTGTATATGCAGTGTAAAACTCTGATCGGCTTGTTATCGCGCCGATTGCAGATGGAACGAAGTGGTCATAACTGCCGCCTCCGAGATAGTTAGAGACACCTGCATGCAGGTTCTCCTCTGCAATTCGATATAACTCCCGTAACGCTTCACATTCTGATAATTTTGAAGGGAGGTTTAAGTCTCCTTTAAAACGAACTTCATCGGGTATATTTGCAATGAGTTCTTCAAAAGATTTTGTACCGATGGCATCGAGCATTTCTTTCCGCTCGTCGTCGGTTGCCGGAAAATATGTCATGGTAAAACTCCTCTATTTTTGCCCTGTTTACGCTTACGCTTCTGCGACGTGTTCTTTGTATGCAGCACTATCCATAAGCGCATCCACTTCGGACGGATTTGATAATTTGATTTTCAACATCCATCCCTTTTCATACGGATCCTGGTTTACCAGTTCCGGTGTATCGGCAAGTTCTTCATTCACCTCAACTATTTCACCGCTTACAGGTGCATATAAATCTGCGACTGTTTTAACGGCTTCAATAGTTCCGACTGAATCGTTCTGTGAAAATGTCTTCCCTTTTCCCGGAAACTCGATATACACTATATCACCAAGTTCGGATTGTGCATATTCGGTAATTCCGACGACGGCAATTCCGTCTTCAACACGTAACCATTCGTGTTCCTTTGTGTATTTTAAATTATCTGGAAAATTCATTTTATCTCCTAATTCAATTTATTTTCGATTAATCTTTAAACAGAAATGTATCTATAAAGCGTGTGTCTATATTACCTTCTATGAATCGTTGATTATCCATAACTTTCTTATGGAACGGTATCGTCGTTTGAATTCCTTCGACGATAAATTCATCAAGCGCCACCCTCATTCGTTTGATCGCATCTTCCCGTGTCGGTGCGTGAACAATTAGCTTTGCCATCAGAGAATCATAATACGGAGGTATGACATATCCTGCATACGCATGCGTATCGACGCGAACACCGAGTCCACCCGGGATATGCAAGCTTGTAATTTTACCGGGAGACGGGCGGAAATCCTTATTCGGATCTTCCGCATTGATTCTGCATTCAATAGCGTGACCGGTCGGTTTGATTTTCCGACGAGATAATCGTTTACCGTTCATAATCTGAATCTGCTCACGGATCAGATCGTAGCCGGTGACTTCTTCGGTAACCGGATGTTCGACCTGAATTCGCGTGTTCATTTCCATAAAATAAAAATTTCTTTCTTTATCCACAAGAAATTCTATCGTACCTGCCCCGCGATACGAAACACTTTTCGCGCCTCGAATCGCCGCCTCTCCCATTTGTTCACGAAGGTCTTCATCCACAACCGGCGACGGCGATTCTTCAACTAATTTCTGATGTCTTCGCTGAATAGAACAATCGCGTTCACCAAGATGAATTACATTACCGTACGTATCTCCAAGCACCTGAATTTCGACGTGACGGGGTTCTTCGATAAACTTCTCGATATACACACCCGGATTGCCGAAAGCCGACTCCGCTTCGGTTCGTGCAGTCTGGAACTGCTTCTCGAATTCTTCAGATTGTCTCACAATCCGCATTCCCCTTCCGCCGCCACCCGCCGATGCTTTTATAATAACGGGAAATCCGATTGACTCCGCAAGTTCCAGTGCATATTTTTTATCATCGACGATACCGCCGCTTCCCGGTACGACAGGCACGTCCGATTGTCGCATTGTTTCTTTTGCAAATGCTTTATCGCCCATTGCGCTGATCATATCGGCAGTCGGTCCGATAAATGTTATCCCGGAAGTTTCACATATCTCGGCAAAGCTGGCATTCTCGGATAAAAATCCGTATCCGGGGTGTATCGCGTCGGCATTGGTTACTTCGGCAGCGGCAATTATGCGCGGAATATTGAGATAACTTTCTTTTGGGGACGGCGGCCCGATACAGACGGCTTCGTCTGCAAAACGAACATGCAGAGATTCACGGTCGGCTTCGGAATATACTGCGACCGTTTTAATGTCCATCTCCCGACATGCACGGATAACACGCAAGGCGATTTCTCCGCGATTTGCAATTAGAATCTTATTCAGCAATGATTTTACCTACTTAGTCGGCTCGATGAGAAACAGCGTCTGGTTGTACTCAACCGGCTGTGCATTTTCTACCATGATCTTGACGATTTTTCCCTTTACGTCGCATTCTATCTCATTCATCAATTTCATAGCTTCTATAATACAGAGTACGGTACCCGGTTCTACTTCCTGTCCAACCTCTACATAAGGATCTGCATCTGGTGCTGGCGCACGATAAAAGGTGCCTACAATAGGAGATTTAACTTCGTAATAACTAATGCTCGGTTCCGCCTTTTTCTCTTCTGTTTTAGGTGTCTCGGCGGTTCCCGTCTGAGCCGGAGGTGGCGCCGCTTGTTGCTGCGGTGTTGTCGCCGGCATCTGATAATATGGCGCAGGGACAACGGTATAATCACCGGCTTTACTATTGCTCGACTTTGCCAAACGAAGTTTGATTCCCTCTTCTTCTATCTCCATCTCGGTCATATTGCTCTGATCAAGAATTTTGATCAGCTTTCGAAGGTATGCTAAATCCATTACCCGCCTATAGTTTAATTTAACTGTTTTGCCCTTTCGATGTATTCGCCGGTTCTGGTATCGACCTTGATTACATCGTTTTGATTGATAAACAACGGTACCTGAACGATCGCCCCTGTTTCAAGTGTTGCGGGTTTGGTGCCGCCCGTCGCGGTGTCTCCTTTAACACCAGGTACTGTTTCAATAACTTCCAGTGCAACATTCATCGGCAGCTGGCATCCAACAACTTCATTCTCGAACGTTTCCATTTCGACCGTATCTCCCTCTTTGAGATATTTTGATTGATTTGCCATCATAGATTCATCAAGATGGAATTGCTCGTGAGTTTCCTCATCCATGAAGTAAAAAGTATCGTTATCCCGGTAGAGGAATTGAGCAGGACGTCGTTCTACGCGGGCAACATCGATTCTGTCACTTGAACTGAATTTGTGTTCCAGCAACCTGCCGTTTTTTAAGTTCCGCATTTTTGCTTGCACAAAACCACGTTTGTTTCCGGGCGTCCGGTGCTGGTAATCTTCAATCGTATATAATTCTCCGCCGAAAACTATTATCATTCCGACGCGGAAATCAAGCGCTGTTGCCATGCTGCCTCAAACTGTTTGTAAAAAACAATATATCCTTTTATATTAATAATTAATCGGAAATAATAATATACAGCCATATACTTATAAAGTCAACCGTTCTCTCTTATGAAATTTGTATTATACGCCTTTTCGGTACTTAAAAAAGCCATTATTCCGGGATTCATTCTCCTGTTTATCATATCCGCGTGCAGCGACTCGCCCGATAAAAAAATACGTTTTGAAAAGTTGGTAATGATCTACGCAGACGTGCTTATTGTAAGCAGTGCGTATGATGAAGAACATGAACCTGACCGGTACTTCGAGCAGCTTGACTCGGTACTCGCAGTACACGGAGTCAACCGCGAATCATTCGACTCAACACTGAATCATTATCAACAGGATCCTGCCCGCTGGAAAGAGTTGTTGGACAATGTGATCCGCGAGCTTGAAACCCGGCGCGATCAGGTGCGCGATTCCTCCGGTAACCGGTCTTCATCTTGATTCCCCATCGCCGTCGATGTATAGTAGTAGGGCTTAATTTCCTTGCCGAGAAACCCAAGGACGGCAGCTATAACACCGAAATCATCAAGATACCCTATGAGCGGAAGCATATCGGGTATGGCGTCTACTGGCATTATAAAATATACAAGCGCCGCTACAACGATTGATTTCTTATACCACGGAATGGCCTCATCTGTCATATACCTGAATAATGCAAGAACGTGTTTTGCCAGTCTGATACCGCCCCGCAGCGATTGAATTTTCTCTTCAAAATTCTCGCGAACATACTGTTCCTTTTGTGTATACTCCTCTTCTGTATCGGGGATATCAAGTTGATCCAACTCATCAGGCCGGTCACCATTAAATGGTCGTTCCATACGGCATCTCCTTCTATTTATAATTAATCTACGATTATAATCTATTTTGTTTTTACCACTTCTCCAATAATATGAGCACTTTCTCCGAGGGTACGGAGTATTTCAAGGGTGTTGTCCACTTTTTCCTTCCGTGAAATTATGGTCAATCCAATCCCCATATTAAAAACACGCCGCATTTCATTTTCGTCGACACCGCCGGTTGATTGAATTATCCTGAAAATTGCAGGCGCCTCCCACGCCTCCCAATCAACCTGGAGTTTTAAAACATCGGGAATAATCCGCATTGTATTGCCGATAATTCCCCCTCCCGTTATGTGTGCAATTCCTTCGGGACGGGAACCCCGTATAATTTTCCGTATCGTTTGTAAATACGAACGGTGAACACGGAGCAATTCTTCACCGAGCGTACATCCCAACTCCTCGATGTATTCATCAATTTTAAATGTATCGAGCAATACTGAACGGGCAAGTGAGTATCCGTTTGTATGCAGCCCGTTCGAAGATAATCCGATAACCACATCACCGTGTTTTATTCCCGTACCGTTAATAATTTCCGTTTTATCGACAACCCCGACAATCATACCCGCGATATCATAATCTTTTTCTTTATACATGCCGGGCATCTCAGCCGTCTCACCGCCGATAAGAGCGCAGTTGTTTTCCTTGCAAGCTGTTACAAAACCCCGGATAATCTCCTGAAAAACCCGCGGCTCCAGCTTTCCGGTAGCAAGATAATCCATAAAAAACAACGGGACCGCTCCGCTTACTGCTATATCGTTAACACAATGATTAACCAGATCGCATCCGACCGTATCGTGTTTCCCGGCAAGTACGGCAACGTGCAACTTAGTGCCGACGCCGTCAACGCTTGAAACCAATACGGGCTCTTTATACTGAGAAAAGTCCGGCTGGAAAAAACCACCGAATAAACCGATATCGGTTAAAACATTCGGCGAGAAAGTAGATCGAATAAGCGATTTAACATTTTCCACCGACGCTTCCGCCGCTTCAATATCTACCCCCGAATCTTTGTAGGATTTACCCAAGAATTAGCTCCATTCGAACTGGACGGTTATATGCATATTTACCTGTTATTTTACTTCGATCAAAGTAGTGAGATTGAAAATCAAAATCAAGGGACTTGAATGTGTGGGTTTGCTTCTCTATATTTAATCTTTTGGGACATTTTGAATAGATTTTTTTTATGTTGTACACAATTAACGTTGATCCCGGCAATCAAATCATTCCGGTCAATACTATTTATTGCCTCGGAAGAAACTATGCTTCACACGCCCGCGAAATGGGCGTTGAAGCACCGGCTGAGCCGGTCGTCTTCATAAAACCGGCTACAGCAATACGCAACGGGGATTCGCCTATTTTACTGCCGTCATTCAGCAACGATGTACACTATGAGATAGAACTTGTTGTTTTAGTCAACGATGTACCCGGGAACGTTTCAGCAGAAGATGCAAACAACTATATTATCGCATACGGTGTCGGTCTTGATTTGACTGCACGGGATATCCAGGCAAACGCAAAGAAAAAAGGTTTGCCGTGGACACTCGCAAAAGGATTTGACGGCTCCGCACCCGTGTCCCGATTTAAAAAAAACGACAATAATTTAATCACTACGAACACGATGTTACGTCTTACTATTAATAACCAGCTTAGACAGCAGGATACAATCGGTAATATGATATTTCCGATCCCCGCAATTATCTCCCATCTTTCACGATATTTCACCTTGCGACGGGGCGATCTGATTTTCACGGGTACGCCGGAGGGCGTTGGGCCGCTTCAACACGGAGATGAAGTAACGGTTGAATTGGTCGATATTGTATCATTCAGGACAAAAGTGCAGAAGTAATTAATATGTCATTGAAGAAAAAATTTGTTTTAACCTCGCTCACTGTCATGGTGACCGGTGCTCTTATAGGAGTCGTTCTTCTTTTCTCAAGCGGTTCTCTCATTTTAAAAAATAATCTTGATAGTGAACCTGTTTGGCAACCCCGAACTATCAGCGAGATATATGAACCATTTGATTCGATAAAAACGGATCTGAACGATTATATCTGGCCAACGGATATTACCAATATAATGACATCCGCATTTGGTGAATTTAGATCGACGCATTTTCATGCCGGTATCGACATAAGTACCCGCGGTCAAATTGGTGCATCCGTATTTGCCTCAAGAGACGGCTACATTGAACAAATCGGTGTGTCACCCTTCGGATATGGAAAATATATTCTGATGCGGCATAAGGACGGATATGCGACATTATACGCTCATCTCGATAGATTCGATGAATCCATAGAGGATAGAGTTTATGATTATCAAAATTTAGTCGGACAATACAGTGTAACAATGAATTTCGGGCCCGGGGAGTTTCCGTATAAACAGGGCGAAATTATCGGGCGATCCGGAAGTACAGGATCGGGGCCGCCACACATACATTTTGAGATACGGGACACGAATAACAATCCTCTTAACCCGAAACTCGGCAAGCAAATAAATATCATAAATGACACGATGCCTCCGATTTTTAACCGCCTTGCTGCAATACCGGTAAACGTTCAAAGCTTTGTGAACGACCGCATAACGCCCATTACCGTAGCTGCAATTGCCATTCGGCCGGGTGAATATGTTGTTGAAAATCCAATAAAAGCGTCCGGTAAGATCGGGCTTGCCGTGGATGTTCACGATAGAAACAACGATACCTGGTATCGGCACGGGATATATGCAATGGAGTTTTTTCTGGAAGACAGTGTTTTATATTCATTATATTATGATCGGATACCGATCGAGCAGAGACATCAGATTCGTTTGCATTACGATCACCATCTCCTCACCACCGGCCGCGGGCGATTCCGGAAATTATTTATCGAAGAAGGAAATGCTCTACCTCTATATTCACAGCGTACACATGGCAGCGGTATAATCGATACAGGTGATTTTCCTCCCGGAATTTATAATTTCCGTATAGTTGCGTATGATATCGCGGGTAATACGTCGACCCTTTCGGGTAAAATCGAGCTCACGGTTTCACCGCTTCAAATCCCGATAGAGCAAAATCCGGATATTACTAACAAACCACAACGGCTTATCTCCGACACCAGGTTAAACATAGAAACCGAGGTTATTCGTGATATGCTGCTTGTGAATATTACGCATCCGGAATTTGTTGACGCTTCACAGCCGCTTATTGTTCGAAATAGAAATTATAATCTCACTATTCCAGTTCACTACCGCAGAGGATTAATGCATCAGTATCGTGTTCAGTTGCAATCGCAGTCGGAATCGACGCTCCTTTTTCAATATCTGTATAATGATACGGTATACACGCATACGGAAACGATTTACTCGATACGACCGGACAAAACCGGTGAAATACATATCGATAATGGGAATTTGATCATTAGTTACGATTACGGCTCTGTGTATTATCCTATTCATTTTATGGTATCACGTATTGAAAATGACGGTGATTATTATTATTCTTTCAGTTCAACCAGTTTGGTATTAGATGAAGGCATACGTTTTTCAATTAAAACACCTGATGCTCTTGAACCTTTCAACCGGAGTATTGTCTATACAAGAACCGGCGCCCGTTGGAATACACACGGAAGTACGCGGGTTTATGAAAATAAAACACTAACGGGTTTCAGTCGTCGACTTTTCAACGATATAAAAACCGCGGTGGACACTACTGCACCGTCTATCAGCAACGTTATTGTAGACGGAAATCGTAATATGCGATTACGTTTTAGACTTAATGACGATGAAACCGGCATTGATCATTCATCATTGAAGATCAAACTCAACGACGAACTCATAATCGGACGATATGATCCCGATCTATCAATGGTCATTTACAGATCACGGAAACCGCTTCCACCCGGAACATATGATCTCTCTATTACCGTTGGTGATAGAGCGGGGAATACTACATCGTACAACCGCACCCTGACCATTCGATAATACAGACAAGCGGAGAAATTATAGATTATGGCACAGAAAAAAAATCAAAATAATAATTCAACGACTGCACTGTCAAAAGCATACTCACCTGCAGATGCTGAAGCGAGATGGTATTCCTATTGGTTGGAACATAAATTCTTCCACGCGAAGATAAATACCGATAAACAACCGTATACCATTGTAATCCCACCACCGAATATCACCGGTGTACTCCATATGGGGCACATCCTTAACAATACCATTCAGGATGTTTTTATACGATGGAAACGTATGCAGGGATTCGAAGCATGCTGGATTCCCGGGACCGATCACGCCGGTATCGCAACGCAACACGTGGTCGAACGGGAGTTACGCTCGAAAGGAAAAACCCGGCATCAACTAGGCCGTGAAAAATTTCTCAAACATGTCTGGGACTGGAAAGAAAAGTACGGAAGAACGATCATAAAACAGTTGCAAAAACTCGGCGCTTCCTGCGATTGGGACCGCGAGCGTTTTACAATGGATGAAGGATTATCGAATGCGGTCAAGGAAGTATTTATACGGTTGTATGAAAAGGGATTGATATATCGCGGTAAATACATTGTTAATTGGTGTCCGAACGATCATACCGCGCTGAGCGACGATGAAGTGAATCATTTTGAGATCAACGGTAATTTATGGTATGTTTCGTACCCACTAAAAGAATCCAAAGAAACAATTACCGTTGCTACAACCAGACCCGAAACTATGCTCGGCGATACTGCCGTAGCGGTCAATCCGGATGATGAGCGCTATAACAAACTGATCGGAAGAACGGCAATTCTACCTATCGCAAATCGCGAAATCCCGATCGTAGCGGATAAATTTGTCGACCCGAAGTTCGGCACCGGATTGGTGAAAGTTACTCCTGCACACGATCCGAATGATTTTGAAATCGGCAAGCGGCACAATCTCGAACAGATTATCGTGATGGATACGTCGGGGAAGATGAATGAAAAGGCACCGCAACAATATCGAGGAATGGATCGCTACGCTTGCCGAAAAGCACTCGTCAATGATCTGAAAAAGCAAGGTTATTTGAAAAAAACCACCGACCACGTTCACACAGTTGGTAAATGTTACCGGTGCGACACGATCATAGAGCCGTACCTTTCGGATCAGTGGTTCGTAAAGATGAAACCTCTCGCCGAACCTGCACTAAAAGTGGTGCTTGACGGTCAGATCAGGTTTCATCCCAAACGCTGGATTAAAACTTACGAACATTGGATGAACAACATCCGGGACTGGTGTATTAGCCGGCAACTCTGGTGGGGACATCGGATCCCGGTTTATTATTGCAACGATTGCGGGCATACGATGGTGCTTCGGAACACTCCTGAAAGATGCCACAACTGCAATAGTAAAAATTTCAAACAGGATGAAGACGTCCTGGATACATGGTTTTCTTCCTGGCTCTGGCCGTTTTCAACGTTAGGATGGCCCGAAGAAAACAAAGACCTGAATTATTTTTATCCGACAAACACGCTTGTCACCGGCCCGGATATTATCTTCTTCTGGGTAGCACGAATGATTATGGCGGGACTTGAATTCCGTAATGATGTTCCGTTCACCGATGTTTATTATACAAGTATAATACGTGACATCGAAGGCAGGAAAATGAGCAAATCGCTCGGCAATTCCCCCGATCCGCTCGATGTGATCGATGAGTACGGCGCCGATGCATTGCGGTTCACGGTGTTGTATTTAGCACCACTCGGGCAAGATGTATTCTATGCCAACGAAAAGTGCGAGATCGGCAGGAATTTTGCAAACAAGATCTGGAATGCGGGGAGATTTCTGCTTATGAACAAGGAACAGATCGAATCCGAACCGGGTGATGATAATTTATTTTTAGATGCAATAGATGAGTGGATTGAAAGCCGGTTAAACACTACTATAAAAAATCTTACGAAAGCTCTGGATCGATTCCACGTAAATGAAGCTACAAAAGTACTTTATGAGTTTATCTGGCACGACTTCTGCGACTGGTATCTCGAGATGATAAAACACCGGTTTTATGAATCGTCGAAACCGGAGATGCAAAAAGCAACGCTTGCACGTTCTTTTCGTATTTATGAGACAGCGTTGCGTTTGCTGCATCCGTTTATGCCGTTTATTACCGAGGAATTATGGTGGCATATATTTGACCGGAAGGAAGGTGAGAGCATTATGATTGCACACTGGCCAACGGTAAATAACAAGAAAATCAATCCTGATGCGGAGGAACAAATTTCATCCATACAAAATATTGTATCAGCCGTCCGGAGTATCCGGGGTGAGATGAACGTCCCTCCCGGTAAAGAAACGGAATTACACCTTAAAACGGATGGTTCCTCTAAGATAAAAGTGATTGAAAAATATAGCGCCTATCTCGAACGGCTTGGAAAAATATCTAAACTGGTCGTCGGATCTGCAACGGAACGGCCTCCCTATTCCGCATCGGCGGTTGTCAATAGCACCGAAATCTTTGTCCCGTTGAAAGACATTATTAACATTGACATTGAACGGAAACGCATATCGAAGGAAATCGAACGATTGGAAAAGGCCGCTCAGAACGTTGAAAAGAAACTTCTTAATGAACAATTTCTGTCGAGAGCACCGAAAGAGGTTGTTCAAAAAGAGAAAGATAAACTCGAATCCTTCAACATAACGCTCGAAAAGCACCGTGAGACGCTAAAGATTATTACCAGTTAAGTGGAAAATGACCTAAATATCCGATATATTGAATGTAATGGATCCGAAAATAGACCGAATATTACGAGAGGTTCTCGATACCTACCGCGATGAAAGCTCGCGTTGTAAAAATGGGGTGTGCAGCGACGGCAAGTGTGTGGTACATAACAGTGAAGGTGTACAATCGATTCTTGCAAACGGCGCATCACGGATTTCTGCCGGAATCGGGGTGACCGACGAAGGTAGACTTTCATACGATCTTGCCAAATACATAGATCATACACTTCTAAAACCGGATGCTACACTTAACGATATACGTAAACTTTGCGACGAAGCAAAACAATATCAATTTGCAAGTGTGTGTGTGAATCCATCGTACGTACCGTTCTGTTCACGTTATCTTGCCGATACAGATGTAAAAGTATGTACGGTTATCGGTTTTCCGCTCGGTGCAACCACTACTGAGACGAAAGTAAATGAAACCGAGCAGGCAATAAAAAACGGCGCCCGGGAAATCGATATGGTGCTTAACGTTGGCATGCTCAAATCAGAAGAACACGAATATGTGAAAAATGATATATTTCAGGTAACGCGCATCGCTCACCGTGCCGGCGTGATTGTCAAGGTTATTATTGAAACCGCATTGCTCACCGACAAAGAAAAAGTAGAGGCATGTTTGCTCAGCAAATGGGCGGGCGCTGATTTTGTAAAGACTTCAACCGGATTCAGCAAAGGAGGAGCAACCTCGGGTGATATCCGGTTAATGCGAAAAGTGGTCGGATCTACAATGGGAGTAAAAGCATCGGGCGGCGTCCGGTCCCGTGAAGAAGCCGAA
>PWTU01000316.1 GCA_003562775.1 Ignavibacteriales bacterium
CCAGGGCGTGGTACGATGCGCCGACGACCGAACTTGCGGTTATTGCCTACATTTCCACAAAAGGCAGAGTCGTAACGGCAATCGGTATTACCGAGCCATGCGGAAATTCGGACTACACCATTGTCCATGAGCATATTCACTGCGGTAGTTGTAACGGTGAATGGGATATGAACTCGATGAAAGCGTTTGGAAGTTGTCCGACGTACAACCCGGATCCGATACCGAGTAAAGTAGATGGCAATGAAGTGTTAATTGCAGTAAATGATCTGAACAGTTGGAACCGGCGTTGGTAATAAAACAATGAGCATCCTAACGAAAACAATTATTACGTGTCCGAAATGCGGATTAAAAAAACATGAACAGATGCCGGTGGATGCGTGTCAGCATTTCTATGAATGTTCAAATTGTAAAGAGGTACTTAAACCGGAACCCGGTGATTGCTGCGTGTTTTGCTCATATGGAACAACGAAATGTCCGTCAATGCAAAAGAAAGAGCAGAGATGAGAATTATCTGTACAAAATATCCATAATTATGTAACGCATATGAAACTGTTCTTTTATATATTGTATACAGTAAGTAACGGAGACAATTATCTGAACAAATTTTTTATAAGGAGGAAATTATGAAACTATCAATATTTTATCTAACCGCAGCCATCATGGTGGCACTGCTATTATCTTCAACACCGGCAAATTCCCAGCATATGAAGGGCGAACAGATGCAGCACATGCACCAGCATATGCAACAAATGCAGCATCAAATGGGAAATATGATGGAACGTATGCAGCAAATAATGCAGCGTACAGAAACAATGACCCGGATGCATCAGCAACACGAGCATATGGAGCATACAAGAGGACATCAGCATATGAACCGTATGGGCGAGCATATGGGCAAAATGGCAGAAGATATGCACGACTTTATGCAGGAAATGCATGAGATGATGGGAGATCGGGAAATGATGGAAAACGAGCATATGCAGCGGAATATGGAAGATATGCACGAACATATGGAAACCGTCGTGGAGAATTTCGAGCAAATGGTAAAACGTATGGAAGAAATGCAGGATCCGCAGAGGTAATGTGGAAATCTAATTATTGATTTATGCTGAATATAGGTTTTAAAAAACCTTATTCAATTCTATAAACCTTGGTAGCATAAAATAAAAAAGAGTTCTTTTTTGGGGAAAAGGGTGACAGAATAAAAAACGTGTCCCGTAAGGGCGATTCATGAATCGCCCTTACGGGACACAAGAATAAAAAGTTTTGTTTGTTATTAAATATATAAATAAAGAAAGATAGAAAAATATTTATATGAAACCTGAACTAAAATATTCAATAAACCTTAAAATCATTTACACCGTATTACTTCTTCTTATACCTTCTTCCTCCGTCCTTTCGCAGGGTACCTGGTACATTAACGGCTCACTGCAAATGGTATCGGGAAAATACATATACGATGAATCTACATCATCATACACACTATACGGTGGTATCCGCTATCAGACACCACGCTGGTATGCTTCCGCAGATTTTTCCGCATTTGCACAGAGCAGTGAGCTTGTGAGCCGGAGCGGCGATATGTTTCTTCCCGGCAATCACAGTCAGAGCGGGAACGGTATGCATTCCGGTAGCCGCGGTATGATGGGAAACGGTTCGACACTCTCCGGCGGATTGGGTGATATCTTTCTGCGGGGTGAATATACCGTCTTAACCGAAAGAAACTCTCTTCCCTCCGTTTCTTTAAACGGAATGATCAAAATACCGGTAGCTCATACACATGATGTTTATGGAACGGGAGAATTCGATTTCGGGATGGGAATTGCACTGCGAAAGAGATTCGGACAGTATGCAACCTTTGCCGACGTCGGCTACATCGCACTGGGAAGTCCGGAAGATTACACATACCGCGATCCGGTAACCTATGGTTTTGGGGCAGGACGGTTTTTCCATAACGGGCAGTATTCAGTATTAGCATATTATCAGGGATACACGAGGATATTATCCGGATTCGACCCGCCGCGACAGGTGTCGCTGGGATTTAATATCCGCACGAGCGCTGCGTTGACGTTGTCCATTACCGGATCATATGGATTCAGTGAAACCTCACCGGATGTGGGAATATCGGGTGGTATTACGGTAGCGTTATAATGGGTAACGGGTATGTTGTTTTAGACTTAATTTATTAACAGTACAAGGAGACAAATTCTTAATGAAACAGTTTTATATGATTTTAACAATAGTTGTTGTAATGGTATTTTTATTTTATATACCCGGTTATTCACATGACGGCAATAATGGGAATGCCCACGGCGGTCATTTCAATCCGGATTCACTCATACTGATTACCGTATCCGGTACGGCAATAATTGATACTTCCATGGTTAATCCAATGTATTATCTTGATGAAAACGGAGATGGGCAAGCAAATTATCATTTGAATTTTGGACCACACTGGTACCACCCGGACGACAGTAACGCCCTGCGTCCCAATGAAGGTGATACAATTACCATAACCGGCGGTCAGCACGATTCTTCTATGTTTGATTTCCCAACTATTGTTGTGTATGAGATTAACGGAGAATTCTGGCGCGATCCGTATAATCCTTTCTGGGTAAATATGGGCGAACATACACACCGTGGGGACCATCACCAGAACGGCTGTAACGGTTTTGCATTTGATTGGATGAACAATACAGTACAAACAGTGTCGGTCAATGGTGTTGCATTGGTAGATACAACTTTTGTAATGAAACATTATTATTTGGACAAATCTGGCGACGGTTCTCCGGACTATTATCTAAATTTCGGACCGCCCTGGTACGAACCAAATTCAGAAGCAGCCCGTCCAAATTACGGCGACCAAATAAATATTGTGGGTGGATTGATGAGCGACTCCACTATGTCAAAAATCATAGTTTACGAGATAAACGATTTAGTATGGCGGGATTCAACTACCATTGGTCAACATTTTGGCGGTGGTTGGATGCACAGTAATATGACTGATTCGGTAAGAATTCACGATCCATTTGATCCGGATGATTGGATGCAGGTCAATCCCGGTTGGCGCCAAATGAGCGGCGGTCACCACGGCGGTATGATGCCCGATTCTCTGTTCGGACGTATGTTGGAGATCTTTCCGCAAAATATTCCCTATGGAGAAAATCAGAATATCTTTGCGGCATATGAGATAGGTATGTTTGCAGAAAATAGACAAAACATAATGTGGCAGGATGGCGGCTGCGGCGGACACATGAATTTCGAGTCCAATGCCTCCTTCCAATTACATTACAATGATATTCAACTACACGGATTCGATATTGACGAGAACACCATTCAGGTAAAATACTGGGACGATCAGAGCAGTAGCTGGATAACGGTACATGATGCAATAGTAGACCCGGTGGATAATACCATCACATTCGAGGAAAACACAATAAGCAATTTTATTATTTTGACCGGCGATCAGGTAACAGGAGTAGATACGGATGAAAACCGCTTGCAGATTGAAGAATATGTACTTGAACAGAATTATCCTAACCCCTTTAATCCGTCGACGACAATTCAATTTACATTGAAGCATGACACAGACATGATTCTTAATATATATAATGTACTCGGACAAAGGATAACGACCCTGCTTAATGGCCCGATGACGGCCGGTACTCATACGGTTGATTTTAACGCTGAAAAACTTTCAAGCGGCATCTATTTCTATGAATTGAAAGTGGATGATCAAAGGAAGATTATGAAAATGAATCTGATCAAATAAATATTTTCACTGATCGTTGAAAATGCGGTGGTATTTCTTCGGCTATGGAATTATACGGTGGAATTCCGGAAGCATTATCGTTATATTAATGAACGTAACAGGAGCATTGTTCTAACATAAATATGAATAGAGGAATTATTATGAGTTATTATTATTCACGTATAGTAGACGATTCGTTTGATCATTCGATCGAGCGTGTAACAAATGCCTTGCAGGAAAGAAAATTCGGTATACTCACTGAAATCGATGTCAAAGAGACGTTAAAGAAAAAACTCGATGTTGATTTCCGAAACTATAAAATTCTCGGCGCATGCAATCCCCCGTTTGCACATAAAGCGCTGCAGACGGAAGATAAAGTCGGTACGATGCTGCCGTGTAATGTGATCGTACAGGAAACTGCAGACGGAAAAACCGAAATTGCTGCTATTGACCCGGTTGAATCGATGAAGGCAATCGATAATCCCGGGCTGAAAAAGATAGCAGAAGAAGTACGGGAAATGTTGAAAGAATCTATTGAGAAGGCATAGGAATAACTTCTCATCATATTGATCTAAGGTAGTGAAAATTATATTATAAATTAAAGGCAAAAAATGAATGTATTGATATTAGCAACTAAAAACTGCTCACACAGACCAACATTAGAAAAGAGCCTAAATGATTTAGGTGTAACGTATCAGCTCGTTTACGTTGAAGATGACCCTGAAGCGATGAAAAAATATCAAATTCAAAATTCGCCGAATTTAATTCTAAATGACGAAGTTGTATTTCGAGCTTCACCAACTAAATCATTACCTTCCAATGAAGAGTTGAAAAATTATTTGAATCGATAAGCATCTTCAAAAGGGTAAAAAGTGGTGAATTATTCAAAAGAAAATTGAAAAGGAGGTGAAATTATGCATTGGTTTGGAGACGGTATGTGGTTTGGGTGGATTTTTATGGTACTGTTCTGGGGGCTTATCATCGTAGGTATCGTTGCGCTCGTGCGTTGGATCATGACACAGAATAGACCACCGAAATCTCACACAGAAGAATCCGCTCTCGATATTCTTAAAAAGCGATATGCAAAAGGAGAAATATCGAAAGAGGATTATGAAGAAAAACGAAAGCAACTGTTATCATAATTAATCAACGGGAACCAATTGTCTTTTTAAATGTTCCACGTAATAGGTGAGCATTATGACTGCCTACAATAATATAATATTCACAAGGATGATCCATCTTGTCATCATCCTTTTTGTCTTCACTTCACTCGGATTCACGACCCACCGGCATACGTGTGTCGTGATGGAAGACGAACCCTGCGATATGGCGTGCTCCGAACACCCTGCCAATACCGAAGAACCGCCGGATACAACATCCAAAACAGTAGTCACTAATCCGTTATGCCATATCGATACTTTCATCGGCGGAACCGCGGTACATGAGGCATTGACCGGAAAAGTTTTTAAATCCGACCATCAATACGTTATTAACCCACTTTATATCTTAAACAAAGAACCGGTGTGGTTAGTAAAATCAACCGATTATACCCATAGTGGAGTAATCCGGGAATTACTCATTATACCTGCTGTTGAACTATTCCTTCTGAACGAAGTATATCTGCTCTGAGAACTACCGCTGTAACCACTCGTTTTCATTAAATAATTCTATATGTAACCGTCACATTCGATAGTAGCGGTGTTACTATAATGATACCCCGCATCGAAAATTATGCATCTCACATATTATCAGCCGGGAAACTTGTAAACACCGGCTTGATAACCGATAAAATAATATAAGGAGGGGCTATTATGACACGCACAGGATCTTTAATTCTCGCAGGTGTTCTATTACTTCTGTTCACTGCCACCGCTCTGCAATCGGCACAAGAACACGGCAATGCAGAGGTAAAACATCAGCAACTAATAGCAGAACAGTTGCAAAAACCGTCTATGCAGGAAATGGTAGAAACTTATCTTTCAACGGATGAGCACATACGATTGATTGCCAAGGAATCCATGTATAAGGTAATACTCGATGATCCTGCATTGACCATGGAGTGCAAAAAGATGGCAGAAGCCAAAGAGATGACGTGCTGCAATACATCTGATGTTAAAGAAAATAATCGCAATGGACAGAATCGTGGAAATGCGGAAGTAAGACATCAACAACTAATAGCTGAACAATTGCAACAGCCATCCATGCGGGATATACTCACAAACTATTTTGCTGCGGATGAAAATATGCAGTTAATGGTTATAGAAACCATACATACGGCAATGCAAGATGAGCCGACATGGTCGATGGCATGCGGCATGATGGCGGAAGATTCGGAAATTGCCTGCTGCAGTCTTGCCAAAGCTGAAAAAGACAATGAACACAGGGATCATCACTAAAGTAAACAACACACCGGGACGGGATAAATCCCGTCCCGGTAAAAATAATTGTATTGTAATGAGAATTTTTATTACCAATAACAAGGAGGTATTATTATGAAACTCGCAGTAGTAACGCTAATTGCAGGAGCATTCTTCTTTCTGTTTATGGCATTTATTCCAAAGGATGATCACGCTGATGATCAACACCGTCAACATATGATGGAAATGATAAACGACCAGGCGATGGCCGAGATGATCATGGAGCATATTGCCGAGGACGGCGAAATGCGCAAGAAGATGATGCAGAAGATGCATGCAACAATGCACGGTGACGGTGAATCAATGATGGAGATGTGCAAAAAGATGATGGGAGACGATCACCAACACGGCGAATTAATGCATCACGAAAAAATGAGCTGCTGTGACAAGAACAGCGATAAAGATAACGGCGGCCACGACGAGCATCATTAGAAGTTAAGCATTGTGCGGCGTATTTGCTAAAGTGCGCCGTACAATTTAATAAGAAAGGGAATACAACAATGAAAGAGATAAAAGCATACGTTCGTGAAGAAAGAGTTGATAATGTCGTCCAGGCACTTGAAGAGGCGGATTTCTGCTGTATGACCATTGTCAATGTCTCGGGTTTGGGAGGTTTCTCGGATCCGGAAAAAGCGAAATATTCCTTTAAGTTTGTCGAAAAATACTCGAAAGTCATTAAAATCGAGCTTGTCTGTAATGATGAACAAGTCGACGAAGCCGTGGATGCTATCATCAAAGGCGGCAGGACACAAAAGTCAGGCGACGGGATAATTTTCGTCTCCCCTATCGACCGGTCGGTGAAGATAAAGACCGGCGAAGAAGGTGTAAGCATATTACAACAATAAATCAAGCTGATAAACATCCCAGTAAAAAAGGAGATATAATTATGCAAAATCAAACATATGGAGCACTATTTATTCTGGTACTAACAGTAATTGCAATGAGTGTGCTACAACCAATAAACCTTATTGCAAATACAGGTAATGGATCTCAGAATGGAGAAAATAGTATAATTGAAATCGTAAACTATTATCTCGAAATAACAGAGGCACTTGCAGCAGATGATGCCCGGATTGCATCTGTGCGTGGTCAACACTTACAGGATGCAATAAACAATTCGGTGTTGGACCATGAGGATTGGGATACACAACAACAATCATTTATCAGATATACGAACCGTATAACCGGATCATCCAATCTCAATACGCAGCGGATTGCATTGAACGGGTTGACCCGGACGATGATCGAGACACTGCATTCGATTGAAACCAACGAGATCGAGCTTTATTTGCAATACTGCTCGATGGCATTACAAGACGGTGGCCAATGGTTAAGTCCATCGGAAGATATCGCCAATCCCTATTACGGGTCATCGATGTTGGCTTGCGGTGAGAATATTGAGATTATCCGATAATAAATTAAATAGTAACATGCAGAGCGAACAGTTTGTTCGGTCTGCGTGTTTAAGAATAAATAATCATTAACAACAATTTATCGGTATGAATCCTTTTACATTGTTTCGAAAATTCGTGCGTAAAAATGAATTTATCTGGTGGACACAGATTGCTGTATTCACTGCCGGAGTTACCGTCCTCCATTATTCGGTTTCGGTTGAAGAATGGCTGTATCACCTCATTTTCATGCAGCTCTATTTTATTCCGATTTTGATAGGTGCTTTCCGGTTCGGTGTACGGGGCGGACTCGGAGCATCGATTGTTGTTAGCTTAATCTACCTCCCTCACATTTTTCTTCAAATGGGTGAAACTTTAGAGAGCATCTTTCTTCAATTATTACAAATCGGTATCTATAACATCATCGGATATCTCACCGGATTGAAAGCGCAGCGGGAAAAAGAGGAAAATCTGCGATACCAACGGGCAAACGAAGATTTACAAACAGCATTGCAAAAAATCCGGAATCAATCCGAACGGTTATCGGATCTTGAGGAACAGCTTCGCATCAATGACCGGCTTGCGATTATCGGTGAGTTGACCGCCAGTCTTGCCCACGAAGTACGTAATCCTCTTGGTTCCATTCGAGGTGCAGCGGAAATATTAAAAGAAAAACTGCCGCAGGAAAATACAAACTCTGAAATATTTTCGATCCTCATTCAAGATACGGATCGCCTGAGCGGTGTCGTTGAAAATTATCTTAGTTTTTCACGCAGACACGATAAACAAAAAACGGAATTTGATATCAGAGAGATAATTGCAAATTCTGAAATGCTCATTAAAAGTGCAGCACGAAAACAAAATATAAAATATTATTGCTACTATCCCGAAGAACCGGTATTAATACATGCTAATCCTATCGAACTCCAGCAGGTCCTTGCAAATCTCATTTTAAATGCATTACAGGCAATGGAAAATGGCGGGATTCTGGAAATTAGCTGCCGGGTAGAACAATCGGAAGAACATACTGAAGTAGTTAGATTGGAAATAAAAGACACCGGAGCAGGAATAGACAGTGACAAATTACAAAACGTCTTCGAACCTTTTTATACCACAAAAAAGGATGGTACTGGTTTGGGACTTGCCATAGTCAGACGAATTTGCGAAGAGAACAATTGGAATATCTCAGTCGAAAGCGAAAAAAATAAAGGAACAAAATTTACATTACAACTCCCTGTCAAATAAATATTTAACGTTTAACCTATTTACACTGAAACACGACTAACCAATAACTAATAACAATTAACAATTAACTATCTTCACAATGAACGTACTTCTCATAGACGACGACGTTAATCTTTCAAAAATCATTTCCACGCAACTCAAAAACAGCGGATTTGAAGTGACCGTTGCAAACTCGGGAAAGGACGGACTCAGTGCGTTCAAAGAGGACGGATTCGACATCATCATTCTTGATGTCAGGATGCCCGATATCTCCGGTATCGAAGTGCTTCGTAAAATCCGCAAAAGTAATGGGGATATTATCGTCATAATAATCACAGCGTACGGCAGCGTTGAAAATGCATTAAAAGCATGCCGGCTTGGAGCGGACGATTATCTCACCAAGCCATTCAGCCGGGAGCAATTATTATTCGTTATCGAAAAAGCTAACCGTTTCCGGAAGCTCCAGACCGAAAACTTAGAACTGCAGCAGGAATTGTTGGATAAACACCGATTCGGAAATTTCATAGCACAGAGTGCACCGATGGAGGAATTGATTAAAATGGCTTCGCAGGTAGCTGTAAGCGATGCCACGGTACTCATTCAAGGCGAAAGCGGTACCGGAAAAGAACTGCTTGCACGTGCGATACATTATAATAGCCCCCGAAAAAACAAACCCCTTATTACTGTAAACTGTCCCTCCATTCCCGATAATTTGCTGGAGAGTGAACTTTTCGGACATGTAAAAGGTGCATTTACCGGTGCAATCGAGTCACGAAAAGGAAAGTTTGAACGAGCCGACGGCGGTACCATTTTCCTCGATGAAATCGGTGATCTGCACGAAGATTTACAGGCGAAATTATTGCGTGTCCTTCAGGAACAGGAGATTGAGCTAGTCGGGGGATCAAAAAGTATTTCGGTAAATGTAAGAGTTATTGCGGCGACAAATAAAAACCTTGATGAATTGATGAAGTCGGGGGAATTCCGCGATGACTTATACTACCGCTTGAGCGTCTTCCCGCTAACCATTCCCCCTCTTCGGGAACATAAAGAAGATATTCCCCATTTTGTTGATTTGTTCATACAGCGATATGGAAAGGGTAACCGGTATGATATCGATCCCGAGGTGATATCCGTCTTACAGGAGTATCATTGGCCAGGGAATGTCCGTGAACTGGAAAACGTAATTGAAAGAGCCCTCATTCTTTCCACAAATAAAAAAATTACAGTTGACAATCTCCCGTCATATATTCTAAAAAAAGAAAGGGCTGATGAAAAACAACCGGAGGAGAAGGATTCTATTGTACATCGAAAAGATTTATCGCTAGATAAAATAGAGCGTGGTATCATCAGCGAAGCCCTGCGCCGGAGTGAAGGGAACCGTTCACAGGCAGCACGCCTGTTGAAAATACCCCGGCATGTGCTGTTGTACCGAATGAAAAAATTAGGATTGGAATAAACCACACTTCCCTCAACTATCCATGATACTTTACTCAGATATATTGCTCTTAACGTAGCGA
>PWTU01000296.1 GCA_003562775.1 Ignavibacteriales bacterium
AAATGCCTGGAATGCGTCCGCATCGAGTACTTCCGCCCAGATGTAGCTGTAATATCCCGCCGAATAACCGCCTGCAAAAATATGGTTGAAGTAGGTGCTGCGATGGCGGAATTCAATCTCGTGTATTAAATCGATCGCATTGCGGGAATTCTCCTCGAATGCATTTACATCCTCGATGAGTCCGTCGGTCAGTGTATGGTAATCCATATCAAGAAACGCCGAAGCAAGGTACTCGGTTGTTGCGAAACCCTGATTAAACAGCGCGCTTCTACGAATGCGATCGATGAGATCGTCAGGTATCACTTCTCCGGTTTCATAGTGACGGGCGAACATTTTCAGCACCTCCGGCTCCGCCGCCCAGTTCTCCATTACCTGTGAGGGAAGCTCAACAAAATCGCGCGGGACGGCTGTTCCCGACAAGCTGTTATATTGACAATCCGAGAGCAATCCGTGCAGTGCATGGCCGAGTTCATGAAAGAATGTCGTCAACTCATCATACGTCAGCAATGCGGGTGTTTCCGCCGACGGACGCGAAAAGTTATACACTGTTGTTATGACCGGATGCACCATCTCTCCTTCGGGAGTTCTCGATTGTTTCCGGTAGCTGCTCATCCATGCTCCCCCTCGTTTACCGGGACGGGGATGAAAATCAAGATAGAGAATTCCGATGTAACTTCCGTCGGCTTCACGCACTTCATAGACATAAACTTCTTCATGATATTTCGGGATATCGTCACGTTCGATGAATTCCAAGCCCCAAAGTTTATTGATCAAACCGAACACTCCGTCCTTTGCCCGGTCAAGGGAGAAGTACGCACGGATCATTTCTTCATCGAGATCATATCTGTCGGCGCGGACTTTCTCGGCATAATACCTCCAATCCCACGACTGTAACGTAAAATCGGCGCCCTCACGATCGATCATTTCCTGAAGCATGTCCCTCTCTGCCTTTGCATTCCGAAGCGCCGGTTCCCATAACTGATTTATCAGTTCGTAAACTCCCTCGGGGTTTTGCGCCATATTTTCTTCGAGTACAAAGTGTGCGTGTGTATCATATCCCAACAAATTGGCTCTCTCAAGTCGCAGCGCTGCCATCTCCTGAATTATCTCCTTGTTATCATATTCGTCGTCGTTATTGCCTTTGCTGATAAAGCCGCGTTTTACTATCTCCCGGAGGTCTCTTCGCGATGAATACTGCAGGAACGGCATTGCACTCGGTACGTGCAACGTGATCAGCCATTTTCCTTCGTATCCGGCTTTTTCGGCGGCATCGGCTGCCGATGCGATGACGGACTCCGGCAAACCGGCAAGATCATCTCCGGTTTCGAGCACAAGCTCAAATCTGTTGTTTTCTGCAAGAACGTTATCGCTGAATTGCAGCGTGAGCACGGAGAGTCGTTCGTTTATCTCACGGAACCGCTCCTGCTTCTCTTCAGGTAAATTCGCGCCGCCGCGGACAAATGATTTATTCGTTTCGGAAAGAAGCCGTTTCTGTTCCTGATTCAGATCAAGATCATCTTTCTGAGCGTACACCGCTTTAACACGGGCAAAGAGATCGGGATTCAGCATGATATCATCCCAGTGTTTTGATATCATCGGTGCGGAGTCGCGTGCAATCTGCTGTATCTCGGACGATGTGTTCGCCGAGGCCATGTTCGAAAAAACCATACGCGCGCGACGCAATGTTTCGCCGCTGTATTCAAGCGCCTCGATTGCATTTTCGAACGTCGGCGGCTCCGGATTGGCAACGATCGCATCGATTTCTGCTGTGTGTTGTTCCATTCCGGTTTTGAACGCCGGCATATAATGATCGGGTTTTATTTTATCGAACGGCGGCACGCCGTGCGGTGTATCGAATTCAGTCAGCAATGGATTATCCATATGCGTTGAACATCCTGCGATTCCGATAACGAATACAAATAGAAAAATTAAATATGATTTCATGGTATCTATTCTTTCGGTTTGTGATTATAATCATATATGAGATGCCTCTTAACCGGTGGGTCGTTCCCATCAGTGATTGATTTTGGTAACTTATAATATCGAAAAAAGGAATGAATGATACAAGAGTTACTCGAATTCCATTGAATAATTCAGTAAAACTTCGGGGTCTGCATTCCAGGCAAAAGCGAGCAAACAAGGGGCATCCGGACCGACGGTGAGTGCATGTTTTTTACCGGGATGATTAAACAGGAAATCACCGGGACTTAATTTTTCGGTTTTATTCTGGATAACCTGTCCGCTAAGACAGAGATACGATTCTTCAATACCGCCGTGCCGGTGATCGGGGTAGTGACAACGCGGCGCAAGCAGAACAAAACCGAGAGTCAGTTTATCGCTGTACAGGTTACCGTTCGGACCGAGGACTTCGGTGTATGCATATGATTCGTACAAATGGGCGGGCATTGACGGATACCCGAATTCCCATCTTAATGTGTGAGAAAATTTTTCGAGTGCATTGCACAGTTTTGCAAAGAGACCTTTCTTTCCTGCATCGATCGCCGTAGAAAGATACTTGCAGACGGGTTTTTCTTCCGGTTCCTTTTCCCGGAGCAGCGGATCGTTGATCAGAATTATATCGATACTGTTCCGCACGTTCACTATGTGTTGCCGCGCCGAAGGTTGCCCGGATGTATCGAGTGTTTGATATATG
>PWTU01000087.1 GCA_003562775.1 Ignavibacteriales bacterium
AAACCTCTTCTTCGTTATACAAAAGCGGTACTTCTTCGATTTCCTCATCCTTAACTTCTGCACGGTTTAAATAAAATGTTCCCGTCATCCCCGCCTGTGAAAACTTCCCCGAAATCTTATCTCCGTCCCGTGCTCCATCAAATACCGCCAGTCCCGGACCAGCAGGTAATTCGAAATAGACGGTGTCGTTTTCATACCGTAGATTGCTTAACGGTAAATTATGTGCCATTTGCTGGGGGATGTCGATCGTTGCTCTCAATGTATCATCCTCCATCGTAAAATATACGAGGATGATCAGTTCGGTAAGCATAATTTCGATGGCACCTTCCCAGCTCCCTTGGATGGTCGGGTCGGTTAATTTTTGATTGACTGATGCAATTGCCGGATAAATGATGAGTATGATTAAGAGTAGAGCTATACATTGTCGCATAATGTGTAGTCCTTTATGATATGGTAATATAATATTATACGTTAATACACAGTACAAGTTACATAAACCACTTCCTCCTTTTATACACCTCGTCGCCAAATCGCTTCATAAAAGTAATCTCTTCTTCATCGAGGCGTCCCTTCCGTATCTCTTTTAAGTTCATCTCAAACTGTTTAAGATTAGAAGGTGCCATCATACAGACATGTACATGCGGATTCGATAGTACAAAGCGATACGCCATACCGGACGAAGGAAGGGGTTCATTCTCAGTCCATTTTCGGGGACCCCGGAGCAGCGAACGCCATCGAGTTGCTGTAAAACTTACAATGCCGGGATTGTGCGACTGGAGATACGGAAAAATATCCTGTTCGGCCCCGCGGTGCGCTGCATTGTAGCGTATCATCATTACGTCAAGTGCACCTTGCTGTGCAAGTGTACCGGCAAACTTCCGGTCGTGAGTCGACATTCCAACAGCACGTACCTTCCCTTCGTCGTGCAACCGGTATAGTTCTTCACGTGCAGATAATGGAAATTGCTTTTCTTTTGTGACACCAAGAAATAAAAACACATCGATATAATCTGTACCGAATTGACGAAGCCGCTTCTCAAGGGTCTTTCTAATATTTTGATACCTGAAAATAAAATTATATACACCGGTTGCAACCACAAACTGCTCACGATCTCGCTTCAACACATCACGCATTACGCCGGTCATCTGTGTATCGATACCGTACCCGAAGAAATAGTTTATTCCTTCATCGACGGCTTTATATATTGTCTTTCTGCCAGGGCGATACGTTGCCGATACACCGACCCTGTGTACTTTTATTCCGGTTTTACCGAGTGATGTTTCGAGAAATGACGATGTTTGATTTATCTCCATTTTCGGGACACCTGCTTTTCCAGTGTTTGTTACTATAAATTTTTTGGCATTTTCTTTATCCCAGATCGGAGATTAACCTCCGCCGCGGTACAAGTAAGGGATGACGTATATCAACTTATTGCAAATGCCGGAACGGACGTAAACACATTCTCTTATTGTTTGAGTTTCCCCAGATTGTTTAATACAAGTTCCAGTTCCTCCGGCTTCTGGGTGCCGATAAGAAGTTTTTTATTATCGATAAACTCAAGCTGGAGACCGGAACCACCGGTGACATTATATGCCTTTCCCCTGCCACCGATTCCATAGCGGATTCCCCATCCGCCGAATTCTTTTATTGAGGAATATTTACGGATATACAATTTCCTTATTTCATTCCAGGCGAAATATCGATATGAAAGATGTATCGGAAAAAACCTTACATAGATACCGGCAGCCCTAATTTGGGTTTCAAGCCGGGTGGATAAAAAGAAAACGGTGAGTAATATGATAAAAATTGTAATTAGGATAAGTGCGGTATCGCTCGCCGGATTGGTACCGAACGGCTCGCCAATGATAAGCTGTTTGTATAGTCCGTAAATAAAAAGGATATTTAACCCAACAAGCATCATCCACACCCACCATTGCATAAATCGCTGTCGTTCTGAAAAGAGTGCATGCTGTTCCATGATTCCATCTCCCGGTGCATTCTGGGTTACTTTTCCATCGCTTTTCTTTTTAAATTTTTCGGCATTTTCTCAATAGCGTAGCGTAATGCAGTCCGCGGCATGACAGCTTTTTTGCTCATTACATAGTCGAATATAGCCATTTGATGAGGTTCACTCGCTGCTTTTAGCATCCAGCCGTATCCTTTCCTTACCAGATCGTCTTCGTCTAATAACAAACTATCGGCAATACCTAAAATATCGGATAAAAATTTACCATTTCTTGCAGGAATGATTAATGAAACCGCAGATGCACGCCGCATCCACCGGTTTTGAGAACGTGACCATTTCATTAATTCAGATACATAACCGGGATACATCTCAAGAAAACTGCCAACTGTGTGGTTGCAAAGTGTATCGCACGATGCCCAGTTAGTCACATATTTCTTCACCCATTCTTCAAATATTCTAAAATCTTTCGGTTCATACTTTTTTCGCATATAATACGACCAATTACACGCGATAAAAGTTTCTTCGAGATAACCGGACAACCAGAGCTGCTCGCATAAATCGAAAATTAACTTTTTATCGTTATCTTTTATATCGCTAAAATAACGTTTTCCGATTTTGCGGACCACGGCGGTTTTAACGCCATAGGATTTGACCTCTTCCTTAAAAAATCTTTTAGTGGAAT
>PWTU01000185.1 GCA_003562775.1 Ignavibacteriales bacterium
CATAATAGGTGAAAGAAACGTCTAACATACTATCATATTTGTTTCGTTCCGTTTTTAAAATTATGGAAAACTCAATATATTGATCTGTGGGATATACTATCTGCTCCTGGAAGGATAACTGAGATTTCGGAGTTTGACGTAATTGATTGGTATGACGAAGATGAATTCAACGAGTAATAAAAATTCAACATTGCCCGTGGTGAAGGCCGTTTTTGAAGTGACGGCGGTTTTTATAGTGGTATTTCTGGCATTGTGGGCTTTTCGGTCATCACCGGCGTCAGGATGGCAGTCTCATCTGTTGACGTTGCCTTATCTTGAGTACACGCTCATCATTCTGTTAACCTTTTCGATCCTCTTTTTAACGAAAAGAAATTTTGGTGACTATGGCCTGACGTTCAAAAAACTGAAATATCATATTGATATCGCGGTTACAGGTCTTATCGTCATCATACCTTTATCGGCCTTCAAGTATGGTTTTTTATTCCCGAAATTTCAAATGTCGTATCTGCACTGGGATGGAGCTTTGATATCATCCCTGCTCGGGATACTATCGATCATTTTCATACTCTATTTAATTAAGAATAAACCGTCTTATTCAATACTGCCTCCGTCAAGCCCCGGTATTCTTTTTATTCTGTTGTTTTTTGCTTTTATTATAGTTTTATTGACAATACCGTTTACAACCAGGATTGCGGGATTCGTGTTCTTTCTGTTTTTTGTGGGATTCGGTGAGGAACTATTATTCAGAGGATACATCCAGTCAAGATTAAATCTGGTCTTCGGTCGCCCGTTTCAACTTTTCGGTGTACACTGGGGATGGGGATTGATTATCGCTTCATTATTATTCGGTTTTATGCATTATTTTAACCCGTATAATCCGTATCATCTCTGGTGGGTATTCTGGACTTTCTTCAGCGGATTGCTGTTTGGTTTAATCCGGGAAAAAACGGGCAGTATCGTTGCTCCTGCACTAATCCACGGAATGCCTCAGGCGTTAGCGGTACTTTTCTTCGGCTCAAATTAGAATAAATAATGAAGGGAAAATCTTCACTATGAATAGAAAAATATATTTTGCAGGTTCAATTCGCGGAGGGAGAGCTGATTCGGAAATATATTCCCGAATGATCGCCTATCTCTCAGCATACGGTGAGGTTTTGACTGAACACGTGGGGAGTCAGGCGCTTACCGCCGCAGGTGAAGACGTAGTAACAGATGAGTATATTTTTCAGCGAGACATCCATTGGATCCGGAAAGCGGATGTTGTTGTTGCCGAGGTCTCCACTCCGTCGATTGGCGTGGGATATGAAATAGCGACGGCTGAAAAGATGCATAAACCGGTATTATGTCTGTACAGAGAAAAAGACGGTAGAAAATTGTCTGCTATGATAGCCGGTAATGCAGTGTTGCATATTGCACAGTATGCCACGTTTGAAGAAGCTACGGAAGAAATAGATCGTTTTTTCCGCTCATTAGATGGATAATATGTATCGGGATTTGTTTGCGGAATAAAGAAAGCACAATCTTATCTTTTACGTGATTAGTAAGTTCCATGGAATGATAGGTTGTTGTTCTCGGATAGTATACAGTAAGAGAAAGGAGTCGTTCATGAAAATTCCCGGTTTGCGGGGTATTAATATTATTACGCTCTTTAAGCGCACGGTCACGTACTATCTTGAAAATGATATGCTCACGTACGCAGCGGCACTCGCTTTTCAGGCACTCTTCTCGATTTTTCCATTTATGATCGTACTTATTGCACTGCTGGGTATGCTGGATATGATGCAATTTTTTGATTATATCCGCAACCAAACTGCACTTCTCCTTCCGGGCGAAGCAATGGCCCAGGTTGAAAGAGTGATTGATGAGGTACAGCAACCGCGCGGGGGATTGATCTCGATCGGTTTGATCGTTGCTCTCTGGGTTGCTTCCGGTGCAATGAGAGTGACCATTAATGCATTGAACGTGGTTTATAAAGTAAAAGAGGGCCGCCCCTTCTGGAAACTCTATCCGCTGTCGATTTTGTACACGCTCTGTATCGCCGCAATGTTAATCGGTGCCGCAGTGTTGATGGTGCTCGGTCCGCAGGTAATGGCATGGATGGCAGAGCAAATAGGAATAGAGCAGGTCGTTGTGACATTGTGGACCTGGTTTCGGTTACCTATAGCACTGGTATTGTTTATGGGTGCAGTAGCGTTCGTGTATTATATTGCACCCGATGTTGAACAGAGAGTCCGCTTCATTACTCCCGGGTCGGTACTATCGGTCATCGTATGGGTACTAACTTCGCTGGGGTTTGGATTTTACATTAAAAATTTCGCCGATTACAGTGCGGTATACGGCAGCATCGGTGCAGTCATAGTGTTGATGATGTATTTCTATATATCCGCCGCAGTGTTACTTTTCGGTGCTGAACTGAATGCCGTGATTGAAGACTATGCTCCTTCGGGTAAAAATATTGGCGATAAAAAATTCACATAGAGTTTTTTTAATTTCAAATAAAGCGTTTATTTGAACAAAACCCCGGATATATCTCTGATCCGCGCCAATCAGGTGATAACGCTATATCCCGCATCGGCAATTTTTTGCCCTACATCTTCTTTGTTTAATTCTCCTTCGTGTGTTATGACGACATACTTGTTCTCGCGGG
>PWTU01000204.1 GCA_003562775.1 Ignavibacteriales bacterium
ATAATGGCAAGCGCCTCTTTTCGTAGGGTGTTTTCAAGTTCTTTTTTTGCACTTTGATATGCGTGCTCCGTTATCTCACCTTTTTTGCGGAGATCTTCATATTCCCGTTCAAGTATTTTTAGTTTTTCCTCACGTTCTTTAAATTGTTTGAGCAACTGATTGCGCCGCCAGCGCTGAAACGAGAATAAGCCGCCCAGTGCGGTGAGGCCGAGCAGCACGACCCAGGAGCGTTTGCTTATTATTTTAAATTCCTTAACAAACGCAAAAAAGAGAACGATGAAGACGACAATGAGAGCTATATCGAACCAGTTGAGTGAAAAAATCTGAAACGGATTCATGATGCCTGTCCTTCCGGTGCGTTACGTTTTTTCTCGGCGAATTTTTCGATGCCCCGTATTACATGATGGAGCGGTTCGGCGCCGATGGAAAGTGCCGCGGTTGTGAGTATAAAGCTGACGACAGGAGACAACCTGAGTAATACTACCGGCTGGTAAGCGCCGGAAAACATCGCAGAGATAACTTTAACAAAATCGAGTTGCAATGAGAGTACAAGCACCGCTGCAATCAGGAATGCAACGATTCGGGTGCCGAGCCGGAGATAGTTCAAGCGTATCATGTGAGTGGAGATGATACGTCTTCCGCCTTTGTTCGATTCTTCGGTAATAATATTCCACAACAATCCGTCGAGAACTGAGCGAACTGTTCCCCTTTCGTCCCCGGCATACCCGTACAGACGCGTATAACGACGGCTTAGTTTTTCCGCCGTTTGGTTCCAGTACTCGTCCCATCCACGATGCAACTCGACGTAATTAAAAACAGCTACAAGAATTTCTACGATTCTCTCCACAAGAAGTGCAAGAATGAGATACGTGAATAAAACATAAGTAATTAAAGTGATAGCTTCTATCTCACCATTCATTGTATCTCCCTATGTTGTTATCATCGGTGTTGTTTTAAATCTCGAGAGCGCTTTTTTAAACTGTTGATTCTGGCGCCATTTTGCCGCATAGTCTTTTACAAGATTATGAAAACTATCGTGCGGGAAGTTGTTGCCGGGACACGCAGTCGGTTGCAACGCATTATGCGGGACCACGGATTTTTTAAAATCGAGTCTGATACCGTACAACAAGGCCCACAGCACGACGATTTTTGCGGCTGCATCCAGTTGCGCCGGCGTCGGGAATGGTATGCCTATGCTCCCGTCGATGTTGGCGCCTTGCACTCCCGGCGTCGTTTCAAAATTCCCGTGCAGGGAAATGCCGAGCGACCGGTAGTTGTTCCCTTTTGCATGACTGCCTATCCGGTCCCATCGTGTAAGCACGTTGATCTCACCGTTTTTAGTGACCACGCAATGATAGCCGGTCATCCACCCCTTGCGGTCGAATTCTTTCACGACTTCATCGAACGGTGAATCGGAGTGCATTGCGGTGTGGTGGTACACAATCAAATCGGCCGGTTGTCTGCGGTGATGCGAATTTTCTATCCGGTCTGGCCGGTTGCCTCCGTTATATACGAAACCGATAATTTCCTCTACCGTAACCGGTTCAGGTACTTTACCCGATTTTTTGGGAAGTGTTTCTCCGGGCTTTTCTACCGGCAGAGGTCCTGTAACAAATCTTTTTTCTTTTGCTTCTTCCCGGGTGAGCATTACTTTACGATTGATGAGAAAGTTCATCAGAAAATAAACCGGTTTTGTTCCGGCGCCGATAAGGATGCCTGTTAGTGCATATTCCCATGGCTGCGATGCGGAGGTATCGAGATCCAGTCCCTGATTCCATCGATGTGGATATAGAACGAGCTGCCAGATAGAGAATTTGGCAATGTAACAGCCGGTTACTGCAACAAGAGAAGCGAAGATTTGAATCCAGAATTCTTTCAGTATGTGACGTTTTGGCGGAGGGCGATACGTTTTTACATCGAAATCCGACTCTGTCGCCCCGGGCGCCGGTTCGATTTCCCGACCGGTGAATGCTTCTTCGGGAAGGTCTTTCTTTTTGAGGTGAAGATGATCCTCCTCCTTTTTTGCTTTGATTGCATGCGTGATCTTCATCCTGTAATCCTTTTCGCTGTCCGGTTCATTCACCGTCCGGATTATGGTCAAACGATGTATGATCCAGTTCAGAATCATCATGAACCGCTCGACGGCAAGTGCGATTGTCAGCATAATACCCAATGCAATTAGTAAAGGAGCGAGTGGGATAAGTTGTTCGTTCGGCATAGTGTTTAATAAGATGTTTGTAAAAATTTTGTATTAGTCATGGATGTATGGATTTATATAGAAGCCGGAAATGAAGATTCGGAGATATAGTTTTCGACGTGAATCGTGGCGTGCTAGTAAAAACCCGCCCACGTGCAGGATCCGCTTTGAGAGAATTGTAGATGAAGTTATTTACATCCACCATGAGCGACTCCACTATTTTTGGAAAATGTTGTTGAGCGATAATCAACATCAAGTTGGAATATAAAAACTGAAAATAAGAAAAGCAAGAAAATATTCGGGAATACCAAAATATTTTTATGTTATATGGACGGTTATAATTAACGAAATTATTAAATAATTTTTCTTCGCAGTTGCTTGCATAATAAAAAAATTATTATTAATTTTTTCTACATTTAGGATACTGTAGTAGAGTTGATCAATA
>PWTU01000560.1 GCA_003562775.1 Ignavibacteriales bacterium
CGGCGGATGTGGGGTGGAGCAGTTGGAGTTGCTGGCGCGGCCTGCGGCACGGACCGGTGAGCGGCAGGCGGCCCGGGCGGGGCTGCTGGCGGGTGCGCCACCAGAGATCTGTGAGGGCGGACAGCTGCCGTTGGCTGGGGCGCTGCTGGTGGTGCCCGGTCTGCAGACCACCGGACTCATCGATGCGTTCACGGCCACGTTTGGTGAGGGTGCCGGGCGGCCCGCGTTCTACGATCTGCGGGCGCTGGTGCTCACCGTGGTGTTCGGATGTGTGCTGGGCGAGCCGCGGGCGCACGGCCTGACCCGCCTCAACCCGGTCGATGTGGGCCGGCTGCTGGGGTTGGATCGTGCTCCTGAACCAAAGACGCTGCGACGGCGGCTGGCTGAGCTCGCCGAGTGCGGCCGCTCGGATGTGCTGCTGGAGACCTTGGCCCGCAACCATCTACAGGCACATCCCGAACTGGCCGGCATGTTCTACATCGACGGACACGTACGTGCCTACCACGGCAAACACGACCTGCCCAAAGCGCATGTCGCCCGGATGCGGCTGTCCATGCCCGCCGAGGTCGACACCTGGATCACCGACTCCCGGGGGGACGGCATCCTGGTGTGGACCGCCCCGCCGGGAGCCTCACTGACCGGTGAGCTACGCACCGCCACCACCCACATCCGAAAGCTCGTGGGCGACAAGGCACGTCCCACCATCGTCTTCGACCGGGGCGGCTGGTCACCCAAACTGTTCGCCGAACTCGACCGTGCCGGGTTCGACATCCTCACCTACCGCAAGAACCCACCCCGACGTGAACCCGCCTCCGCGTTCACCGAGCACACCGTCATCGACGACCGCGGGGCCAGCCACACCTACCGTCTCGCCAACCGCACCGTGCGGCTGGCCTACAACGCCAAACGCAACTACTTCGAATGCCGCCAGATCACCCGACTGTGCGACTCGGGCCATCAGACCGCCATCATCGCCACCGGCACCCACCGGCACGGCGATGCGGGCCCGCTCGCCTGGGCGATGTTCAACCGCTGGCGGGAAGAGAACTTCTTTCGCTACCTACGTGCCCGCTACGGCCTGGACGCCCTCGACACCTACACCGTCCACGCCGACGACCCGCAACGCACCGTGCCCAACCCCGCCAAGAAGGCCGCCGCAGCCCGCACCAGAGCGCTCAAGGCGACCATCGCCTCGGGCGAGGCCACCCTGGGCCGCCTCGCCAACACCCCCCGGCTGGCCGACTCGCTAGCTGAACTCGCCGCCACCATCAGCCAGGTCCGCGACCAACTCCAACAGCACCAGACCAACGCACGCACCCTGCCCGCCCGCGTGCCCATCGCCTCCACCCGCCCCGACGCAGCCCGACACCACGGCGAACACAAACGGCTCATCGACGCGATCCGCATAGCCACCTACAACGCCGAATCGTCCCTGACCCGACTGCTCGCCCCCCACTACGCCCGCGCCGGCAACGAAGCCCGCAGCCTGCTACGCGAAGCGTTCACCACCCCCGCCGACATCCACCTGAACAACGGCCGCATGCACGTCACCCTCAACCCGCTGTCCGCACCCCACCGCACCCGCGCGATCCAAGCCCTCTGCGACGAACTCACCGCCACCCAAACCCCCTACCCCGGCACCAACCACACCCTCGTCTACAACATCAAGAACCCCCACAGCCATGCATAGACAATCCCGCCATGTCCAGAGGTCTGGACTCCTGGGTTTGATGCTGCGCGGCGAGTGTGACTGCCATGATGTGAGGGCCACTGTGAAGGTGGTGGAGACTACGGTCCGGTGGCTCTGCGGAGGAGCCTGACTCCAGGACTCTGGGCGCCGTGAGGTTGTTCATGTGGTGCTGGGGAGCGGTGCGGAACCTGTCAAGCCGTTTGAGACACTCGTGCGCTAGTCGCTCTGTATGAGCGCTTCGGGTGTTGGTCGGTTGATCCAGGCTGTGGTGGGCAGTTTCGGGGCGACGGGCTGGCGGCTGCCGAACCTCATTGGGTTGGCGGCGTAGGCGGCGTCCAGGGTCTTCTGACGGCGGGCACGGATGGTGATGGCCTCGCCGGTGTGCACGGTCGCGGGGGTGTGAAGTCCGAGTGCGGAGTGGCGGTGTTCGTGGTTGTAGTAGTCGAAGAACGCGGTGCAGAACTCCAGGGCGTGCTCGATAGATGCGAACTTCTGGGGGAACGCGGGGCAGTACTTGAGGGTCTTGAACTGCGCCTCAGAAAACGGGTTGTCGTTGGAAACCTTCGGACGTGAATGGGTGCGGGTGACACCAAGATCGATGAGCAGTTGTGCGACATGTTTGGAGGTCATCGCACTGCCCCGATCTGCGTGCAGGGTGAGCTGGTCACGGTCGATGCCCTGCTCGATGATCGCGGTGTTGATCAGGTCACGGGCGATGGCGGCATCCTCGGTGGTCGCAATCGTCCAGTTCACCACGTACCGCGAGTAGATGTCGATGATGACATACAGGTCGTAGAACTCCCCACGGGTCGGCCCGGCCAGTTTGGTTATGTCCCAGGACCAAACCTGATTTGGGCCGTCAGCCTTCAGCTGTGGTTTGGTGCGGGGCGGATGGGTGGCCTGCCGGCGACGCTCGCCGGACTCGCCATGTGCCCGCAGAATGCGGTAC
>PWTU01000428.1 GCA_003562775.1 Ignavibacteriales bacterium
CAAAACACAAAGGATAAGGAAAACTATTGTAACAACTTTATATTTGAATAGAGTTTATCTGCCTGCAACATCGTGTATAAATAATGGCGGAGTATTTGGCGTATTCTGACTTTATACCTCGCATCAAGTTGCATGTATCTTGACGGGAAAGTACCCCGATATCCGCTACTACTTATACACGCATTCGTTAGGCGGCACACACATATTGATTAAAAATGCAATTACAATGGCTCCACAGGCAGGATCCCGATAAAAAGCATCGGGATTTCATTCCATTGCTTCCGCAATGGAATTCAACTCTATATGAACAGTCAGCTATTTAAATTTTCAAATCGCCGTCAATGAGTCGGCCGATCATCTTCTTACTCTTCCACGATTTAATTTTCTTCTCGAGTCTAATCGCTACCTCCTTTGATTCGCACTTGTGTAACCAGACCCGCTCCCATGGTCGGTACCGTGCAGTAAATCCTTTTTCGGTGGTATTTTCGAATTGAAGTAGTTTATCGGGATTAGTTGTTCTGCCGATGTAGTATTTATCGGCAGTGAGAGATTTTAGGATGTAGACATAGTAAGCCATTATCCTTATCTCCAAAAATAAAAATAGCCGGATAATTTGCATACGGCTCTCGGTTTGGCTCCCCGACACGGACGAAAACTCTAAACCCTTCAGGGCAGAAATTCCCATAATTATGCGAAGAAGGGCACATGGGGAGATTGTCTGGAGTATTGATAGGAGAGTAGGATACAAAAAATTGGATTTATCTTCTGATGCGGAACGCCGGTTAACAAAATTCTTTGAAATTCCGGAGGATCTGGTTCCCGTTAGGATTCATGCACGGATGGATCGGCTTTCAATTGCTATTCGGTATCGTGAACTAATTGACCAGGGGTACGTCAAGAACCAAGCTGATCTTGCACGTCATCTCGGTGTAAGCAGGGCGTGGATTGCAAATATATGGATTGGAAATCGTAATGGGTCACGTTCTGATGATCCGAATATTTGTTGCTCCAGTCCGATCTATCTTCTTTTATTTTCATCCCTATTTCCTCCAAATCCTTCTCCCTAATCTTATCCATCTGTTTTTTATGAACTTATGTTTATTATTCCTGTCGCTGCCTCTTTTCACGCGCATGTTAATATTGTCCTTGATTTTGTTAATATTCGCCGAGCATTTTGAATTGGACATCTTTACATTAATTTTGTATCACTAACAAGCCATACATATACTGTATTTGCTTACCTAAAATGCCGAAACAGCTATGAACCTTCAACCTGTTAAAGCGGATGTTGAAGGTAATCCCTATATTCCTGCAGGCCGTGTGTGTGTTTATCCAATAAGACGTACATTATCCGGGTCGGGTAATAACCATCGATCAATTTATTGAATGACATATTTCAGTTATAAATGGAAGGAGCAGCTATGAAACATCATCCGTTGTCATTCTTGATTCATAAAATAAACTCAATACAAGTTTGCTCTATTACCATGTTCATTTTAGTAATGAGTCTGGCGGAACCTGCAGCTACAGCCAATGATGTCAAAATTACTATAGATTCACTTACAATCGTAACCTATCATGTTGATCCTCCGAATCCGATGCCCAGGTTTTATGAAGGGCAATCCCATCAGGGTGTTCAGAGAAGGATCTATCCATATCCCATGAATGACAATCTGACACAGATCAAAAAGGATTCTTCCTATCACGTGGTGCGATTTGAAAATGAGTTTATTGATATCGGTGTTATGCCGGGCATGGGGGGACGCATTTTTTATGCTGAGGATAAGACCAATAATTATGACTGGTTTTACCGGCAAAGTGTGATCAAACCATCCCTGATCGGAATGGTCGGGTACTGGATATCGGGTGCCAATGCCTGGGGATTTCCTCATCATCATGGCCCCAATACGGTGCAACCAATGGATTACCTTATTCAATCAAATGAGGACGGCAGCCAAACGATATGGATCGCAAATACAGACAAGCGACACCGGATGAGAATTCTGATCGGGTATACCGTATATCCCAATTCCTCGCTTGTTGAAATGACAATACGTCCGATGAATCCAACTCCCGTTGTTAATTCATTTTTATTCTGGGCCAATCCGTCTGTGCATGTGGATACCACGTATCAGGTTATTTTCCCTCCATCGGTTCAGTATGTTACCCAGCACTCAAAACGGGAGATGACGACCTGGCCCATTGCAGACAGGCGTTACAATCACTTTGATTACACCGGCCTTGATATCAGCATGTGGAAAAACATAGGTGTTCCATCTTCTTTCTTCTCATGGGATCCCAAAGAAGATTTTTTCGCCGGATATGATCATGGAAAAGAAGCAGGCACCGTATGGATTGGCAATCACCGCGTATCACCCGGAATGAAATTCTGGGCATGGGGTAATAATCCTGCCGGCGACAGAGCCAACGCAAGTTTGACTGACCATGACGGTCATTACATAGAACTCATGGCAGGTTCATATACCGACAATCAGCCGGATTATAGCTGGATTCAACCCTATGAAGGTAAAGATGTAACGATGATCTGGTTTCCCGTTCGTGATTTGGGCGGGATAAAATATGCCAACCGCAACGGTGCGCTTAACTTGGAGATGGTTTCCGAGCGCGAGGTAATGATACGGCTAAATACCACCAGTCCCCATGAAAATGCACGTATTATATTGAAGACGGAAGAAGCTGTTTTATATGAAAACAATATTGAAATCAGCCCGGCTAAACCGTATTCAAATTCAGTTAATCTGCCGGTTTCTGTTACTGAGGATGATCTGGAACTGCTGCTTTTAAGTGACAGCGGCACGGAATTGCTTGCATATAAACCCGCCGATTATCGTCCTGAAGAACAGGAAATGCCAGAACCTCTAACGCCTCCGGCATCCCCCGAAGAAATTAAAACTGTTGAAGAGCTTTATCTTACCGGTCTGCGACTTGATCAGTTTTATAATGCTTCTATTGATCCGATGCCTTATTATATGGAAGCGTTGAAAAGAGATCCCGGCGATTACAGGACCAATACCCAACTCGGTATCCGGGCTATTAAAAGTAAAGACTGGGAAGAAGCTGAATACAGATTGCGGAAAGCAGTCGACAGAATTACTCAAAACTATACCCGGTCCAGAGATGGAGAAGCACAGTATTATCTTGGCTTCACCCTCAAAGCGCAAGGCAGATTGGCAGAGGCGTATGATTATTTGTATGATGCTTCGTGGAATTCCGCCTGGCATACTCCTGCGTATTATCAACTGGCGGAAATTGATTGTCAGCGCGGTGAGCATGAACCGGCTCTTCAGCATATCAACATGGCTATATCAACAAATGTCAATAACTTTCCGGCATTAAATCTCAAAGCTGCTATTTTGAGAAAGCAAGATAAATTAGATGAAGCGGCAGATCAGGCAAGAGCCGTAATCGAAAAAGATCCGTTAAATCATAAAGCAAGAAATGAACTGTTTCTTGCTCTTAAACAGGCAGGTGATCAGGAAAAGGCCAATGCTGCATTGGATGAATTAACTGAAATCATGAGGCATGAACACGAATCTTATCTGGAATTGGCGGTACAATATTCCAACGCCGGATTCATTGAAGAGGCAGCAAATGTTCTTACCCGTCTTGAAACGAAAGATGCATCCTACCCAATGCTTTATTATTATCTGGCTTATTATTCCTATCAGCAGGGCGAGTCCGAAAAAGCAATGGCATATTACATCGGAGGCGCTGAAATGGATCATACATATTGTTTCCCTTATCGATGGGAATCAATTGATGTATTAAAACATGCAATGGAAATGAATCCTGAAGATGCCATGGCTCCCTATTACCTGGGTAATCTGTTGTATGAGCATCAGCCGAAAAAAGCCGTTGAGTATTGGGAAATTTCGCGTCAACGGGATGATTCGATTTATATTGTTCACCGGAACCTGGCACTTGGCTATGAAGAAGTGGAAGGAAATATTTCCAAAGCTGTTGAAAGCATGGAAAAAGCGGTCGCCCTCAACAGCGATGATCCCCGCCTTTTATTTGAGATGGATAAATTATATGAACAAAACAGAGCATCGTCACAGACAAAATATGCTTTGCTGAAAGAAAATGAACACATCGTTCAAAGAAGATCCGAAACCTTGCTGCGTCTTGCGACGCGTTCTGTTGAAGTTGGTAAGTATGATGAAGCATTGGATATTATTAATAATCATGTGTTCCCGCAATTTGAAGGCGGACGGGAAATGCAGGACACCTATCTGAATGCGCTTGTATTACAGGGGCTGACGTATATGGATGACGGAGAGTACGACGGGGCATTGAGTCTATTTAGAACGGCGCTGGATTATCCTGTGGGACGTTTTGGAAGACCACGATGGGCTCAGTTCCATTATTTAATAGGCGTTGTTCAGGAGAAACGGGGTAATGAGCAAGAAGCTATTGCTGCCTATGAAAATTGCATTAAGAGTGATTCGGAAACATGGGGGAGAGATCAGGAATATCTTTATTATCAGGCGCTTGCACTGCGAAAGAGAGATAAAGCAGAAGAAGCTGAAAATATCTTACAGGGAATGCTGGAACGTGCTCAATCACAAACAGGCAGCGCCTTTTTCCGTCAGTTTGAGGGCGGGGAGTCCGAAGCCAGACAGCACGCAATGAACTATTATTTAGCGGGTCTGGCATACAAAGGTTTGGGGAAAAACAATGAAGCCGTGGAAGCTTTTCAAGAGGCAGTTGCATTTAATCCGGGTCATGTGTGGAGTAATTATCATTTATCCGGGTTGCAAACGACGGAGAACCAAATAAAATCACTTCAGCAAAGTGAGGATGATTTAATGGCGGGAGTTACAAAAGCAGTTGCTTATTCCGGTTTCAGAAGCGGACAGCACCCCGATCGTGGAGACGGAGCGGTCAACCCTACCGACGAAGAAATTCTCGAAGATCTTGAAATACTGACAAAGGATTCAAATTTCCGGCTTATCCGTTTGTATGATTCACGTGAAAACTCCGAAGCGGTATTAAGAATAATCAGAGAGAATGATTTAGATATGAAAGTAATGCTCGGTATCTGGCTCAGTGCTGAGCTCAGTAACCACGAAGGATGTCCGTGGCTGGATGAGCCAATTCCCGATAGCGTTCTGGAAAAGAATAAAAGTCTTAATCGTCAGGAAATTGAGAGGGGAATAGAGTTAGCCCGTGAATATGAAGATATAGTAGTTGCAGTTAATGTCGGGAACGAAGCACTTGTTTCATGGACAGATCACCTGGTCGAGACGGATACGGTGATAGAATACGTAAGAAAAGTGAAAAATGCCGTATCTCAACCTGTTACGGTTGCGGAAAACTACTACTGGTGGGCGAATGAGGGTTCGGAATTAGCGAAAGAAGTTGATTTCCTTGCTGTTCATACGTATCCTGTATGGGAGAGAAGAGATATTGATGAAGGGTTATCCTTTACAATCGAGAACATGCAATTAGTTCGGGATGCTTTGCCTGACAGCCGTCTTGTCATCGCTGAAGCGGGATGGGCAACGACTGCCTATCAATTTGGTGAGCGGGCAAGCGAAGAAAAGCAGAAGCAGTATTATAAAGAATTATTTGACTGGGCATCCGCGATGAACATAACGACATTCTGGTTTGAAGCGTTTGATGAAGACTGGAAAGGAGATCCGGATAATCCGCTTGATGCCGAGAAGCATTGGGGTTTATTTACGGTAGACAGAATAGCAAAACTTGTAATGCAGAATAAATATCCCGAACTTGTACCGGAAAACAGATAAGAATTTAAGAATTAAATCTATGTACATCCGCCAGAAGCGGGTCTTAGTTCCAAAATGCAAAAAAGTATTAACCACAAAGTTCACGAAGGTCACCAAGTAGTATATTTATTAATAATCTTAATTAATTAACTTTGTGTGCTCAGTGTCATTCTTGGTGATCTTAGCGGTTATGCTGTTCTAAATTTGATGCTCGTTAGTTGCGGATTTGCCGCGTTAGGAGATAGAGAATGAATAAAAATATAATTCTCATTTATTTGCTGCTCACCATCGCAGTTTCACCTTTCGTTTTCTCATCAGACTGGGAGATTGTATGGCAGGATGAGTTTAATGGTTCTATTTCACCGGACTGGAGCTTTGATGAGGGGTATGGCGTCTGGGGGTGGGGTAATGATGAATGGCAGTATTATACGGAAGATAATGCCATTATCGGTGACAGCACATTGACAATCCGGGCTACATTAGAAGGAACCGTGGGAAAGCGTGACGGCAGTATTAAATCAGCCAAGTTGATAACCCAAAATAAATTCTCTTTTACGTACGGAAAAATTGAAGCAAGAATTAAACTTCCGATAGGAAAGGGGTTATGGCCTGCATTCTGGATGCTGGGTACAAATATTACAGAAGTGGGCTGGCCTGAATGCGGTGAAATTGATATTATGGAAAATATCAACGGCCAGAGCACCATACACGGCACGGCGCATTGGGGTGAAAACGGAACGCGCAGGAGTTACGGGTGCAGCGTTCCAGATGTAGATACTGATGAATTCAATGTTTACACACTTATTTGGGATAAGAATTTTCTGAGGTGGAAGCTGAACGGAGTCGAATATTGTTCGCTTGATATCACTGCAGAGAGATTTAGTGCATTTCATAAAAGTTTTTATGTTATTTTAAATTTGGCTGTAGGCGGCAACTGGCCGGGCGACCCGGATGAAACCACACCGTTTCCGGCTGATATGGAAATTGATTATGTGCGGGTCTATACATTGGACGGACCCAAAATTGGATTTTCTCCTCAGGAAATGCGGTTTACAATGGATAAGGGTGATGCAAGTACCGTATCACCGCAGACTCTAAATATTACCAATACAGGAAGCGGTATCCTTGAGGCCATCACCGTTACACAGGATGTAGACTGGCTGGATATTACGTGGATAGACAATATAGGCAATTCTCAATCTTTTGAAGTACGGATAAATGAAAATGCCGATACCCTGCTATATGGCAGCCATACCGCAACCCTGGCTTTGGAAGCTTCGAATGCTTCTCCCGACACAGTGCTAGTGCACTTACAGGTGGGTACTAATTTGGTGTTATTCAATATCGTAAATGCCTCCTCTGTTGAGCCCAATCCTCCAAATAATGAAGATGTAAATGCCCGCAATGTTAATGACGGTGACAAAAGCACCAGATGGTTAAGTGAAGCCAGTGATCCGCAGTGGATTTTAATTCATTTAAACCCTATATTTTTAAACAGGGTTTTTTTAGTAGAAGCCGTTATATTATTTTGGGATGATACACATGCGAAGGAATATGAAATTCACCTTTCCAATTCATCGGATTTTTCTGAGTATAATATTATAGCCGTTGAAACTGACGGTGATGGAGGTATTGACTATGTGGTCACAAGTAGTGATGTTTCAGGAAAATTTATTCGGCTTTACGGAATAAATCGCGGAGGTGAAAGTGGGTATTCCCTGCAGGAATTTGAAGTCTACGGCCAAGGATTCACCACTTCTGTCATGGAAGACAATCATGTCGACAATGCCGTGCAGTATACATTGCAAACAGCACCAAATCCTTTCAATATGGAAACCACTGTTTATTTCAGCATTCCGGAAAAACAGAGAGTTGATATTGATTTATTCACTATAAAAGGGCAACTGGTTAAAAATATATTATCGGAAGTCCGGATTGCTGGAAGTCATCAGGTTCAATTGAGCGCGAATAATTTGAGTTCCGGTGTTTATTTCCTGCGATTAATGACTGTGAACCGTACAATTACTCAAAAGATAATACTGCAAAAGTGAGTTGAAGGAATCAGAAGGGCCGCCGCCGATTATCCTGAAATTAAAATAGTGGATGACCACTATCATTCCGCAACAGAAGACGATGTCCCGGGGTTTTTTGGGGGCTGTGGTACAATGACAAAAATCTGAAGTATGACAATATCCGATAGCTAAGACCCGATGGAGAAACAATATATGTTCAAAAGTATATTCTACCTGCCGATCATTATTTTTGCAATTGCAGCTTTTATTTCCTGTAAGTGGAATGGGGACGTACTGGAAACAAAAGAGATTTATGTTACCTCGGAGACGGGAGACAAAGTCGCTCCGCGGCCTAATATCTCATTTGTAAAAGGGCAAGTGTCGAATGGAAATATAATTACAATTTATCCTGCTGCCATCAAGCAAGAGATATACGGAATCGGCACATCCTTTACAGAGGCATCTGCGTTTGTTTTAGCACTCTTGGATAAAGATACACGTGCAAAAGTGATGGAGAAAATTTTCAGCGACCAAGGAGCAAATTTTTCACTTGCAAGAACTCATATCGGTTCGTGCGATTTTACCGTGGAAGGGAAATATTCTTATCTGGATAAAGAGGGAGATACTGAGTTGCTAAGTTTTAATATCGATCCTGATAAAGAAGGTTTTGATCCACAGAAGTATCCCGGCATACAGGATCCATTGTATGATTTATTACCGATGATAAAGGAAGCAATTGAAATTAAAAATAATCAGAAAGATAATGACTTGAGAATTGTTGCATCTGCGTGGACTGCGCCACCCTGGATGAAAGATATTGAAGACTGGTACATTAAAGGAACACCGGACAATAATTTCCAGGGTACGGGAGGGAAACTCAAACCGGAGTATGAGGAGACGTATGCAGATTATCTGATCAGATATTTGGAAGAATATAAATCGGAGGGTGTCGATATATGGGGTATCACGCCGGTTAATGAACCTCACGGAAATGACGGTAACTGGGAGAGTATGCATTTTACACCTGAATCTCAAAATCAATTTATTAAAACCTATCTGGGTCCAAAGCTTATCGAGGGTGGATTTGAAGATGTAAAACTTCTCATATATGATCAAAACAGAGATAATTTGGAAGAATGGGCAGATGTAATTTTAGGTGATGAGGAAACCGCTCAATATGTATACGGCACCGCGGTTCATTGGTATTCCAGTACCTATAAAGTTTACGAGGATGTGTTTGAAAGAGTCAATGATAAATTTCCTCATCATGCACTCATACATACCGAAGGATGTATTGATAACCTTGGGAATGAAGCTCCCGATGGTATCATGGATCCCGAGGGCTATAAAGAAGAAGGCTGGTTCGATAACGATTCATTCTGGTGGAACGAGAATGCTACCGATTGGGCTTACACTGCAACCTGGGAAGGTGTAGATTCTGAAAAGCACCCTATCTATACTCCGGTTCACCGGTATGCGAGAGATATTATTGTCGGTATCGATCATTGGTTACGAGGGTGGATTGACTGGAATATTGTTCTTGACCAGCGAGGCGGACCCAATCATGTCGGAAACTATTGCGGTGCACCGATCATGATTGATCTGGATAGCAAATATATTTACTATACTCCAATTTACTATATACTCAAACAGTTTAGCAGGACAATCAGGCCGGGTGACAGAGCTATACAGACAGAAAAAGTCTTGGACGGATTGGACAACGATGCACTGCATGCCTGTGCAACAATCAACGATTCTAATTTTCTCACGGTACAGTTGTTAAATACGACTAAAGAGCCAATAACAATGAGTCTTCAAATCGAAGAACAGTATGCACCTATTAAAATGGCTCCCAATTCAGTGCAGACAGTTCGTATTCAGCTCTAATCAGAATCTCAAAAATTGATGGATTTGATGGATATTCTAATTTTTCAAACCAGCGTAATTTAATTACTGGTGAAGAATATTTCAAAATTACTTGAAAACATATATATTTAGGATAGAGATACTTATGAGGCGTTATGCCAAATAGAAGTGTAAAAGAATAAGAGCGGCTGAGTAAAATGGCAGTCATGGGGTCAAATTTTATGAAGATGGCAAAAATTGCGTGTTTAATTATAACGTTCTTTATCCTTGTTTTTTCTCCGCTTTCCCATCTCCTTGGACAGTATGAGGATTACCGGTTTTCACATCTTACAGTTGATGACGGATTGTCTCAATCAAACGTTGTATGTATTCTGCAGGACAGCAGGGGGTTCATGTGGTTTGGGACATTTAACGGTCTTAATCGGTATGATGGCTATAATTTTGAAGTTTTTCAACATCAATCTGAAGACCCGTACAGTATAAGTCATAATTTTATTTCCTCCCTCTATGAAGATCATACCAATATATTATGGGTGGGCACTCCTGACGGTTTAAATTATTATGACAGATCAA
>PWTU01000092.1 GCA_003562775.1 Ignavibacteriales bacterium
GTGTTTCATCATCGAGAAAAATAATAAAGAATAACAGCACTGCCCCGACGCTGATTGCTTTGACAATTGTCGACAGCTCATCGACCCGCGATTTTGCATACCATGCCCGGTATAATCCGAAAAACCAGAATAAGAGAAACCAGAATAAACATATAACAAGCATCGGCAATAAAAAATCAGGACGCAGTGTGTACGGTATTATACCGCTCTCGATGCGTAGATAGTAATGCAATACCCAGGCAAGATTAATTGCAAGGAAATCTATCAGAATAATCAATAGTATTTCGGTTTTTCGGGACATTTTTTTATTTTACTTAATTCGCTTCACAACCTTCGCCGGTACACCGACCACTACGGTATCCGGCGGCACATCTTTGGTAACAACCGAGCCCGCACCTACAACCGAGTTTTCACCGATCGTGACGCCGCACATAATCGTCGAAGAAGAACCGATCGACGCTCCTTTTTTGATAAAGGTTTCCACTACTTTCCAATCTGCATCGGTTTGAAGCTCTCCTTCCTCGTTAGTTGCACGGGGATGCTTATCATTAATAAAAGTAACGTTATGGCCGACAAATACATTATCTTCAATATGCACACCCTCGCAAATAAACGTATGCGACGATATTTTACAATTCTTTCCGATAGTTGCATTCTTCTGGATTTCAACAAAAGCACCGATTTTTGTATTATCATCAATGCTGCACCCGTACAGATTTACAAAATCATAGATTTTGACATTCTCTCCGAGTTTTACATTGTTTATGTTTTTCTTTTCCATCTTATCCGTTTGTATGCATCATCTATAAAACGATCGAATTGCTTCACAGACCATTTCAATTTGTTCTTTTGTTAATTCCGGATACATCGGCAGAGAGACAATTTCCTCCGCAAGCTTTTCGGCAACAGGGAACGATCCTTTCTTAAACCCGAGATGATTATATGCTCCGGTCAGATGAAGCGGGAACGGATAATGGATCCCGGAGGCGATTCCTTTTTCTTTTAAGTACGATTGCAACCGGTCTCTCTCGGGCGCCCGCACTACATAGAGATGATATACGTGATAACTATCGTCCGCTTCATAGGGTGTAATCACCTCATCGACATCTTCGAGCATTGTGGTATAGAGTTGTGCGTTATTGCGTCGCTGCTCGGTCCACCTCTCGATAAAGTCGAGTTTCACATTTAATACCGCTGCCTGAAATTCAGACATACGATAATTATACCCGATCATATCATGATAATATTTTTTCGCGGATCCGTGATCCCTATACTTTTTTGCATCGTTATGAATGTCTTCATCGTTAGTTGTTATCGCTCCACCTTCGCCCCATGTCCCGAGATTTTTCCCGGGATAGAACGACCATGCGGCAGCTTTACTAAAATTTCCCACTTTCGTATCCCTATATGACGCAAGATGTGCCTGGGCGGCATCTTCCAAAACGAGTAATCGGTGTTTCGATGCTATCTCGTCGATCTTCTGCATCGCAGTGGGCTGGCCGTAAAGGTGTACTACATTGATTGCCCTGGTAGCTGGAGTAATCGCATCCTCGATTAAACCTGTATCGATGTTATAAGTTTTCTCATCGACATCGACAAATACCGGCTTTGCACCGGTGTATGAGATGCCTTCGGCAGTAGCGATGAACGTATTCACAGGCATTATTACCTCATCACCGGGACCGATCCCGCAGCATTGTGCAGCAAGGTGATTGCCTGCCGTCCCGGATGCAAGTGCAACCGTATACCGGCAATTATGCATTCTTGCAAACCGCTCCTCAAATTCGGTCACATTTCTACCCGAAATAAATGCCGTATTCGTAATAATCTCGGAAAAACGATTCTCTATGTTCTTCCGTATCTCAGGCAATTGAGCTTTCAAATCAATAAAGGGTACCTGCATTTACTTTCCGATCAGCTTATACGTTATTGTATTAATAGTAAAAACCTCGCACAAAAAGCAAGAAATAGTAACCACGAAGGGCACCAAGTGACAAGCGAAGAACACCAAGTAAAAATAATTTTTATAAAATTAATTCTAAGCGCCCTTGTGGTTTCTCAATTAATGAAACGTTTCCACTCTAATGTGGGATAGCTACAGAAATTTATTAAGACACCAACTCTTAGCTCCGTAGCTTTAAGGTAATTAATTAATTGAGCTTTATCATTATCGGTTAATACGCTTTGCGCTTTTATTTCAATAACAATTTTCTCATAACAAAGAAAATCCGCCTCATATCTTTTCTTCAGTATTATATCCTTGAATTTGATCCTTAACAAGGGTTTCGATACAAAAGGAATTCCCTTCGATGTCAACGCTATTTCCATTGCCTCATGATACACTGCTTCCAAAAAACCCGACCCCAACTCTCTATGAACTTTCCCGACAAGTCGGGACCGCCCCAATAATCTCATACACCTCCTGCTTATAAAGCAAATTCCCCTCTTTCATTTTTCACCCCCATTTTTGTTCTTATCTTACAAATAACTTCGCGCCCTTCGTGTAATTCTTCGTGTTCTTCGTGGTTTAATCTTTCCTTTTGCGGCTATTCTGCATTATGAAATAGAAATATTACTTCCATTGGACCGTATCGGTCTTTCAGCCGATTCGAGAAGTGTCACCACACGA
>PWTU01000323.1 GCA_003562775.1 Ignavibacteriales bacterium
CTTCATCGAACCGGTGCTGCATTTGTTTTAACCGTTCAAACATTATGCAGCCGCCTCCTCTAATTTTTTCTCTCCGGATTTTTCATCCGGTTGCTTAAGCGCCGCCCTCAGTGCTGCAAGCGCAACATCGATCTGGCTATCGTCCGGTTCCCGTGTTGTAATACGCTGCAGCCACAATCCCGGCGCAACAAGTGCTTTCCCGACCGTAGATCCGCTGTAGCGCGCAGAGAGCTTTAACCCTTCATACGATACACCCGCAACCAGCGGTATCAACGGTATATGTGTTCCGATTCGCATGAGCAACGTTATTTCACCATACGCAAGGATAAGAAGCCAGTCGAGAATTGCGAAACAGAGAATAGCAATCAAAGCAACCTGCAGTACAAAACTTGTTCCGCAACGCGGGTGAAAGCGGCTTTGTATTCTCGTGTTTTCCACGTTGAGATCGAGCCCCTTTTCAAAAGCGAATACTGCTTTATGTTCGGCGCCGTGATACCGGAACAACCGCTGCACATCCTTTAAGCGGGAAATAATATAGAGATATCCGAGCAGTATCACGATGCGAATTCCTCCCGAAACGAGATTGAATCCGAGAGCGTTTTGTTCAACGTCGAATAATGCCGTCGCTGCATACAACGGCGTCACAAAAAACAAAAGCAGCGCTATTCCGAACGCGATGAGAAGCGTGAACGCCGTTCCCACTGCAGACGCCCCGTTTGATTTCCGGCGCTTTGCTTTCAACGGTTTGCCTTCGGCTTCGGCGTTCTTCCGCCGCTCTTCTTCCTCATCTTCCATTGCAATATCAGCCGAGAAATTTAAGGTACGGATACCGATAGACATCATTTCGACAAGTGCTATAAAACCACGCACAATCGGTATATTCCAGGAGCGATGCCGAACCGTAAACGGAATTTTCTCCTCTTCCTTAAGCGTTATAGATCCGTCTTTCCTGCGTACCGCTGTCGCGACGCGGTTCGGCGACCGCATCATCACACCTTCGATAACCGCCTGACCACCCACCTGCGGGATTTGTTTATCCGTATTATTCTGCTGTATCATCATGAAATAGACTCACTATAGGTAAACATATAATATACACATTATATCTGATTTTCTCTATATTACTTACCAACAATTAACCGGACTGTTTGGTTTAATAAAGGATTGAATGTAATGAATCAATTCATTATAATAACAATTTGCATTATATAACTAAATATCTGTCCAATTGAGACCAGAGGAAATATACCATGAGAACCATATTATTCCTTCTTCCCCTTCTGTTAATAATCGGAGGTTGCAGACCTTCGGATATCGCCGACCTCATTCTAATAAACGGAAAAATCGTAACAATGGACGATGAATTACCCGAGGTGCAGGCAGTGGCGGTTAAAAACGACAGAGTTCTTGCCATCGGATCGAACGAAGAGATACGGACATTCATTGGAAGAAATACTGATATCATCGATCTGGATGGAAAACTTGCTGTTCCGGGTTTTATCGAAGGACACGGACATTTTCTCGGCATCGGCAACGCCATGATGCAGCTTAATTTATTGGATGTCCGGAACTGGGATGAAATAATCGGGATGGTCGAAGCGGCGGTGCAGGACGCAGAGCCGGGCGAGTTGATCAGGGGACGCGGCTGGCATCAGGAAAAATGGGATGTCACTCCGACGCCAAACGTTCAGGGGCTTCCCGTTCATCATTCGCTGAGCGAGGTATCTCCCGATAATCCGGTTATACTCACACACGCAAGCGGTCATATGACGTATGCAAACGCAAAAGCAATGGAGATGGCGGGAATAACTGCCGAAACTCCCGATCCCCGCGGAGGAGAAATCGTTCGCGACAACGACGGGAATCCGACCGGCGCTTTCAGACAAACCGCCGCCGGACTTCTCTCTCCCGTGTTGGAACTCTGGGATCCTGATATCGATGAACAAATCGACCGGGCAACCGGGGAAGTCGTTTCAAAAGGCATCACCAGTTTTCAGGATGCAGGTTCATCTTTCGAGACAATCGATGTACTGAGAAAAAGAGCGAATGATGGGAGTCTGGGAGTGCGGCTCTGGGTTATGATACGCGAACCGAACGAAAAACTTGCCGGACGGCTTTCCGATTACCGGATGACCGTTGAAGATAATCAATGGTTGACCGTCCGCGCTATTAAACGGGCAATAGACGGAGCGCTCGGGACTCATGGCGCCTGGCTTCTTGAACCATATTCAGACCTTCCGACCGGATCGGGATTCAACACCACGCCGCTTGGATACATTGAAGGAACCGCCCGTCTGGCGATTGAACACGGATATCAATTATGCACCCACGCAATCGGAGACCGCGGGAACCGGGAAACGCTCAACATATACGAACGAATATTCAACGAACACCCCGAACATACAGATCTACGATGGCGCATAGAACATGCACAGCACTTACATCCGGAAGACATACCGCGATTCGGTGAACTTGGAGTCATCGCATCGATGCAGGGTGTGCATTGTACGTCCGATGGTCCGTGGGTAGAACAGCGCATCGGTCCTGATAGGGCGCGAACCGGTGCATACGCCTGGAGAAGTCTGCTCGATTCCGGCGCTATCATTGTAAACGGAACCGATGCTC
>PWTU01000086.1 GCA_003562775.1 Ignavibacteriales bacterium
GAAGGCAAGAAGTGCAGGCAGCGAAGCCTTTGCGGCTTGTGCGCTTGCGCACAAGAAGCGAAGGCGGAGTGCCGTTGCACGTGCCAGGCGAAGGAACGATAAGCGCGTGATGGCTACTGTCACTCGGTTCGCAGCGCAGGCAACGCAAGCGTGCCGGTTTGCCGCAGGCAAGAAGGCACGCTGGAGTGCCGTCAGGCGCGTGCACGATCTGCGGCTTTTGAGACTGAAACGCGCTCCGCACAGAGTTATTCAGAGGCTCCTTAGGTGCTGCGCACAGTGCCGCCTGGTAATTGTCCTGACGTTGATAGTGAGCGTCGTGGCGACGGCGTCAGCCCACGCCGCTGGTGACTGGCGTGTCGGCGGGTACGTGCAGGCAGCTCCCGTGCATATCTCGGCGCGTCTGCCTGAACCGATCGGTGACCAGGACTTCACCGAGTACCGTCTGCAAAAGCGCCTGAACATTCGCTGGGATGCCTCTCCGGATCTGACCTTGCACTGGCAGATGCGAACACGGCTGTTTGCCGGTGACCTGGTGCGTAATTTCCCGCCATACGTCGAGGAGATCGATAGCGATGACGGGCTCGTCAACCTTTCCTGGCTGGCGATCCAGCGCGACAACTGGCTGCTGCATCATATCCCCGACCGTCTCTATGCCGAATGGCGGGTTGACGACTGGGATGTCCGTGTCGGTCGCCAGCGGGTCAACTGGGGTGTGAACATGCTCACCAACCCCAATGACATCTTCAATATCTATTCGGTCTACGACTTCGACTACCCGGAACGTCCGGGCTCAGATGCCGTGCGCATTCAGCGACACCTGGATTTCACCTCGCGCATCGAGTTGGCAGTGAGCCCGGGCAGGAAGAGCAGGGACAGTGTGGCTGCAGCCCTGTATGCATTCGACCTCAATGGCTACGACGTGCAGGTCATCGGTGGCTACTACCGCGACCGATTCACGACCGGTGCCGGCTGGGCAGGCAACCTCGGGGGCGCCGGATTCAAGGGTGAGACCATGTTCTATGCCGATATCGATTCTGGCGAGCAGGGCAGGGAGACGAACTTCATCGCGGCGCTGTCGGTCGACTACATGTTTGAAAACGGCCTGTTTGCGGTCGCCGAGATGCTCTACAACCGCGCCGGTGGCCAAGATGACTTCACGCTGCTTGGCGAGCAACTGCTGCCGGACAACCCGTCTTTTTCCACCTACCAGGCCACCACGCAATTTACCTACCCGATTCATCCACTGCTGGATGGCTCACTGGCGGCCATCTGGTACCCCGACGAAAGCGCAGTTTTCCTCAGCCCGTCACTGACCTGGTCGGTCACCCAGGACATCGATTTCAGGGTCCTGGGACAGTTCTTTGTCGGCGGCAGCGATTCGGTGTTTGCGGATGCAGGAACGTTGCTGACAGCGTCGCTGACCTACAATTTCTAGCCACCCCATGAGTACAGCATGCGGCGTCTGCTGATATTGACCGCGATGATCGTTGGTGCGCTGCTGTCGATCGGCGCGGTGCTTATCGTCACCTGGAAATCCCTGCCTGGCAGTACACCGAGCATCCGTTCCGGACCGGCACCCATTGCGCTGCTCGAGCCGGTGGAGATCGGCGGCATGACGCAGTGGCTGCTGATACGGGGGCAGGATCGCACCGCTCCGGTGCTGTTGTGGCTGCACGGCGGGCCGGGTGCCGCCCAGATGCCGCTGGCCCATGCCACCACGCGAGCGCTGGAACGCGATTTCGTTGTCGTTCACTGGGATCAGCGCGGCGCGGGCAAGTCTAATCCGCGGGATTTCGACGAGGCCACGATGACGATGGAGCGTTTTCTGCAGGATGGCCACGAGGTCACACGGCACCTGCGGGAGCGTCTTGCCACGGAGCAGATTATCGTGCTGGGGCATTCATGGGGCTCGATGCTGGGCACGCGGCTGGTGGCGCGCTGGCCCGAGGATTATGCCGCCTACATCGGGGTTGGCCAGCAGGTGAGCACAAAAAGGGGCATCGAGGTGACGCTGCAACGGCTTGGCCCGCTGATCCGCTCGGCTGGCCGCAGCGAGCATCAGCGCTGGCTGGATGTTGCCACGCCCGAAACCTTGCTGGAGCATGCCGCCTACGTCGAAATGATGATGATGCTGGATGACTATGGCGGCGGCATGAACGTACCGGTCTGGCGCCTTGCGCTGATGCTGATTCGTGCCCCGGAGTACAGCCTGGCCGATATCCGTCGCTGGCTTGACGGTGCAAATCGCGGCAGCGGACCGATGTGGCCCGATTACCGCAGTCGCGACCTGTTTGAGGAAGTCCCGACCATGCCGGTGCCAATGCTGCTGATCTCCGGAGCCCGGGACCTCAATACCCCGGCAGAACTGGTCGCCGAGTGGTTCGATCAGGTCTCGGCCCCGCAAGGCAAGCAGCATCTGGTCCTGGAAGACTCGGGCCATGCACCTTTCCTGACCGAACCAGAGCGGTTCAACGAGGCACTGAGCCAAAAGCTTTGGAGGTAATGATATTCGGCAATTGAGATGAAGCCTGGCAGGGGCTGGTAGTCCTGTGTTTTCTGGTGCAAACACTTGGTTCTCGGCCTCATCCTATAGTTCGCATAATGTATATTATGTTAAC
>PWTU01000036.1 GCA_003562775.1 Ignavibacteriales bacterium
TCTATCTCTTGTTCATATTTATCAAGTTTCTTCTTTGCCATATCTATCACCGTATTTTTTATGAAATTTTCTGCTTGGAAAAGGGTTTGGGATGAGAGCATGAATTTATACTGATATGTCTTTCGTTTTAATATTCTGCTATTTTTCAATACACACCCCTAACCCCTCTTTTAGAGGGGAACCACGCCACATGCATGCCAATTAACCCGGTTGCAAATCTTTGTTTTTCTCGTCATTCCAGCGTATCATATATTATGATATGACATATTATATACATTGTCAACATTTATCGGGGTTTTATGTCTGTCCTTTTTAAAAGACTTAAAACCAAAAATCATTGAGCGTAACATTGCATAGCCTGGGTGCTGGTTGCCCACCTACGCTCTCCTTCGTCGAGCTTCGGTGGGTAAACTTGTTGCTGGGTGCCGGTTGCTGCCTGCTCGCCGGAGCTTGTTTTTTAGCGTAGGCGAGGTTGATGGGTATCAGGATGAGAAGCTCCTAAGGAGCGGCATCAAAAGCACAGGGTGAAGCCCTGTGTAGAAAAACACCGGAATAAACCCATAGCCCTGCAAGGGCGGCATCAAAATTATTGCCTGTCCAATGTAATAGCCAAATTATTTTGGCGTAGTCCGTCGAAGACCGACTTATTAAAATTGTAAGTTTAAGCGATTTCTGTCGAAGTCTCACGGCGAAAATAATTTCGCCTCTACACTGTTGGGGCGGTACAAAATCGGAGCGTGGACGACGTCATAAAAATCATTTTGCCCTTAATTATTTTGCCTTATCGAGCCTATACTTGATAGTACCACAATCCCTCTGTATATTACTATTCAAGAATCTCAGAGTGCTTCAGGCATTCAACTAAATTCTAAAACCGGCTAACCGGGGGAATAGCATGCCGATCGGTCGTGCAGCTTTTATCGCTATCATCTTTCTGTTTACATACGGTATATGTAATACCGTATCGCTGTATGCCGGTGAAAACCCGCGATTCAGGATCAATCCCCTGCAATCCGTTTCACTCGGCTTCGTAAACCTCTCCACAACCTATCCGCTTGAGCGGTATACCTTTCCCAATCAGGACGGTACCTTTGCCGACAAGGGACTTAACTATTATTTTTCGGCGACAGGTGCGGGTAACATAGCAACATATATTGATTTTAACTACGATATTCGTGCAAACAATATCGAGGGTATAAGATTTAAAAAAGGGTCGGTATTTTTGCGGACGGATGCGGTATCATTGGAGATCGGCAGGAACAATATCTGGCTCGGACATTCACACTACGGGTCATTGCTGCTCTCTAACAACGCCGAACCGTACACACTGGTGCGGTTCCGCACCGAACGACCGTTCCGTATACCGTATATCGGTAATTTCGATTACACACTTTTCCATGGCTGGCCGCGGAATTTTAATATTATCGGCCACAAACTGAGCTGGCACCCCGCCTCGTGGCTGGAGCTTAATCTAAAACAGACAATCGTTTACTCCGGGAATTACCGTTTATCCGATTATTTTTTAATGTTTACCGGACGTGAAGCAAATTTACGGGAAGGAGTCGGGGAAACAGATTCACGGGCAAGTTTTGAAATTTCAGTGGATATGGGGTTTCTGTCAGCATTGACACCTGTAATAACGGGGGCGAAAATCTACGCAGAATACGGAGGTGAAGACCTCTATGCATACTGGCAAACTGCAGATGCTCAATTTGATAAGGATCTGTGGGTGGGACCGTTCGGCTTTGAGTTTCTGGATACCGGAATTATTACCGGTCTTCAGGTACAAACCACAGGTTCGGAATTTGTTTTTGAATATGCTCAGAATTATAAAAACCACTATATTTTCTACGATCCGTATAAGGGAGAACGACCTTACAATATATCCTGGTACCGGCACTCGAATCAGCCAACCTTCCAAAACAAAGGATCGCTCATGGGACATCACATGGGATCGGCAGCAGAGATGATATCATTCCATTTTTCTCGATCATTTTCCAATTATGATTTTACTTTTATAGCAAGCAGACGACATCGATGGAACATTGGTCTTGATAACAGTTCAACCTATAAAGACGGAATAGCCGAAAGAAAAAACTCTTTTACCGGATTACTTACACACAAACAAGAAAGGTATGATATATCATTACTATTCATATACAATAATTACAGCAACGTGGATGGAAATACACAGCATGTGATAAATAGACCTCAAAACGGGGTTATGGCAGAGGAGTTTCTGGCAGGGGTGGTGTTCACAGTCTATTTTTAACTAAATGATTGATTGGATATAAGGGATAATGGAGTGTTGGAACGATGAACTGAGGGAGTGTTGAAAATTTACCTGGTATCTTCTGTTGGAAAAAACTGCCTGATATTACACTTTATATAATCGTACCAAATAACGGGTGCCGGACAAGTTCAGCGCGGGAAAAAGCAATTTATAGGTCCTTTTAGATTGTGATTACTTAAGTATTTTACCTATTGTCTTAAAAATTATGTATATATCCGTCATCACTGATGCTTCCTTCCCATAATCAAGATTGAGCCGGATTTTTTCCGGCATTATCTCCTTCTTATACACGGATTCAGGATCTGCTGCCCGTGATAGGATTTCATTTTCATTGCGGTATTCTATTGAGGCAGGATCGGTAATACCCGGCATAAGGTCGAGAACTTTTTGTTGTTGAGCAGTATATAAATTCACATATTTAGGCACCTCAGGCCTCGGCCCGACGAGACTCATTTCGCCTTTCAGCACATTGATCAGCTGCGGCAGTTCATCGAGCTTTGTTTTTCTGAGCAGCGAGCCGACCCGGGTTATCCGTGGATCCTTACCTACCGTAAGCTGACCACCCTTTTTATCTGCATCCACAACCATTGTTCTGAACTTCAGTATCCTGAATTGCTCCCCTTTATAGCCGATACGTTCCTGTGAAAAAAAAACCGGACCTCTGTCGGTTAGCTTCATACAGATAGCGATCAATAAAAAAAAAGGAGACAATATAATCAGACCGGGGATAGTGCATACCAGATCAAAGATTCGTTTTGCCGTATTAGAACGGGATGAAAATTTGATTTCGCTATCGATAGTTGATGTTTGCATATATTAATAGTAATAATATTATGTTTACTCACCGTAGAGGTAATAAATGATGTTACACAAGATAGTACCTTGGTTCTTTATACTGATGAAAATCCTAAGCACTAATTCCCTAAATCCTAAACAATACCTAAATTCTAATGTTCGAATGTTCAAAACAGCACGAGTTCATATTGTTTTTTCTTTATTCATAAATTCTTAGTGTTCTTTGTGAATCCTTCGTGGTCTTAGTGGTTTAGATTCATTTGCGAACTCTGCGGTCTTTGCGTTAGAACACTTTGGACTTTCCATAGTCTGTGCTTTATATCAAAAATTACCTAAAACTGTCAACACTACACTATAAACCCGCGTTCCGGTTCCCCGCAACTACATCCCGTATACTGTCAACCACATAGTGCACTTCTTCATCGGTCATATCCGGATAGAGCGGCAGACTGATTATCTCATTATACAACGATGCCGCGACGGGAATATCTTCCGGAACGTATCCGTAGAGATCACGATAATACGGATGCATATGGAGGGGGAGCCAGTGGACACTGCATCCTATTCCCTTTTCTTTCAACTTTGTTATAAACTCACCGCGGTCTATAGAAAGTTTCGATAAACGCAACCGGATTACATACAGGTGCCAGGAATGAATGCGGTTCTCCTTTTGGAAAGGAGGTATAATCTCATCCACACCCTTAAGCAGTTCGGTATAGAGCTCCGCTCTCGACGTCCGCATTCTGTGCAGTGCATCCGCACGACGAAGTTGATGTAATCCGATCGACGAAGCCACGTCGGTCAGATTATATTTAAATCCGGGAGCTATGATCTCGTAATACCATGAACCGTCGCCGCTGAAACGTTTCCACGCATCGCGGGATATTCCGTGCAAGGACATGATCTGCATTCTTTCGATCAATTCCCGATCGTTCGTACATGCCATCCCCCCCTCTCCCGTGGTGATGGTTTTGTTAGCATAAAATGAATAGCAACTGATCTCCCCGACACTGCCGACCTGTTTCCATACATCGGTTGTATCATCACGGTAATAGGCAGGACAGCAATGTGCTGCATCCTCGATTACTCTTAGGTTATAATTATCGGCCAAACGCATTATGCCCGTCATATCTCCTACCTGTCCGCCGACATGAACAGGTATTATCGCCGCAACATCTTCACCCTTTTTAAGAGCGTCCTCTATTCGTCTTTCAACGTCATCAACATCGATATTAAAATCATCCTCCCTGCAATCGACAAGCAATGGCCGGGCGTTAAAATATCTGACAACTTCAGCAGTCGCCGCAAACGTCATCGACGGAACGACAACCGTTTGATTTTCCTTCAACCCCACCGCTTCAAGCGCAAGATGGAGCGCGGCGGTACACGAGTTTACGGCAAGGGAATACGAATGCCCCATATACGCACTGAATTCTTTTTCAAATTGCTTTGTCTTGGGACCTGTTGTCAGCCAGGCTGACCGGAGGGTGTCGATCACCTCATGTATTTCGTCATCGGTTATACTTGGTTTGTAGAAAGGGATGTTCATATGTATGATCAGTTTTAGAATATAAAATGTTCGTTACTAATAATGTATTAACCGCTCTCCAGAGCTGTATAGTCCGCCGCCAGGCGGTCTTGTAAACTCATTATAGAGCTGATTTCGTATCTATATGGAATAACTTCCTTAAAAGCTCGATCTATTCCATCGGGATAGCTTATACGGCTTTGCAGAGGTAATGCAGTTTCATGTAAGAATGTTATCATTTACTATACACTGATAAATTATTCCGAAATATCGGAATAATCAATAACTCAGAGTGATATTATTCACGAGTATGGTGTTAAACTGAGCCCCGACTTGTCGGGGAAGGTTTAGTGGGTGGACATAAAAGGGAAAATATATTCAATTGAAACGGCAATAGAATATATTATTATTTTGTATAATCATCAATCAGTGCTTTTTTTGCTTCTGCAGGTAAATCTATCGGTATGAACATAGATGACGGATATAGGTAACCATCGGTTTCAGATTTATCCTCATCAATTATCCGAACCATTGACCTAGCCTCAGCTTCATCATCAACCAGTTGCCGGTATACTTTTCCAACAATTAAACTGGCCCGGTTGTTATCGTTATTAATACAAATTACAAACCTACTCATATCAAATTTTTCCAATAGATAGTAGGTCTGATTTTTCTACGATTTAACATTTTTAATTGCAATCATCCATATCTAATGAAACGTTTCACCTCTCCCTGTGCGCCGAAGCCTGCTTCTCGGCGCAGGCGGAACCTCTCACCTGTCTCCCCTCAACCATCTCCCTCAATACCACATCAAACCTATCGATTATCTTTCTCCGGTCGAAAATGTTTCTTGCCGCCGCGAGACAATTTTGTGAATAATCCTCACGTTTATGCTTTTCTTCTATAAACTTGCATATATTTTCCCTCAAAGCTTCCATATCACCTGCCGGTGAGACCATACCTGCTTTATGGTCTTCAACAATAGCGGCGCCCTCGCCGTCACCCGAGAAGAGTATCGGCAATCCCGCTGCCATCGCCTCGTATATCTTTGAGGGCACGGCACCATAAATATTTTTCACAAGGGGAATGATTGTTCCGTCATATAATGCAAGTACCTCCGGAATAGTGCTTCTGTTAACCGGTTCGTGAAGAAATATGTTTCTGTCAGGATTTTCCGCTAAATAGTTCTTAATACGTTTCTTTTCATACCCCTCACCGTAAATGTGAAATTCTGCACCCAGTTCCTTGAAGTTTATTTGACTGCAGATAGAGTATACACCCTGTGCAACACCAAGCAATCCTGCATATACAAATGATTCACCGGATGAATTCATTTTCTTCTCTACACCTTGAAAACGTGTCGTGTCAACACCGTTCCTGAATAAAAATGTTTTTTGTGCGCCATTTTCTTTGAGGTGCGCCACAATCTCATTGGACTGCCCGCTGGATATATCCGATTTCCGGTAGAGAAACCGTTCGAGCTGCTCGATTCTGCGATAGAGAAATCCCTTTGAAATAGCACCGAGATGATATGCCGACAAGGGCCAGATATCTGAAATATTCAACGCGAACCGGGCTCTTGTAAAACGGGCAAGCAAATATCCGGTAAACCCGAGGGTTAACGGAGGACTTTCAACAAAAATAATATCGGGTTTATATCTGCGAATACGAAAAAACGATAATAGAGCACTGATAGAGAATGAAAGCATGCTTGCAATACGGGGGGCGGCTCGCGCCGAGTTCGATGCATACAGCCAGTAGCGGGTCACATCAAGATATTCATAGGTTTCATAGACACGTAGTTTTTTCCTGTAACCGGGGAAGATCGAACCGGTTGGGTAATTTGGCAGGGCGGTCACCACCGATACATCCCATCCCCGTTCGCTGAAACCTTTTGCAAACTCGTATAATCGTGATTGTGGTGCCCCCATTTCTGGCGGGAAATATTGGGTGAGAATAACAAGCCTCAAACTTAATTCTCTCTAATCTCTTTTTTAAAATATATTCCTTTAGGACTTTCCATGACAATTTCCCACCCCATTTTCTTATAAAGCTTTATAGCGGCGGTATTATCATTATGTACACTTAACCTCATTGAACGATATCCCCTCTTCTCACTTTCATTTCTAAATGCTTCCATTAATGCAGCAGCGGCTCCTTTTCCCCGGTACCCGCTGTGAGTGCATATTGAGAGGAGACTTGACGATAATACATCATAATATTCATTATCAGGGGCATGATTAAGGGTTTTTGCTATTCCTATTTTTTTTGATAATGAGGATACAGCATTGGCTGTGTGTTCTATTAACCTTTTTCGAATCTTACTGTTCACCAAACTTTTATATAATATTACAGGTAAATACAAAGGTATATATTTTCTCATAAAATGACCCCGTACATACGGCGCTCCACCGGCGACCAAACCACCAATCAAGCCGGTTTCATTATCTTTTGCAATAAGGAAAATTGCATCCGGATGATTACAATAATATTTATAAAATGACCTCAAAAAACGGGGACCCAGTAAAGTAAGAAATTCACCGGGAAATGCTGTCTCATGACATGTAACAATTCCCGTAAGATGATTTTCATTGGCGGGTATTATTTTAAATTTTCTATCCGGCACGCTCATTACTCGATATCAATTTTTATCTTTTCCAGACCGACTTATCATTGATAAACAATTCGTCAATGCAAGAGCCGTCTTTCTTTAATAATCCTAATTTTACTTCGGCATGTTCTTTATTATTTATCAGATTTAATCTTATCGATGAATTAAAGTGTGTAATTTCCGGGTTCTGATTTCCGAGTGAAATACATGTTATATATCTAACTGGCAATTTTGAATATGATTCAGCAATTAATACCGGAGTCGGTTTTTTCTCTCCATAATGTAATGAACTCCATCCGAATCGTTCCCCGGATTCACTTCCATAAAAAATGTGTATATCCGGATCATGATTTAAAGGTTTCACAACAATATTCGCCTCACCGTTATCTGTCTCCAGCGTAATACCGTTCGGTAATTTTCTATACGATATATCAGGAAAATTCCAGATTAACCGGGTCAGTTCCTTACCTTTACCAAGGATATCATCTATAACCAGCCAGTAATCCTCAAACAAATTAACAATCGCACGACGGTGAATAGCTTTGCTCGACAATCTTTTATATCCATCGTGTTCTCCCTGCCAGACTTCATATGATTTATTTGTCACATGAAAATGGAACCGGGATTTCAACAAACTATACCACCTGAAACGGTCTCCCTTGATCATCTGATCGGTATTACCAACCTCAACAGTATTATGAGCCCTTGTAGAAACGAAAAACCTGTTCCAATTGTTTACCGGATCGAAATAGGAGTACGTACCTGAATCTCTTAGGACATTGGTTCCCTTCCACCAAAGGTCAAAATGGAGCATATCTGCCTGGTTTGGTCGGCTGCGGTATGTATGACACCTGGTCATTCCCCAAGAGTTTTTTCTCCTGAATGTATAGTACCCACCAGTGTGGAAATCTCTACTTTTTCTTTCTATAAGATCAACTTTTGCATTTAATGAATCCCGGCCGAACAACCAAAACATTAGTTCATCGTGCGGACCATCTTCATAGATTCTTTTACCTGTGTAAAGGTAGTGAAACGCTTGTATAACCGGTCTGAAATCGGGATATTCGCAATTTGATAACGAAAAGATATTAGCACCGTCATTGGGTCCGTAATTAGGAGTATAACCGCTATCGGGATCCTGCATATCATATAAAAACAAATAAGATCGCCTAATTCGTTCGTATGTAAATTCGGAAAATTTCAGTGAATTTATTTGTGCAAGTCTGAAACACCAAAGATATACATGTAACATTAACCTCTGATAATTCATGGAATGTTGAATATATGATCCGTCCGAAAAATTAAATTTTTTAACTTCATCTTCAAGCACATACTTACCGAACTTTTTATATTTTTTGGAATTCTTCAAAAATGGAAATAATATTCCGATAGTATACAATGCTCCCGCCTCACTGACCGCATGATTTCCCATCTGTATACGTGCATAATTAATGTGTTTATTAATACGTTCAGCCGATGTATTAAGTAAAGATAATACCTTACCAAGTCTCTCCTCGGTTGTTGCAGCACTGTCTAAAAAAGTAAACAGAGCGAATATCACCGCAAAGGAACGGATTGCCGCTTCCTGACCGCATTGCCAGTTTGGTCCCATATTTGGAGGATTTGTTCTAAGCCAAGACTCAAGCAAATTCCAGAACATTTCTGCGTACTTTTCTTCCCGACAAGATGCATAAATACGTACAAGAGAATATACCCACCCAAATCTTGATTGCTCCCATATGTACTTTATATCTCCTAAATTACCGTTGAAATCGGAGAGACTCGTCCAGTGCTTATTATTATAAAATCTTTTATTATCAAACGGATTAAGTAACCAGTCGCTGTCGGGATATCCCAAAGTTCCGTATTTTGAAGAAAAATATAAGAATTTACCCTGCTTAATATTCTTAACTTCATAAAATGCATTTTCTAATTGGTTGATATCTAATTGAGTTTGAATTCCTGTCGTATAAAAATAATTACCAATATTTCTCTCTAATATCGATTTTAGATTTGATTCGCTTTGATATTTTTCGTTTATAATTTTGTTTACATAATTTATACGTTCATAATTCCCATTCAGAAATCTTATTTTAAGAATACCGGATCTACGCATCAAGTCAAAATAAACTCGATACCCCAGTCTTGAGATACCATACTGTTTTAATATAACCGCGATATTTCTTATAGGAGTAATCATTTACACTTCAATACTATTGTATTTATTCTTTTTTATATAATTCTTTACAAATCGTTGCTTTCCGTTTGGTTCTCTTTCTATTTCATTTACGTATTCAAACAAGATTTCAAAATTCTGACTTATCCACCTTCTAATTCCATCCTTTATAGATTCTTCATCTTTTTCTGTATATCTGTTTCTTTGTACGATCCTTACAATCAATTCATCACACTTATATTGAACTATTTGAGCATCCCGGACATTATCAGTATTGTGGAAGACATACTCCATATCTTTGCTTTTGCGTCCCTCAGGAGTGATAATATAGTCATCGTTTCGTCCATCTATGTGCATAATTACATTTGATTGCAAACCGCAGGGACACTGATAATTAACGGGCGCCCACGTCGCTATATCACCTATTTCATATCGTATGAGAGGAAAATCAAAATTCGCAAAACCTGTACATACTATTTTACCGCTGATGGTTCCATCTTCCTGAATGTCAGGATCAACGCATTCCAATATTCCGTACTCAAAATCTTCATGAAAAACGTTATGGGGACAATATGATGCGCTTCCGCATCCTTCAACGGAACCATAATGTTCTGTTAGAGTTGCAGTCGTAAATTTTTTTATATCTTGTATCTGAAAGTCTGTTGAATTTTCGGCACCAAACGCTATAATTTTGGGATGATTGTTTAAGGTTAATCCCATTTGATTTGCAGTTGCAGCCA
>PWTU01000419.1 GCA_003562775.1 Ignavibacteriales bacterium
CAATTACACCGCATCCGACCGCAGTGTTTGCGTCAAACGATTCAATGGCTATCGGTGCATTGAAAGCTTATCATGATAAGGGATTGGTTGTACCGGACGATATAGCATTGATCGGTTTCGATGATATTCCGATTTCCCGGTACGTAAAACCATCTCTGAGTACTGTCCACGTTCCCATACATAAGATGGGTATACTTGCAGTAGAAAGATTAATAAATGCAGTTGAATACAATAACAATACAAAAAAAGAACGAATCATATTTCCCACACAATTAGCAATTCGTGAATCTTGCGGGTGTTCCGTTTTAGCATCTTACGAAAACCAAAAGGAGGTGATACCGACGTATTAGTTGTATGAGAGGTTTTTCGTTTTATTTCATTTTTTTAAACCAACAAGGAGTCTCGTTATGAAACGTAATGTTATTCTTTTTGGCGTCCTGCTTCTGTTCATGGTTACGCAATTACAAGCGCAGATGATCGAACGGACCGACGCAATGTGGGCGCGTACCGTTCCGGAAGGTACTATCACTCTTGATGGAGTCCTCGATGAACCTGAGTGGGAGAATGCAGAAGTATGGACTTTGGAATATGGTAAAGATGCAGGTATTCCAAACAGCGGCTGGGGTGTGGAAGGAGGAGTGGAAACAACCGACTCTACATATGCCATTTTACGGTTTCTTGTAGAGGGAAATTATTTATACTTGGGAGCAACAATTTACGATCAGTCCATCGGCGGTTCATCCGATTGGGCGCGATGGGACGGATTATTGATGAACATTCCCGACCGGAGTGTACCCGATAGACCGACACCGCCGGGTGAATATTTTTATTCGTGGTGGTACCCACAAGCCGATACAGCGCTGCCGGCAGGCATCGGTCCACGATTTATCGGAAGATGGGCAAATTGGGAATACGATGAGCCAAGAACCGAAGAGCAGATTGAAGCGTGGGATGCGGTTACAACAGTACAGGGATTATCAAATGATGATTCTGTACCGGATACAAGTTGGACGGTAGAGATGCGATTTAATCTCGAGATGATGGGTTATGATCTGCAAAACCCCGATGGCGAAATCGTAGAATTTAATATATCTATATGGGATGCGGATTGGCTCTGGCCGTTCGATGAGGAGATATTTAGTTCAAACCGTGTCTGGTGGCAGAATCCCTGGGGAAATAACAACGGTCATAATAAGGCGCGGATTTATGTCCATCCTAATGTGACGGCGGAGACATCGGTATTACCCGAACTTGAAGCTGAGGCATTCATACCCAACGCTTCCAATCATACCCCTCCGGTGATCAACGGATCGTTAACGGATATGGTTTGGGAGTACGCCGAAGGTTTCGATATTCGTTTTGGCGACGACGATTTACGCGAATCATATCCGAGCATCGGACCTTATAGAAGCGGACAATTCCAGCCGGAAATCGACGGAGCACATGCAGAAATACTGGATCCCGCCGATGCGACGGTGAAGTGGTTCTTTATTGAAGATACGCTCTATTTGGGCTTCGATATACGTGATCAGGTAGTAGTCGGCACCGATGAATTCGATCTTCGCGACGGTGTGCGCGTGACGCTTAACCACCGTGAGTTGAGAGACGGAGCGAATATGCTTGCACCACGTGAGTTGTTTGTTTGGGTCGGTGAAGATGGTGCGCCGAGATATGATGGAGACCTTGCAGTTCTTATTGATTCTCTTGATGCTGCACGGGTCGGAATAGCTTTACACGAAAATACTATCGTCGATGATCCAACCAACGTCGATGAAGGATACTCGATCGAGATGGCAATAGATTTAACCGCTCTCGGTTATCCGTCAGGACGCGGCGATGGAGTTGTCTTTATGGGCATCACAGTTTTTGACGGCGATATAATGGAAAATCCTGCCGATACCTATGGCAATCGCGTCTGGTGGTTCCGTGAACATGGTCATGAGGCAGCGGCAGCTTGGGTGTATATGGACCCGGATTTATACGTTGCACATCCCGATGATGATAGAGTGCCGGTCACATTCTATGTCGATATGACCGATGCCTCACCGTTTAATCCCGAAACAGACGATGTTGTTATAGCCGGAAACATATGGGATCCCGAATGGCAGCAACCGGGTACCAACCCGAATTTAGTAATGGCGCCGCATGAAGCGTATCCGTATATCTATTACATTACGCTTGATCTAATGCCGGGAGACTATGAATACAAATTCTTCCGTGTCATCGACGGTGCGCCGAGCTGGGATCACGGCGAGTGGCCCGGCGACCCAAACCGGGCAGTTGAAATAACCGATGCAGCACATCTCTATCATGAATGGGATGCACTTGAATACGACACGATGCCGATTGTAATGGCGCGGGATATTTTACCGCTGGGTTCGCTCGTAACAATCGAAGGTGTTATTACCCGTGCTATGGGCGACTTCACACGGCTGCAGGATCACACTGCAGGATATGTTGTTCGATCTTCCGGCGATCGAGAATGGAATGATGATGTTGAAACAGGTTTCTTACGCGACGGCGATCGTGTCCGGTTAACCGGCATCACATCCCAGTTTGCAAGTTTGCAACAAATAAATAATGACGATCTCCAAGAGTATACCC